>JAKZYH010000475.1:0-9110 GCA_047514575.1 Acidobacteriota bacterium | reverse complement strand
TCCTTCTCTCGGGGGGGGGTATTCGACTTGGGAACCAAATGAAGTTTCAGGTTAGTCCCACTCCCAGCCACGCTGGCCCCATTCGAGAAAGAAACTTGAGTCGACAACGTGGCGGTGGCCTCCAGGCCGCCGTGTTCTTTCCTTCGAGCCGTTGGCTCGAAAAACGGCGGCCTGGAGGCCACCGCCACGGTTTTCAGACGATCGTTTGGAGAATGTTCTATCCCACTCTAAATTAATGGGTTACGTCCTTTCTCCATCCCAAGCAAGAAAGTGAGGTTTCAGTTTGCTCCCGCCTGCTGGCATCCGCTCTTTCCTCGGAACTTGGATTCATGTCGGCCCCGTGTGCGTTTAGGCTACAGTGGCTGACGGCTTTGCTGCTTTATCAACAGCTCCAGTTCTTCCTGGCTGCCGCCCAGCCGCAGTTGGAGGTCACCGAGAGCCCTACGGGTGAGGGGCTCGACGTGGGACCCCCAGGCCAGCTCCTTCAGATAGGCCTCACGTGCCTCTTCGCCGCGGTTCAGCTTTTCCAGGGTAGCTCCCAGCCGGTAGTAGAGCGCCGAGGCCCTCACTCTCAATTCCTCGCGCAGCTGGACGGCTCGTTGTAGCTCGCCGAGGGCTTCCTGATAGCGTCCCTGCTGGTAGAGTGCCCAGCCCAGAGGACTGCGGCTGAACTCCCGGATCAGGTTGGCGTCGTCGCGATCGTGAGTCGACTCAGACGTCAGCGCATCGGGTCGTCGGACCTCAGCAATCGACACCGCCGCGCGAGCTACTTTCTCAGCCTCACCGGGATCCACTTTATGCTTGAGCCAGGCCTCGGCTACCAAAAGGCGGGCTTCGCCCTGCTCGTCCATTTCTTTCGGAGTCCGGGCCAACAGTTCCTTGCCTACCTTGTACAGAAGTTCCGGCTCCGGATTCCGCCACACGTAGGCTCGGAAGAGCATATTCCAGTAAACGAGATTCTCCTTCCAGTGCTGAGACAGATTCGGCAGCGCCTCAAGATCAGCGGGTCTCCCTTGCAGGTGGTGTAGCACCAGGAAGTCGAAAGACTCATCGTCAGGAAACCGTCTCGTCGCCTCCCGCGCCAAATCGACCACAAACCCCCGCCGAATCTGGTTGAGCGCTATGATGGCTGCCTTCCAGGCCCAGGGCTTGTCCTTCCGATCTTCCAGAAAGTTCGAGATCTCACCCTCCAGGTCATCTCGACTCTCCTGCGAATAGCCGGCCAGCTGGTGTCGAATCGCCCAGATCTGGGCTCGGGCCTCGGCAGTTTCAGGGTAGACCTCGATCTCCTCGGAGAAGAGCGTCAGGGCACGGGATTCTTTTTCATCTTGGCCCAGTCTTCCTCGGAGGGACATAAGGCCTCTCTCGAGTCTTGCCTTTCGGGCCGGCTGGCCATTCCGGTATAGGTAAGTGTCCCACCAGGTGGGCTCACCGCCGTCGTCTCCGACCCCGGGACCCTTCACGAGGACCGCCAGGTACGCTGCGTCTGGAGGAAGTTCGATACTGGTCCACAACTGTTCTCCGCGAAACTGCAGTTTCGCCTCTTTCCTCCTTTGGAGAAAGGTGTCCCAGTATTCGAAGCCGTAGAAGAGAGTCCAGTCCCGAGCTTGCGTTCCCGAAGAACCAGGCTCGATGCTCAGACGAACCCTCTGTCCAGGTTCTGGTCTTTCGGGATGGATCTGTATCCGGAAGGATGATGGCGACTCAGGCTCGGGTTCAGAGGCGGCCTTCACCGGAGTGAAGCCGGACTCCTGTCCAAGAAGGTGGCGTATCTCGGCTTCAAGGGAGCCGTCTTGGACGACCTGGCCTGCCCAGTGTCTGAAGATCACCTGTCTCTGGCGATTCAACAGGAAGTAGGCCGTACCGCTCCTGTCTCCAGGATAGACACCGTAGTCCTCCTTCAGAGCTTGTCTGGTGGTGCCTCCCAGGACCGGAAACGAGGTTCCAGAATCCTCCCGCCACGCGGAGAGTGACCCGGATCGTTCGGGATCGGTATTGATCGCGATGATCTCCAGACCCTGGTTTTTGTAGCGCTGGTAGATCTCCTCAAGAACGGGGGCGTCACGGAGGCAGGGACCGCACGACGGAAAGATGAAGCTTATCAACAGAACCGGCTGCTGAAAATTATCAAGGCTTCTGCTCTCCCCTCGCAGCGTCTTCAGCTGAAAGGGCTTGAAGGACTCGGCGCCCTGCCGAATTGCGTCTGCCTTCCGGAGACTCGTTTCCAGAGGCCTGTCCAACATTTCGCTCAAAGAAGTGATCTTCTCCAGAACCGCCGGATCCATCTTGCTGGCGTACGAGGTTACGTTGCTGTTGAGTTCGCCTGAAGCCTGTAAGACGACCTCCGAGATGAACTCGTGGATCGAAATCCCCATAGCGTCAATTTTCTTGAAGATGCGACCTCGGACTCTGTTGATCTCGGCGTTACTTTGCGGATTCAGACTCTGTGCGGACTGCAGGTGGGACAGTGCCTTATCCAGGTTCCCCATCTTCTCGTAGTACTGCGCTGTGGCTAAGTGAGCGTCCGAGAGCTGAAGAAACTCCGGTGCATTGGGGATTCCATCCTGGCCCAATTCGACCTGCAGGAGCCGTTTCTTGCTCTCCTCGTTGTGCTTCAGGCTTTTCTTGAGAAGGGCTAAGAGCTGTCTCTTCATAGCCAGATCTGGGGCTTCGGAGGCCGACGGTCTGGATGGTCCTACGGCCTTTTGTTCCATAGCCTGGGTTACAGCCTCCTGTGCCTGTACTATTGCCCTCTGCGCTTGTTCTACAGCCTGCTTCGCTGCTGTCACAGTTTCAGTGATTGAGGCTGGGGCGGCCTGGTCCTGCTGTGAGAGATGTTGCCCAGCTGGTTGACGCTTTGGCTCAGGCCCAGGAGAGCTCTCCAAAACGGAAGCATCCATGACGAAGCCGATAATCAGCAGCAGGCCGGCGCAGAGCGAGGCTCCTAGCCATCCCGGGCCGCGGTCCCGACGGGGCGGAGAGACCTTGAGAAGACGCCGAATCCGGTCGATAAGTCGGCCCCCAGAAGCGGCTACTGAGAGCGATGGAGAGGTTCGTCGGGCCTCCTCCATGTGAGTGAGAGCCAAGGCGTAGGTCCTAGCGTCTCCGCAGACGGAGACCGCCCAGTCGTCGCAGCAATTCTCCCTTTCGTTACGAACCTGACGAGAGATCCACCACACGGCCGGATGATAGAAGAGCAGGGTCTCGACGATGGCTTGAAGCAGGTTGACAAGATAGTCGTGGCGGCGGATATGGGCCAGCTCGTGAGCCAGGACGGCTTCCAACTGAGTCACGGAGAGCCCGGTCAGAGCAGCCGCAGGTACCAAAATGACGGGACGCAGTCCGCCTACCACAGCCGGAACCTTGGCCAAACCCGATTCCAGAAATCGGATCGTTCTGTTGATGCCCATCCGCAAGGCGAGGTCTTCCAGCAGGCGCTGCCATTTGGATTCGACGGGCCTGGTTTCCTTCACCTTCAGACGACGGGCATAGAACCATCCGCCTTGCCAGCCGAGCCGATAGGAGCAGGACTCCCGCCAACCAGAACAGCGCCAGCCAGGGCGGGCTGAGCGAGGCGAAGGCCAAAAGCGTCATCCTCAGCGAATGCGGGGTCGGTTCCGGGACGGTCGGTGGAGTTGCCAGCACCGGAGCGGCCGCTCGCGAGGTGCCCGTCGGCTGCGGTTGGATCTGCTCATCCACCGTGAAAGGTGGAGTCGAAGACAAGGATGCAGGAGACATTTGCCAGATCGTCAGAGCGGGGAGCAGCAGCATCAGAATCAGTGATGTGCAGCCCACCAGGTAGCGGGCATTTGCTCCACTTCGTCTCAAGAGAAAAGTCGCGGACCCCATGGACAAAGCCACCAACCCTCCTTGCCACAAGGAGTGAATCATGGTCCAGCCGAGAGTTTGCAGTACGGGGAGGGCTAGTAGGCTCTCAATTGTCTGCACGCGAACCTCCTTCCAGATTCTCCAGGAGTTCTCGAATCTCAGACAGTTCCTCACTCGAGGCCTCCCGCGTGGCCAGCAGCTGTTGGACGAGCATGGCTGTCGATCCCTCGAAAGCACGTGCTACCACGTCGGTCAGGATCTGCCGTTGGGTCTCCTCTTTGGTGAGGCGGGACTGGTAGATGTGTGACCTGCGGCTGATGTCCCTTTCGACCAGACCCTTGGTGGCCATGACCTGGAGCAGCTTGAGCGTGGTCGTGTATCCCGTGGGACGCGCCGGACTGAGTTCTTCGTGAACCTCTCGGACCGAGCTGGCTCCTCGGCTCCACAGGACGTGCAGAATCTCCAGCTCTGCCGGCGTGGGACGTGGTGGGATCGGTGTCTTCATCATCGTAGACTCCCCCGGTTTTGAGAGGCATTATACGAAGGACGTCGTATATTGTCAACGAAAGATCTCGTTTTTCTGAGATTGAAGATTCTGGCAGACGACGCATTCAGGAGTGATCGAATCTTCTGGTCGAAGAGGAGCTTGATCTCGGGACCGTATCCCAGCGATTTTAGGCGCAGCCGTCCCGATGGGTCCAGTAGGAATGAGGCTGGAACCGTTTTCACCCGCAGGTCGCGCTTCCTCTCGTCATCGAACGCCAACACGTAATCATAGGCTTGGTTCCGGATATAGTCTTCTGCCTTCTTCCACGACTCCTCTTGATCCCGGGACACTGCCACCACTACCAGGTTAGGGAACTCCTTGCTCAGTCCCTGGAGGTCCTTGAGGGATTTCAGACAGGGGGAGCACCAGGTTGCCCAGAACTCGAGCAGGACGAACTTTCCCCGGAATTGTGCCAGGTCGATGGGCTTACCGTCGCGGCCGGCCAGATCGAAGCGACCCAGGTCCTGGTCCACAAGCTGCACGGCCTCGGAGTACTCCCCCACGGTCTCCAGCAACAACTCGTTGCTCCGCTTCCGGATCAGCTGCTCCAGGTCGTCCTGAGTTCCTCCGAGACGCTGCTGGAGGCTTTCCAGTGCCTTGCGTGTCGGAACCTCGAACCGGGCTCCCCACGCCAGTTCCCGTAAGTACGCTTCCTGCGCTTCCTGGGGGCGGTTGAGCTTTTCCAGGGTGGCTCCCAACCGGAAGTAGAGTGCCGAAGCCATTACCTTCATTCTTTCGCGTAGCTTCACCGCTCGCTCCAACTCGATCAAGGCCGCTTGATAGCGCCCCTGCTGATAGAGGGCCCACCCCAGGGGGCTGCGTGCGAACTGGCGTATGACCTTGGGGTCCGAGTTAGCGTGAGTCGACTCCGATGTCATCAAGCCTGGGCGCTCGACCTCGGCAATGGAGACGGCTTCACGCGCCACCTCTTCGACGGCTCTGGGCTCGACGCCGTGTTTGAGCCAGGCTTCGGCTATCTCGATGCGCGTAGAACCTTGCTGGTCACTCTCCTTCGGAGTCCGGGCTAGCAACTCCTTGCCCGCCTGTTGCAGGCGTGAGGGCTCGACGCTGGCCCAAGAGTAAGCGTGGAACAGTTGCCGCCAGTACTGACGGCTGTCTCGCCAGCGAGGGGATAGGGTCGGGAGCATCTCCAAGTCAGCTACTCTCCCTTGCAGGTGGAAGAGGATCGTAGAGTCCAGGGACTCTTCCTGGGGGAATCGTTTCGCTGCCTGTCGCGCCAGATCGACGATGAATTTGCGCCGAATCATATTGTGTGCAAGGATTGCAGCCTCCCAGGCCCAGGGGTCGTCTTTTCGATTTTCGAGGAAGCTGGTGATCTCGGAGATCAGCGTGTCCCGACTCTCGAGCGAGCCGTTGGCCATCTGGTGGCGAAGGCCCCAAAACTCCCCGTGTGCTCGGGCATTGTCAGGATACGCTTCCAGTTCTGCCGTGAGGAGTGCCAGGGCCCGGGAGTCTTTGCTTTCCTGGCCCAGTTTGCCTCGTTGCCACATGAGAGCCTGTTCCAGTCGGGCTCCCCGGACAGGTTGATCGTCCCGATAGAGATAGGTATCCCACCATCCGGGCTCACTTCCTTCCTCCGCTATTCCCGGACGTTTGACGAGGACCGCCAGGTAGGATGCATCGGGTGGCAGCTCGATGCGGGTGCTCAACTCTCCATCTCGGAATTGGAGTCTGGCCTCCTTCCTCAGCTGAAGGGAGGTTTCCCAGGATTTGAAGCCATAGAAAAGTGACCAGCCCTTTCCGCTGTCCAGCTGTAGCGAAGGGGTATAGGTCAGGGTCACGGTGGAGTCTGGCGAGGGAGCTGCTGGGTGAATTTTCAATGATCCCATCTGACTCCAGGTCTGTTTTGGAATGGCTCCCCCTGGGATCGAAGACACTCGGCTCTCTGAAGCTGGAGCCTCCAAGGCAAAGGCCGCTCTCCCTACAAGACCCGCACAGAGTATGACTCCTAGCCATGCGGCAACTCGGTATCGGATAGACGGGACAAGCCGGGTCTCAATTCTCTTCATGGGAATCTCCTTCTAGGTTTTGCTTGGACTAGCGAATCTCGACAACTCGTCACGCGAGCGATCTCGTGTGCTCGCAAGCTGGGTACGGTCTTTATGCTCGTTCTGAGAGCCATGTGAAGCGATTATACGAAGATCGTCGTATGTTGTCAACGAAAACCTTCGTGTTTTTGAGAAGTATTCGAGCTGTGAGCTGAATAAAATAATTGACTAAGTCAACAATTGACTTTATCGTCTACTTATGTGATCGGGTTTGTCATGGATGTAGCCCAGAGAAACGTGACCCTTCGAGCTATCGAGCAGATCCCCCAACTGGCGTCGCTTTTCGCCAGGAGGCGCGCCCAACTCGCGGCTGAAGTCGGTCTTACCGACGCTCAGTGGAGGATCCTCGAGGGCATTGCCACCGAGCACTTCATGCCGTCGATGTTCGCCAAGGATGAGGGCAACACGCCGGGTGCCATCTCCAAGCTGATTCGCCAGCTGTTGCAGAAGAGGTTGGTCAGGACATCGATCTCGAAGCAGGACGGGCGACAGCGAAACTACCACCTGACCGCCAAGGGAAGGGAGACGCTGGATCGGCTACGTACCCTCCGTGAGGAGGCGATTCAGGCCATCTGGTCGGATCTCGATCCGTCAGCACTCTCAGACTTTGTCCGGTTCAACGAATTGTTGATCGAACGCCTACGCGCCTATGTGAGGGAGCAACAGTGATACCCCGGAATGGGAGGTTTAGGTGACAGTCGAATTCGATGGAAACCAGTATCGCAAGGCGTCTGCTCACCAGAAGGAATGGGGGGCAAGCATGCTCTCTGAACTCGATCTCCGCGGCGACGAAGTCATCCTCGACGTGGGATGCGGGGATGGCACCATCACGGCGCAGATTGCCGAGTATGTCCCGCGCGGCCGGGTCGTCGGGATCGACGCATCGATTGGAATGATCAGGGTTGCCCAGTCCTATGCGTGTGACAACCTGTCCTTTTCGTTGCTGGATGTTACACAGGCATCCTTCGAAGATGAGTTCGATGTCATCTTTTCCAACGCGGCGCTGCACTGGGTCAGGGACCATCTGGCGCTCTCGGAAATCCTTCACCGAGTCCTCCGGAAGGGTGGTCTGCTGCGGGCCAACTTCGGAGCCGACGGCAACTGTCCCACCTTGTTCGGCGTAGTCAGACAGCTCATGAACTCCGACCGGTTCCGGGCGGCCTTCGCCGATTTCGAATGGCCCTGGTACATGCCGGACCTGGACAGCTATCGGCAGCTGCTCGAGCAGTCACCGTTCACGAAATGCGAGGTCTGGGGAGAGAAAACGGACCGCGTGTTCCCGAATGTCGACTCCATGTCGAGATGGATCGAGAGTCCCTCGATCGTCCCCTTTAAGCAGCACCTGGATAGACCGACAGGGGAGGCGTTCCATCAGCAGGTCGCCGAGCACACGATAGAGAGAACGAAGCAGGATGATGGGACTTGCTACGAAGTCTTCCGCCGAATCAACGTCATGGCAACCAAGTGAGAAGGTGGGGCATGCCGTTGGCGGATAAGCCATGAGACTCCTTCGTGCTTTTCATCGCCTTCGCCACGGCAATGCAATCAGCAGAAGGTATGCGCTAGAATAGAAGTACGAGTTCATGGAAAAACGCTACGCTGCCTAGTCATCAGGGTGAGGGAGCGATAATCCCTACGACCCAGGTGACGAATTCGGTAAAGCTTGAGGCGAAGGGTCTCGCCATAACGGGCTCGAACATGGCGGGGAAGACGACTTTCCTGCGTACGTAGGGGGCAACGTCATCCTGGCCCAGACGGTCGCTACCTGTACGGCTTCTGCCTATAGCGGAAGTTTCTTCAGGGTGATCTCGCAGATCAATCAGATGGACGACTTGAAGGAAGGAAAGAGCTACCACTTCAGCCAGGCCGAGCATCTGCTCAAGATGGTCGGAAATTCCGAGCGCTCTGGTGCCACCCTATGTTTGATTGACGAACCGCTGACTGGAACCAACTCAACGGAGCGGGTCGCAGCATCCATCGAGATTCTCCTCTACATCGCTGCTCACAACGCCCTGGTAATAGTCGCAACTCATGATCTGCAGCTCGCGAGGGAGCTCGAACCCGATTTCACTTCCTGTCACTTTACGGGTGAGGTTGATGATCGAGGGCTCAACTTCGATTACCAACTCAAGAGGGGAGTCACGACCACCGGCAACGCCATCCAACTGCTCAGCTGCATGGGCTATCCAGAGAGCGTGGTCCGTGATGCCTCTGCGCGGATTCTGAAGGAGACCCTCCCGTCAGCCCGAGCGACAACATTTCGAACGGATAGGAATGTGGGTTAGCATATAGAGGCAAGCCATGGCTGACTCGGACGCTCTTGTCATCGTTTTTTCCGGTTCGTCTTACAACGCGAATGTGGCCAAGAACGTTCTCGAGAGTTTTGAGATCAAGGCGGTCTTGCTCGATGAGCATATCGGAACAATGGGGTACGCCACGGCTATCGGGGTTGGAGCTGTCAAAGTGGCGGTGAGTCAGGCTGATTTCGAGGAATCACAGACCGTGCTGGCTGCAATCTCTTCCAAGGATCCTCCGGAGCCGGAGGGAGCGCCCTGGACCTGCTCGACCTGCGGGGAGGAGAGCGAGGCTCAATTCGGTGAGTGCTGGAGCTGCCAGATGCCGCGGCCCGAGACCTCTCAGTGACTAGCTGCAATGTAGCATCATAT
>JAKZYH010000474.1:0-3336 GCA_047514575.1 Acidobacteriota bacterium | reverse complement strand
GTGCGCTCAGGCCCCATCACACCAGCAGCTGACGCCAAATTCCAGAGTTACTCTGTCCGATCAAGTCCTGATTATTCAACCACTTAGAAATTGGGACTTGCATGGTCACGAACGGCACATCGCTAACCACTTGATATCATTTGACTTCTAACCGGACAGTAGTGTTCCAGTGTACTAAGAGTGAGGATGATACTATCGTCCCACTCAGGAGAACAGATCATGAACTACCACTGGGTGGCTCTCAGACTCTGCATGCCTGCCCTCTTTCTCTGGTGGGACTGCTCTGGGTAAGCTACTATTCTTCGCACGAGGGTAATACGAGCATCTACCTGGCAAGGATTTGGCTCGAGCCCTGAATCTTCATTTCGGAGGCAGACCGATGTCTTCCCTTGATCGTCGATCTTTTCTCAAGTCTACGGTGCTTGGTTCGGGTGCCCTGGCGTTGTGCGGAGGAAGCCTCGGGGGAGCCCTGACCCCACGCCGGAAGCTACCCGTCGCGGCCATAGTTACTGAGTATCGCGAACGTTCCCATGCAGATGTGATCGTTGGTAAGATCTTGGAGGGTTTCCAGCAGGATGGCGGTGCCGGACCGGATCTGTACCTTGCGTCGCTGTTTACCGATCAGGTTCCCGAAGGCGACATGAGCCGGGGACTGGCTGCCAGGTACGGCTTTCCCATAGCAAGCACGATCGACGAAGCAATTACCTTGGGATCGGATGAGGTCAAAGTCGCTGGTGTGCTGAGCATTGGTGAGCACGGTAGCTATCCCTATACACCTGATACCAAACAGCACATGTACCCACGACGGAGATTCTTCGACGAAATCTCCGCCACCTTTCGGCGCACCGGCTCGGTGGTCCCCGTCTTCAACGACAAGCATTTGTCCTATCGGTGGCGTGATGCCAGCCACATGGTGGATACGGCTCAGAAAATGAACTTCCCCCTCTTGGCTGGGTCTTCTCTGCCGCTCACCTGGCGAAGGCCGAAGGACGTACTGCCAATCGGCACGCAGATCGAAGATGCCCTGACCATCGGATACGGCGGCTATGAATCCTACGGCTTTCATGCCCTGGAAACCCATCAGTCCCTGATCGAGCGGCGATCGGGGGGCGAGAGTGGAGTCGAGGGAGTCCAAGCCCTCCGAGGTGATGCCGCCTGGAAGGCGGAAGCGGGTGGCCGCTGGTCACGGGAGTTAGCTGAAGCGGCTCTTGCCGCCATTCCCGACGTCCCGGAAGGGAAGTGGGAAGCCGCGCTGGCAAAGGATGCTGCCTGGTATCTGATCGATCACCACGATGGCCTGCGAAGCAGTGTCGTCATGGCCAACGGCGTGTCTCGGCATTTCGCAGTGGCGCTCAGGATCAAAGGGCGGCGCGATCCTGTGGTGACCTGGTTCCAGCTTCAGGAAGGGAAGCCCTATCTACACTTCGCTCATCTGGTCAAGGCGATCGAGCACCTGATCCACACCGGAGAACCGCCCTATCCGGTGGAGCGAACGCTCCTCACCACCGGCATTCTCGATCGTGCTATGCACAGTCTGTCCAGTGACGGGAAACGGTTTCTGACCCCTGAGCTCGCTTTCGGCTACGCGCCAAGCGACTGGCCCTATGCCAACCACCCTGCCTCTCAGTTGAATCTCGATCTTCACGAGTCCGATTAGGGCGTTGAGCGGCTGGGTTGGCAATCTTTGACGACGAAGCAGAAATCGTCCGCAATCTCCCTGCTCATGTCGCATTCTGCTGGCTGACGGGCGATCGCGTGCAGAGGGTACAGAAGAAAGATATGACTTTTTTCTCATTCCAAAGGGTGGCGGAGGGATACGCAAGGCATCGTCCCTACTATCACCCCGTCGTCATTGCCAAGATCCGAAGCCACCGACCTGGCGGATGTTCCGCTTCTTCAGCCCGCGAACGGGCGGAGTCCTGTTCGCGCCTATTCTCGAGGATAGAGGCCGCGGCTCTCGAAGAATGTTTTGATCTTCTCCATCTCCTCGTCCGTGGACGCTTTCAAAGGAGCCCGCAAATGGCGCGTTCCCAGGCCGAAGTATTCGAGTGCACCATGGAAGAACGGGAGACTGAAGTTATCAACAATGGGAATATCGTACTTCTTCACCATCTCGTAGCATTTCTTCAAGTTCCCCGCCTGATAGGCTTCCCAGAACTCCTTTGCGATCCAGGGAGCGATGATCGCATAGATGTCGAAGTAGGCTTTGGCACCATAAGGCTCGGCCGCCAGAAACCGATAGGTGGTCCCGCCACCGTAGACGCGCAGCCGGTCCGCGAACTTGGCTTCCAGGAAGATATACTCTCGGATCCGGTGCTCTTTCATCGCCACTACGGCGTCAATCTCCAGAAGTCGGCGCATGGTCTTCTCCGAGAGCCCCACGTTCTTCAGGGCAATCGCCAGCCTGCTGTTGTCCGCGATGTCCTGAAAATAGGCCGGCATGTCCTCCTCGGGGATGTTAGGTGTCAGCACCTCGACGGCATCGGCGCCCAAGCTCTCGGCGTATTTGGCGTAGTCGATAGCGCGGGCGTTCCAGAACTTGTGAGCGCAGGTGATGGTCAGTCCGCGGTCACCCACCGCTTCGAGGAAGGTGCGGGTAACCGCCTTGATTTCATCGTAGGATAGCCACTCGTACTTGCTGTTTCCGCCGGTCATATTGAAGACCTTAATGTCGTACTTGAGTGCCCCGGCAATCATCTTGCGAATCGAATCGTGGTCGACCTCGCCCTCGGCGGTGAAGGGGGTGACCAAGGAGTACATGGGGCCTACCAGCTGATTCATGAATTCCTGTGGAGTCATGGGCTTCTTGAAGGTGTCCGCTGAGGACGCCGCCTCAGTCGGCACTGAGATCAGGCAAGCGGTGAACCCTAGAATCAACAAAGAGTGTTTCACTTTGGAGACGTTCATTTCGAACCTCCTTTTGGGTTGACGTCCGAGTGAAGTCGAAGGCCTGGGCGCCAAGTTTGGTTTCAGTTATAGAAGCACCTAATCAGAAACAGGGACGGAAAACAAGCTCGAGATCGATTCACGTCCACAACCCAGTGCAGCGGACGAGTCCGGTTGCTCGACGTTCCTGCGTTGTTCGCGACTTGCCAGGGAGCTCCAGTTGAAGTGAAATATACAGGCAGGTAGGAAACTTCGACCCAGGAGGAGGAACGATGAACCGACGCACGCTACTGCGAACGGGTGCTATGGGGTCTCTATCCGGAATCGCCGCCGGCCACGAGCTGGGGGCAGCGGAAGCTCTTCAAAGGGGCCGCCGGGGAATGCCCTCCCCTAAGATCAAGGACATTCAGGTGATCGCTACGGCTCCCGAGGGTCTGCGTCTGGTGGTCG
>JAKZYH010000473.1:0-7826 GCA_047514575.1 Acidobacteriota bacterium | reverse complement strand
GAGAGGGGCGTGGGTGGCAATCGGCTCACCTGTCTTTCTATGGTGGAACTGTGAACCCACCTCGCAACCGAAAGGGCGAGACTGGAAACCCTCCACCTACCGAAGCACAGGATGCTGAGAGCACCCCGCCTACTCGACTAGGTGTGGGGCAGGGGTTTCTGCGTCTTACGTTCCAAACTCAATAGTCACAAAGAACTCCAACCAAACCTTCTTAGCCCCGGCGTGAATGAGCCACATGAGCACACCGGTCCAGAAGTAGAAGGTCTCGATCGTTTTCTTGGCAAACAGCTCGATGTCGTCTGGGCTCAACGAGGAAGTCTTCTTCGACGGATCGGCAATGGATCCCCAAGGCGAGCACAGGATAAGGCTGGGCAGCGGTTCTTTGCAAGCGGGGAAATCGGCGCAGCCGTCGAGGTCTGAGCTTATTCATAGCCGAGGGTCCGAGTGGATGAAGTTCGCCGAACAGCTGCTGATCTGAGCGCCTGTCTTTACTCGAACAGAACTTTTTGGTGACCTCGACCTGGACACCTGAATGCCGCGGACGAAAGCTCGATCCGTTTCCGTCTCAGTCCAGCGCTTCGGCAGGTCTTCTCGAATAGGTCTTGGATGTGACTGGCGTAGATTCCCTGGCCTTTCATACGAGTGTGGAACTCTGAATCGTAAAGATTTCCAGCCCTTCCCTCTCGCACTCGATTCAAGACCCTGTCCTGACGATCCGGAAAATGTCTCCGGAGCCAGTCTTCAAAAAGGTCTTTGACCCCGTGGGGCAACCGAAGAAAGATGTAGGCGGCCTGTGTCGCTCCAGCATCGGCGGCCGCCCGAAGAATCGACGGAATCTCGTGATCGGTCAATCCAGGGACGACCGGAGCCACCATGACACCGACGGGAATCCCTTTCCCAGAGAGCTCTTCGATGGCCGCCAGTCTACTCTCGGGAGTCGAGGCTCGGGGCTCCATCAGTCGTTGCAGGTTTGGGTCCAAGCTGGTAATCGAAAAGTTGACCGCGGCAGCTCCATGGGCCGCTAACTCAGCCAGCAGGTCGGCATCGCGAGTCACCAGATGATTCTTGGTCACGATGGCCACGGGATTGCGAAATTCGCACAGGACTCGAAGGCAGCTCCGAGTAATTTCGAGCTCTCGCTCGACGGGCTGGTAGGGATCGGTGACGCCGCACATGGCGATGAGCTTTGGCTTCCACTTAGGAGACATCAGTTCCCGACGCAGCAACTCAGGAGCGTCGCGTTTTACGAGAATGCGGGTCTCAAAATCCAGGCCCGCCGAGAATCCGAGGTATTCGTGGGTTGGGCGAGCGTAGCAATAGACACAGCCGTGCTCACACCCTCTATAAGGGTTCAAGCTGTATTCGAAACCCACATCGGGGCTGTCATTTCGGGCAATGACGCTCTTGCTGCTGTCGTCGATGAGTTCGGTCGCAGGCCGGAAATCCTCGCCTTCGAGTTTTTCTGGAAGAAGATGGACGGCTTCGAACCGATTGCGGGGATTGTCGGCCGCACCTCTCCCACTGATCGTGCTGCGGTCGTCATGGCGTTTGTAGGTAATTTTGGTATTCACCTTTTCTTCACCTGAATCCTACCATGATACGAGGACACTCGAGAACCTTTTTTTTGTACTCGGCGGGCCTGATTCGGAACGCTGTTCAAGGACACTGTCAGCCCAACCACCGCCAGTATCTGGGCTTCCAGTCTTTCCCTTCCACCACCAGCGCTGCGATATAGCCTGGAGTCGGCTGCAGCGAGAGCATCGACCAGCGGTCGACTTCCCTGGTATCCCACTGGACACGCAGCAGCCGAGCCGGTTCTTGCGGGACAAGAGAGACACAGAACTGATCGAGGGCTCTACTGATTCCCTCCCCACGCGCCTTCAGATAGGCCTCCTTTCGAGTCCAGCAGTTGAAGAAGGCCGCTATCTGATCCCCTGAAGCAAGACTTCGAAGATCTGCCCGCTCATGGGGCGAGAAGAAGCGTTCGGCAATCTGGTTGGCGTCTGAGAGGGGTCGAAGAAATTCGACATCGACACCGATCTCGCGATGGTGCGTCAGAGCAAGCAGAGCAACCTCCTCCGAATGAGATAGATTGAATTGAAGCCCCTCACCGGACCCCTTTTCCAGTACAGGCTTCCCCTTCGTTTCGTACCGGAACCGGATATGTCTTGGATCTTTTTTCAGATAGTCTCCAATCAGCTTCCGGAGGATTCCCCGGCAGACGACGTACCGTCTTCGGTGCCGCTTGAAGCGAAAGCGGTTGGCTTTCGTCTGCTCGTCCTTTGAAAGTGTTTCCCTTAGATCCTCGAGGTCCAGGTCCTGCCCTTCGAGACGGACTAGCCACACATGGACCTCATCGGGGAAGAGTCTTGGGGTTTCTTGTGGGGCGCTCCAGGAGCAGGTAGTGGAGTTCATGGGTATTTCCCGCCGGGAAAGAGACGGGGTGTTGCGGTGATCTTCAGGCCCCCGCCACGAGTCAGATCATTCAGCGGGAAACTTTACGGGGGCGATTGAGCTGCTGACCGGTCGCTCCAGAAAGGTCACGTTGCTTGCGGCTCTGTTGGCTGCAGCTGCTCACGATTCGAGTTTCACCTAGTCTGAGGAAATTGGGTCGCCCGTGCGCCCCTTTAGCCATTCGAGCTCCCGGTTCAGCGACTCCGAGACGGGTGCGGATCCGGTACTTTGTTCGAGACGTTCGATTGCCCTGACATACCGAAAGTAGCTTCCGGTTTCACTGTCTCGTTTTCGCAGGAGCTCGATCGCCTCGGTCACTATGTTCCTCCAGCCCAGGCGATGGTATTGATAGATTTCTTCTACGCTTCGGACTGAGAGCCCATTCTTTTCAATGCCCAGATCGACGGTACCAGCGGCGACTCCGAGACGGCTTCCCGCCAGGGCAAGGTGGAGCGAAGATCCATCCGCTACTCCGACTAAGGGAGCGAATTCTCTCTCCTCGGGAGGGATGAGTCGGCGAAGATGACGGTAGTCCTCACCATCGTGCTCCAAGCAGAAGCCAGGCTCAGAGGAATTCGACAATCGACCCAGACGACCCACCAGAAGACTGGGGCTCGTGACCACGATGACGTTCGCGAAGATGCCTCCCTGCAAGAGGCGGTCCGAGGCCTTCAGGGCCTGGCTCACAGCGGGACCGCTGGCCAGGATATTGACGACGTTCTCAGAGACGTTGTACGGTCCTGGATCCAGGTAGATCTTCTTGGGCCCCCGGACAGGCTTGACCACTTTGCTCAGATAATCCTCCCGATCCTCCAGGCTGAACCCTCGGAAGTCGACGAGGCGATACCCCCCCCGAAGTACATCTTGTCCCCAACGCCGGCGGATGATTTCCCAGGCTTTCGGAGCAAAGGGATTCTCGGGACCCTGATTCAACCTGATCCACTCCTGGTACAGCTTCTGACGGGCCAGTCGTGTTCTCAGGTCTCGCCGGTAGACTGGAACCGTTGAGGCGCGAAGGTAAGTGATGATCCGGTTCTTGGTCTCCCCTGACATCCGTCGCCTCATGATATCGGCAAGGATGAACTCGAGCTCATCCACATAGGCCGGTTCCCAGGCGATGGTATTGGGCATCATGAGAGCGATGATCAGGGACATGATGGATTGATGCAGTCCTCCTTCAGGAGCCAACCCTGCTCCGGATGGAGTGCCGATGCCCACGACCGGCGAGTGCCAATACTGAAGATAGAACCAGATATCCAGGGGGCGCCGCAGCAGAAACATATCGTAGGCGACCGCAATGGAGTAGATCGGAATCCCCGTAAAGTTCAGTGATTTCGCATACACCCCAGCCAGGTTGACGGCCTTCATCTCCGCCAGACCCGGCTGCAGGTGACGTCCTTCCCAGGACTGCTCGAGTCCCACATCGAACTCGAGTCCATACTGCTCTCTCGCTCGATTGATGATTCGTCTTTCGTCTGGAGACGGCGGCTTACCGAAGATCGATTTCGCGGCTCCTGGCAGGGTTGAGGTCATGACATCGGGTGCGAACACCACGAACTGGTCTGCAAACAGTTTCCAGGGCCTCTGCTCGGAGGTCAGATCCGCTTCAGGTGTCTCAGCCATTCTCATGAGCGATTCAATTTGCTGATTCAGGCCGAACTGCGTTGGAATCCAACCCTGGAGGTCGGGCAAGGGAAACCGTTCGGGGAATTCCGCGGGCACCCGCCTTTCGAAAGGCTCACTGTTGTGCTTGATCTTGTCTTCATTCGCACGCTCTTGCTCATCGATTCGAGCGCTCATCTCACGAAGGATCCGGGCTTCCTTCGTCCCCGAATCGAAGAGTGCCAAGGGATTCTCAGGATCGATTCCGGTCTCTTCCCTCAAACGATCCATCTGTTTCTTGGTTAGAAGTTGACTGTGATTCTGGGGTCTCCCCGGCAAATCGGGTAAACCATGACCGGCGATGGTCCAGGCCAGGATCATCGTGGGCCGGTCGGTAGTGGCTTTGGATCGAACCATGGCTTCAGAAAGCAGGGTCAGGTCGTGCCCTCCCAGATCGGAAAACAGGAGGTACAGGTCTTCACCACTAGTCCCTTCGAGATAGTCTTGAAGCGGAGTCTGGTCACTGTCGTTTGGGCTGAGTTTTAGACACAGCTGTTCGAGGAGCTCTTCCCGAAAACTGCAGAGGCCGCTTTCTGTGGTGCCGATACCGAGAAGGGTCAGATATTCAGCGACGGTCAGCTGTTCCAGCAGCTTCCTGAAGAGTTGTCCACCTGGCTTCCTGAATTCTGACTCGATCTTCCGGCCCCAGCGCAATTCGATGATATTCCAGCCCACATAGCGCCTTTTCAGCTCCTCGTAGTGGAACAAACCGCGATTTCCATCCAGCGACTGTCGGTTGTAATCGACGACATGAGTGACGTTGTACGCCTCAAACTCCAGTGCGGTGTTGAGCATCTCAAGAGCATTGCCTTCATCGGTTTCAGCGTCGCCGATCAAAGCCCAGAAATGGCGATCCGCGGGGACGTCATACCCGTGCTTGGTCAGGTATTGGTGCAGAACAGCCATGGCTACGGTGTTGGAGGCACCCAGGCCCACCGACCCCATGGGGATGCTTTCACGTCCCGGTCCACGGGGATTGGGATAAGAGGGGATCCCCTTGATCGACAGTTCGCTGGGCTTGAACCTCTCGGTTTGACTCAAGAGAGGTGCGATCAGATCCATCACGATCTCACCGTCTGCTGGAGGAAGCGACTCTACTCTCTCCAGCAGTTCATCGTCGAGTCCCGGGAGCTCGCTTTCGCGAAATCGCTCCATTATCTTCTGGGCGATATCGACGTCAGGATCCAACTTACCCAGGCCAAACTGAATCGCGATATCCGTAGATTGGGAGTGGGGCTTTGCGGCCGCGTAATCATAGGGTCCCATTACGTTCCAAGCCGCCATCAGGATTTCCTTCATCGAGGCCGCTTTGCTCTGGTGTCCTCCGACCTTGACTTCGCGCTTGTCCTGGTTGGCGATGTAGACGATGTAGGCCTGGATCCAGTTGATCCACTTCATGATGTTTTCCCAGGCTTCAATGTCGTCCAGACCTATGATCCTGTCCTGGTACTGCTGGTAGAGATGGGGGTCTACGCCTGACGGCATGGAACGACGGTCAACTCCCGGGCGCCTTTCGCTCACTGGCTTCGCTGAGGACAAAAAGAACCCTCCGGGTTGGGAAACAGGAAGCCCATGATAGCACTCAGTCTCCCCCACCTGGTGAAGAAAAAGGTTAAGCAGAGCTTCCCACCCGGCCTCTGATTAAGGGTCTGTTATTTTTGGGCAGACTCTAAGGGTTCGTTCAAGAATAAACTTTACATTCTGGCATCTCATCTTCACACCATCTTTGGCCGCTCCTCAATCGCGAATCCTCAACGTAGGCCAGGCTACGCCCGCGGTTTCGCTCAATCGTTCGCGACTAAATCTGGCGCAAAGCTGAGCGCCAACTCTGCAAAGTTTATTCTTGAACAAACCCTAAGTGCTATATTGGCGCTGTGCACCCTCTGGGAACAGCAGCGCGGGAAGGCCAGCATGTATCACTACCTTCGCCAACCTGTGGCTGACCCGCTATCCAGCCATCGAGGTCCCTGATGAGTTGTGATGTGTGCTACGTGATCTCGCACGGGTTTTCTGCCCGGATGATCCTGCACTCGGGCGTTATCCCAGAGCTGAGCAAGCGTGGTGTGGCCACGGCGATTCTCTCTCCTGGTGCGGACGAACCGGCAATGATTGAGCTCGCCCGCCGATTGAAGTTCCAAGCGGTAACGATCAAGCGGATCCAGGGACGCGTCAGACTGATCATTCTTGACCATGCCCGCCGCTACTTCTTCGAAGACACTGAAACCAATCCTGCCTTGAAGTCTAAGCATCAGCAAGCGAGAGCCACCGCGGGTTTTCATCCGGTGAAATACGCGCTGCCCCGTGCTTTTCTGCTGCTACAGCGCGCCGCGCGCCGCAGCTCGATCCTTGCTGGTTTTCTGCGAGCCATCCACCATAGATTGTTGAGCAGCTCCGATGTGGCACGGATGCTCTCCCAGATCCAGCCGCGTCTTCTCGTCTCCACGTATCCATCAAATCCTCTTGAGGCAAGATTGCTGTACGAGGCGAAACGCGCCGGTATCCCAACAGTCTGCCAGCCGCTCAGCTGGGACAACATCACCACTAAGGGAGAGGTCCCCGTTTCGGCGTCATACTACCTCTCCTGGGGGCCGATCATGACACAGGAGATCCACGACTACTACGACGCTGGGGACGCAGACGTTTACGAGTGCGGTGTTCCGCATTTTGATCATCATTGTCGGCCGCAGGAGTCAGCTGAGATTCGCGCAGTCGTAACGCATCTAGGTCTGGACGGCAACCGACCCTACTTGTTCTTCGGCATGATCTCACCCTATTTTTCTCCACGGGAGATCGACCTCGTCGAGTGGCTGGCGAGACGTGTTCGTAGTGGCGCCTTTGGAAGTGACATGCAGATGGTCGTGCGGCCCCACCCTCAGAACGTCCAGGGATCGCTGGCGGACCTTTCCTGGCTCCCCCGACTTGATGCGCTCGCGGACCAGCGGATAGCCATCGACTATCCCCGGCTACAACAAAGCAAACTTTCATGGAGCATGGAGGCGAGTGACATTTCGCGGCTGGCAGCACTTCTAGCCGGGTGCGCAGTCTGCCTGAATTCTGGATCGACACTATCCATTGATGCCGTCCTCCATGACCGTCCTGTGGTGATCACCGCATTCGATGCCGGCTTCGACTTTCCCTGGTGGCAGTCGATTCGGCGTGGGTTGGACTACCCACATTTGGCAAAGATGGTGAGACTGGGGGGCGTGCGCGTCACCCGATCCTATGATGAACTCGAGCGTGCGCTAACCGACTATCTTCGTGACCCACAGTTGGATACAGCGGGCCGTGAACGCATGCGCAAACAGGAGTGTGGAGCTTGTGATGGCGGCGCATCGGAGCGAGTTGCATCGGCCTTGACGACACTGCTGGCTCTGAGTAAACCCAGGGATTGAGATGAGGGGCTGCGGAGGAGAAGAGACAAAGCCATCAGCCCGGCCCGTCGCCACCCGTAGGGCAGATGGACCGCGGCGGTAACCGACTTGTTGCTGAAAAAGGCAGGCGCAGAGTCTGCGGGGTAGGAATCGTGAAGATGCAGATAGCCAGAATCCTGGTTCCGATTTTAGTGTGGCCTATGCTTTTAGCCTCTCCCCTCCGGGCCCAGAATCTGAAGTTCGAGGAGCATCTGATCTCCAACGACTACACCTATGGCTATGCCATTGACGCTGCCGATCTGGATGGGGATGGGGATCTGGATATGAGCAGCTCGGACT
>JAKZYH010000472.1:0-4365 GCA_047514575.1 Acidobacteriota bacterium | reverse complement strand
GATCCTGCAGGGTCAACCACGAATGGATCTCACCACTGATCTGCTACGGCACGGGACTTGCTCCTCAGGGACACCAAGCGAGCTGCCCACAAAACTGCCTCAATCATGCTTCTGGACGAGGCGCGCCCGGTCCAGGCAATGTCGAATGCGGTGCCGTGGTCAACCGAGGTCCGGAGGATGGGCAATCCCAAGGTGATGTTGACCCCTCTATCGAAGGCAAGCATCTTGAAGGGAATGTGCCCCTGATCATGGTACATACAGACAATGGCATCGAAGCGAGACCTGAGCTCCGGAACAAAGGTGGTATCAGGTGGCAATGGACCCGCCACTGACATGCCCTCCGCGCGGGCTCGAGCAATGGCGGGTTCGATAAACTGCTCCTCTTCACCGTGCCCCAGCACACCGCCCTCTCCCGAGTGGGGATTCAATCCACAAACCCCGATGCGAGGTACGGCGTTACCGAGAGTCTGAAAGAAGCCGGAGGTCAACCTGATTGCATTCAGGATGAGCTCCGGAGTCAGCCGACCGGGGACATCTGCGAAACCGGTGTGAGAGGTCACCATGCTCACCGAGAGCACATCTGAAGTGAGCATCATGCAGACTCGATCGGCGCCGGTCAGGGACGCCAACATTTCGGTATGACCCAGGAAGGGAACCTGTGCCATGGCAAGGGCCAGCTTGTGGATCGGTCCGGTGACGAGGGCCGCAAACTCTCCAGCAACGGTTTTCTCGATCGCCACCTGGATGTACTGAAAGGCGGCCCGTCCGCAGCTAGCTTGAATTTCGCCGGGCCGGACCAGATCGGCGTCGATGGCCTGGCAATCGAGTACCATCGGAGTGTTCCCCTCGAGGCGTCCCGCACTCCACTCCCCAAGCGAGACAACCCGCTCGGGAACGCTCAGACTGGAACTCCGGGCCACTCTGCGAAGTACTTCAAAATCTCCAACGATCACGGGAAGGCAGCAGGAAAGGATCGCAGGCTCCTGAACGACTCTGAGACATAGTTCAGGACCAATACCCGCCGCATCCCCCATGGTGATTGCGAGCGGCGGAAGCGGGGCGGCGGCGACCATCTGTGCCCGCGTCTCCTGCCTTTCATCCATTGAGCCAACCCTCTTCCCTGTTTTCGAGGCGTCCTTTGCGGAGTCACTCTCCAGAACCCTCGCCACAACTATACCTGAGTCGAGCAGTTCTGGCGGATGGGAAGTGCCAGGCTGTTGTGATCCTGTGGGTTGGGGAGACCAGAGGCATCCCCAGGCTGTTTTTCGAGGATCGACAAGACCCGCAGGGCGCAACCGATGGATGTCTACCGCCGTCGAGAATCGCCCAATTCAGGTACGACCCAGATTGAAGTCGCCGCAGATAGGGGAGGTCTCTGATACACTGGATTTGTGGGCATTGACCTGTGGAATTCTGGCGCTGGCCATTGCTAGTACAGCGGCATGCCGCCCCATAAGAGATAATGATTAAGCTCGTGGTTCTGTTCTCCTTCTGCATGACTGCCCTTCTGCTCTTCAAGCTGACATTGCTCTTCTTCTGTTGATCATGAACAGATATGGCCTTCGCTATGGGGCGGTGTTGGGAGCAATTCTGGCACTTCGAACGGCAGCCTCTCTTGCTCAGGCGGGCGCTGAAGAAAAACAGTTTCAAGACTATGAAGAAGTCCTTCCCGGCACTTCCATCCGATTCAAAATGATCGCGATAGGCGGTGGAAAGCTCCCCAACACTTCCGATCGAGTTCGGTCGGTCAGGCCGTTCTGGCTGGGACAGACGGAAGTGACCTGGAACGAGTATGAAGAGTTCTATTTTGGGGGAGTTCGCCCCGACCTCTCCTCCGATGTCAAAGGGAGAGTTGATGCCGTTAGCCGTCCCACCCCACCCTACGGGGCTCCTGACCGCGGGTGGGGAACCGGCAAACGACCTGCCATGAGCATGACATTCTACGCGGCCACTAGATACTGCGAATGGCTGGCGGCGCTGACCGGAAGGAATTACCGGCTACCCACCGAAGAGGAATGGGAATACGCTTGCCATGCGGATTCGGGCACTCCCTCTCCGAGCGTTCCAGCTCCCGATCAGTACTCCTGGAATCAGTCGAATAGCCGTAGGCGCACAAACGAGGTGGCCCAGAAGTTGGCCAACCCGTGGGGACTGTTTGACATGCTTGGAAACGTCGCAGAATTTGGACAGAAGGGACATGCTCTCTCTGATCAAGGGCCATCCAAAGGCGCATCGAGGTCTGATCCGTCGATCTTTGGCGGCTCCTTTCGGGATGGCGTCGAATCTCTTAAATGCACGCCCCCTACCTACGTCGACGAGAAGGCCTGTCTCAGAACCGACCCCAACGCTCCCAAGAGCAAATGGTGGTACTCGGATTGTTTCAACATCGGGCTTCGCGTCGCTCGCTCTGCTGATTAGCCGTTTCACCAAGACCGACGGCCCCTTTTCAGAGTCTGTCCAGTAGCAAGGCAATGAGCATGTTCAGACTATCCCTGATCTGTAGAATGCGTAGGGAGTCCGCAACTTTGCTCCTGGCTCTGCTCGTCTTCACTGCTGCGGCAACCGCATCTATCGGTGCTGAGCGGCGGCTAGAGTTCCGTCGAAGGCAGATGGGAAGTCTGGTTCGCATAGTCCTCTATGCACCAGAACAGAAAGCCCAAACTGCCGCAGCTGCGGCCTTCAAGCGCATCCGGGACCTGGACGTCGTCTTCAGCGACTATCGCCAGGACAGTGAACTAGCGAGCCTATGCCGTCGGGCTGGCCAGGGACCTCAAGAAGTCAGCTTCGAACTCTTTTCGGTGCTGCAGAAATCGGTGCGCTTTTCCAGACTTTCTAAGGGTATCTTCGATGTGACGGTGGGCCCCTACGTCGAACTCTGGAGAGCTGCCCGGGAGCAGGGAAGGTTACCGGATCCCACCGAACTGGCTCACGCAAAGGCCCTATTCGGTTATCGCAAAATGGTCCTTGAACCCATGAATGGGACAGTGAAGCTTCAACAGCAGGGCATGAAGCTGGATCTGGGAGGGATCGCCAAAGGATTCATCGCAGCCGAGGCTCTCAGAGTGATCCAGGCCCAGGGCATCCCCCGGGCGTTGGTGGATGCAGGCGGAGATATCGTGATGGGCAGCGCTCCTCCCGGTCAAGAGGGCTGGTTGATTGCTGTCCGGGGAGGTGGCAGCAGCGAGAATCCGGTGGCCGAGGTCCCCCTGCAGAACATGGCAATTGCCACTTCCGGCGATACTGATCGAAGTGTCGAAGTCGACGGTATTCGATACTCCCACATCGTTGACCCACGCTCCGGGCTGGGTTTGACCCGAAGCTCGCTGGTCACGGTGGTCGCCCCAGACGGTCTCACCGCGGACGCCCTCGCAACCGTGTTGAGTCTGCTGCCACCGAAGGACGGACTCGAGCTGCTGCGGTCGATGCCCGAGATATCGGCATTGATTGTTGGGCCTAAAGGCCCGCGCTCTCAAAGATGGGCAACCGGACTGTTCTTGGAGTTCGTGCAAGAATAACACTACGGACCAATGGCCAAACTGCTGCTCCTCTTCATCTTGGTTCCCGCCCTGGAGCTGGCTCTCCTTATAGAAGTAGGGCAACACATCGGAACCATCAACACCCTGCTGTTAATTGCGGTTACAGGTGTAGTCGGAGCCTCTCTCGCTCGCCGTCAAGGCCTGGGAGTTCTTCGTCGAATGCAGGTTGAGTTCGTGCAGGGCCGGATTCCATCAGGCTCGATGGTGGACGGCGTCATCATCTTGCTATCGGGCGCTCTGCTGATTACGCCAGGACTTCTCACGGATACGTTTGGCTTTCTCTGCCTGATTCCAACTACCCGAACCATGATCAGGTCGCTGCTCTGGCGCTGGCTTCAACGCCATCTTCGGGTGGGTCGGATTGACTTCCCCACCCAGGTCTAGTGTGAATTTCGGTTCGAGGGCGTAGTGGTGGGCTCCAGGCCGCCGTCCGGGCTAAGAGTTCGGAAGAACTTCGGCCTGGAGGCCAAAGCTACGTTCGCCGATCAAGTTTCAGGTCAGTCCCGCCCCCGCTGCGCTGGCCCCATTCGAGAAAGAAACTTCAGGCTACTGGGGATTTGTGCTGTCACTGCGTAGGGAAGAGTTGTCCGGATCTCTCCTCGGAACCTGGGCTCATTTTGCTAACGGCTCAAGTCGTTCGCGGCTCTGTCGGACTTGGCTTCGTAACGCTGGTAGTTCACCCGTTGGCGGTACCTTCGGAGGACAGGAGACGTGCGACCCTCGGACGTTCCGACGTGCGACCCTCGGACGTTCCGACGTGCGACCCTCGGACGTTCCGACGTGCGACCCTCGGACGTTCCGACGTGCGACCCTCGGACGTTCCGACGTG
>JAKZYH010000471.1:0-4282 GCA_047514575.1 Acidobacteriota bacterium | reverse complement strand
GAGATCGTCCAGATCAATCATCCCCGCTTTGAGAACCCGAAAAGCGGCTACTTCAACCTCCGGCTCAGTCGGGAGACCTCGCAGATCAAGTATCCCTTTTTCGAGACCGCATTCGACCAGATGGAGGTGTACAACGCCATTGCCGATCGTGAGGATATCGAGATTCCCACCTACGGTCCCAGCAGCCAGGTGGATCAGAACCTGAAGGACTGGTTTGGCCTCTTGAACCAGGGCATCGCCATCGCCGGTGTCGCCAATACCGATGCCCACCGCTATCCCGGCGAGCTACCGGGATACCCACGCAACTACGTTCTCTCCGACACGGACAAACTCTGGGAAGTCGACCCCAACCAGGTGGTAGACGCACTGAAGAAGAAGGCCGTTACGGCGTCCCTGGGCCCGTTCATCCGCTTCTCGGCCAATGACGGAAAACCCGTGGGCTCTACCCTCAGTAGTGAGGGAGACTCGGTCACGCTTCACGTCAACGTCCAGGCTGCTCCCTGGATTCCGGTGGACCGCGTCCAGATCATCGCCAATGGAGAAGTTCTACACACCTTCCCCGTGGACGCGAGCTCTGAGCGGGTCCGCTTCCGGCAAGCTATCCGGGTGCAGTCGGGCCAGGACACCTGGTATCTGGTCCTGGTGACCTCGCAACGGCCCTGGAAACCTCCTTTCACCGAGTTCCGTTCGCTCGCGTTTACCAATCCCATCTGGGTGGACTACGATGAGAACGGCTACTTCGACCCCATCCAACCAGGCGATCCAGGTTGGGTTGATCCCGAGGAAGACCAGCAGGGGGGCTCATGAGGGGGCGAATCAGGCGAGCGCGGATTGCGGAGTTTGAAGAAATCGGCAATTCAGTTCAGTGGATCCAGATTCCAAAGACGGAAGGTCGGGGTCAGGAATCGGATCTGGCAATACTGTTACCCGTGGCCATGGGTTGATGCCCCATTCCTGAGGGCCCGAAGCCGAACAGAGCTGGTGAGCTTGGTGGGACACCGCGGTACAGCTTCGGTGCTCCGGCGGTGGTCCTAACACCCCCCGTATCCCTCTCGGAAGCGGGAGTGCCAGTGGAGGAAGATAGCGGGGTTAGGTGCGCACACATCTCTCTAATAGCCCAGAGTCAGAGCAGATCGCCCCTGATCGGCCGTTTTCGCCTACAAGCCGTCAGTCAGATCTTCTGCAGAAACCTAGAATGAACGACCGCTAACGGGGCCAAAGCGGACATCGAATTGAACCTGAATCGTGTTCCTATTCGCCCGCGAAGGCTTCAATTTCTGCCTAGAAGCCGTCGTTCAGGTCGTCCGCAAAAACGCGGAATTAACCACGCTGAAATTGCAAAAAGCCAGAGGCTCTTTTCGCTCTGGAAATACCTTCTATCCCCAGGCACTTCTCTGGCTAGGGCGATAGAGAGATCTACGCCAAAGTGGCTTCTGTGCCCCGCCCGTTCACGCTCCGCCCCCTCTATGCCAATCGGACAAGGCCTGAAGTCACTGCCGGTCGGATTCTGGAAGATCCGAAGGTCGAACTCTGAGGCGATGGCCAGGACATGGTCGAAAATGTCGGCCTGGATGCGCTCGTAGTTGGCCCAGGCCTTTCCAGATTACTCCGGATGGGGTCGTCTCCAATCCGGAAAGTCCCGCCGGAACGCAGACCGCAGGGCGGCTTCGTCGTTTGGCAGGAAGTAGATTCGACCTCGCGACACGATCCTATTGCGTCGCCCATCATAGGATTCGCCGATGGCGGGGCGCGGATGCAGGCAGTCATGCCACACTTGCCCCAGCGAACGAGCCTCCGGCCAGGCGATGGCCGCCAGATACCTGCCATCCCTGGACACGCAGCCAATGATTGGAGCCACCGGCCGGTCGAGACTGTAGCCGCGTCTTCCCGGGATCTGCCCCGGGTGCTTGCGCCAGATGGGAAAGTACTCTTGAATCCATGGCTCGGGTAGGTTTGCTTTGCTGATCTTCCTTCGTGTTCCCGGAACCCGGCGCGTGTCGTTGAGCCGAGTCAGGCCGCCTTCCAGGAAGACAAAACATCGTGATACGAAGTCGTCCACGTAGTCGCCTTGATTCTTGAACGCTTCCGAGCGACGAAACTGGCAACACGGATTCAGCGAGCCGACTGACCGGACCGCCTCCGCAGTCGGGCCGGAGACCTCGACCATGAGCTCCAAGCCGTCATCATGCGGGACAAACCGGCTGACGACGACGGCCTGGTTCAGTCTATGAGTGAGCACCAACCGGTCGCCCTCTTGACGAAACGCCTCGGCCTTGCCCAATTGGTCCTCGTAGCACCAGAGCTCGCAACCCAATCCCGGCGCATTGGGGACCACTACCGTCACCATGGAGGCCTTCTCCTCTTCGACGTACCCGACTCGGGGACGGAGCACTTCCCGACGCTGCTTCTGGACCGGCTCACCAGACCCCACAAACGCCGATGCAGCGGTGAGGATAACCGAGAGCCAGGCGACAAACAGCGCACACTTGAACGGCGAGAGCACACAGCTTCTGAACAGCGTCGGGTCCTCGGTCACGGCTGCGGCCCAGTCCTCCCTCAGCTGAAGAACTGAAGGGAGTAGAGCGCTGCCGCTCGGATCGCTAACCGCAGCTGGACCGGCTTGCCTTCCAGCTGCGACACTTCTCTGCCCTCCCAGCGCACCTCCTGACGGCCGCTCTCCAGCAGCGGCCTGGATTTCTCCAGGGTGAATCCCTCGATGGTTCCTCACGACTGATCCAGAAGGGCGGCTCGGACTTCGCACTCGTCGAAGTTGCGGTAGCTCTTGGGTAGTTCCATGGGTAACGAGGCGTCGATATCCAGCATGAGCTTGGAGCCGACAAAGGTGAAGGGCCGGGTCAGGATCGTGCCCTGAAAGGGCCCTGCCAGAAGCCCCAGCCACCGATCCTCTGGCAAGGTCGCAAGAGCGATCGAGAGGGTGTTTATCTCTCCCAACCGGCTCGGACGATAGCTGCGGGGCCCCGCTGTAGGCCCCGTAGTAGAGCCATATCTTTCCATCGTGGAAGATTAGGCTAACAGAAACGGCAGGACCTCTCCACGCGGGAGATGGGCGGTGGTCCAAGCTCCTATCGCTGTACCCTCCCACTTGCCTGACCCCCGGCCAGAGACTCGACCTCCGCCACGGTAATCCGATTGTAGTCGCCGGACACGGAGTGCTTCAGACACGAAGCAGCCGTGGCAAACTCCAGCGCCTGGGCATGGGGATAGGAGTTTACTTTTCTGGGCGTCGGGTATGGGTGGTGAGTTTCGCTTGGACTGGGGGTGAAGAAAGGGGCCGGCGGCCGACTACGGCGTGGACGCCGAGCCTTTCGTCGAGGTGCCTCTGAACAACGACGTGGACTCCGTCCTGATTAGCGCGCCGAAGACTATGCTGAGGTCCTCCATCCGGGCGGCTGAGGTGAGGAGTACGCTCTGGTGGAAAGTACATGGCTGTCGCCGTCAGTTCTCGTCAGAGGCAGGTGCCCCCAGACGGGATTCAAAACCCTGTGAATGCGTCCCGTTCACAGCACTCTGACGATAACTCTCTTCAGAGCGGAAGGAAGCTCCTTTTCTGTGGTCGTAGCAAGGTTCATTCGACGTTCTCCGGTACGACCTGACTGACCGCTTCTAGTTTCCGGTCTCTCGATGGCGATCAAATCCGACGGGCGGCTTTCGCCTACAAGCAGCCGGTCGCTTCAGTGTGTAGTTCAAGTTTCTGACGGGCAGCAATCGGTAGAGTAAGGATGTGGCGCGGTGGTCTAAGGTTCGGCCTATCTGTTGCCGCCCCTTTCGTCTGGCGGTGCCTCAATAGCCGGACCATCACTCCGTTTCCACATCCTCCTCATCGAACCGGACAGGCGGAACTACCGCATCCGGCTCTCGGACAAGACTCACGCCTTCACCCACGGCTCGCCGCGCCCAAGTTGGGTCAGGCGCACGAGCCCAAAGTGCCCGTAGAGGTGCGAGAGTGGATACGTCCCGCCCCGGCGTCGCCTGACCTTGTACTTGTGGCGCAGCCACCGGCGCAGCCGCGGAGCGGTGTAGTTGTCGAGCGCACGGTTTGCCCGGTGGGTCGTCCCTACCCGAGAGTAGTTCGCCCAGCCGCGCAGGGCGCGGTTCAACTGCTGCACCAACTCCGTGGTCTTGCGCCAGTTCACCCAGCCACCGCTGAAGCGATAGCTGGGCTCAGCCTTCGCTTTCGCGTGTAATGCCCTCTGCAGTTTCTGAACCCTTTTCGGAGTTGATAGGTTGCCCAATCTCCTGGTCCCTTCACTACGTCCTGCAT
>JAKZYH010000470.1:0-3085 GCA_047514575.1 Acidobacteriota bacterium | reverse complement strand
CCCATTGGGTTCGGGGGAGAAGAAAAAATCCGCAGAGGTAACCGGATCTGGCGGTGGTCGGGCCGTGGGACAGGAAGAAGACGCCGACACTTCAGACGGTCCCAAAAACCCCAAGCCGGTCGAGGTCGAGGTATCGCCCGAGGATCTGCAGAAGTTCAAGCAGGAAGGAAAACTGAAATAGACCCAAAACTCCATTCTGGCTGGTGCTTGAAGATTCTCTGAACTCTAGTCACTTGGGTCGGACGTGGCTTCGGTCTCCAGGCCGAAGTTTTTCTTCCCTCGAGCCTTCGCTCGATGCACGGCGGCCTGGAGACCCCACCGCCACGACCCTCGGGGCTCTGTCAAAAATAACTTCACATTCTGGCATCTCATCTTCACACCATCTTCGGCCGCTCCTCAATCGCGAAATCCTCAACGTAGGCCCGGCTACGCCTGCGGTTTCGCTCAATCGTTCGCGACCAAATCTGGCGTAAATCTGAGCGCCAACTCTGCGAAGTTATTCTTGACAGAGCCCCTAGCGAGGCAACGACCAGATAACGGCCTTGCTGGAGGAATTCTTCATCGCCACACCCTTATCACCCCTCGTGTCCTGTTCTCCGTAGACGATGTAATAGACCGTCACGATCTTCCCATCTGCTCGCTGAACCGACACCGGATAACCCAGGTCTCCGTGATCGCCGTCCCAGGCTAGAAGGATCTTCTTTTTCCGTTCCCAACTGGCGCCCTCATCGCGGCTGAGCATGGCCTGAACTCCATAGGGCTGGTGGCGCACACCGTGGGACATCAACAGATTCCCATCTGAAAGGACCAAAAGGTCTGCGGGATGCTCTGCCCGTCCCGTGACCTGATCGGGCTCACTCCAGGTGCGGCCATCGTCCTTGGAAAAGGAAAGAAAGGTTGAACCCGCATCTCCCCGTAATGCCGCCAGCAACTTTCCCGAGGGCAAACGCGCTAGACAAATCTCATTGAAGCGACGTGCCACTTCGTTGTACTCACCCCAACTCTTGCCGCCATCCCTGGAACGGACGACCCAGGCGGTATGGCCTCTGGCATCGACCTTCTTCTTGCCGGCCCGGTCCACATAGGCTCCATAGCCCGCCAGCAGGACACTCCCATCGCCCAGCTCCACCGGGCGACCGAAAGGATAGAGCCAATCGAAGGGGGTTGTCTCCAACTTCCTGGGTTCGCTCCAGGTTTTCCCCTCATCCTCAGACCGCATAACATAGGTGTCCGCTTCCCAGCCCTCACCACTGTAGGTGTCACCCGACCAGGTATAGGAAACAGCGGCCGCGATCAGCGTCCCATCCGAGAGGCGTCCCAGGAGATCGATGGCATCGTCACGACCGGGAAGATCGAATACCGTAACCGGCTTGCTCCAGGTCATGCCACCATCACGGGAGCGAACCATATCTGCCCTTCCCGACTTGCCAACGTGGGCTGCGCCCGATTTGACGGCCACCAACAAATCGCCATTCTTCAGCAATTCCATCCGCGGAAAATAACCACCGGAAGCCACCACGACCCGGCTCGCCTCAAGCTCGCGCATCACAAACGCTTCCTGTCCCAACACACCCCCGGCAGCCAGCAGAAATAGGGCGAAGAGCGTACTGCAGATTCTGATGCTGGATTCACTCATGATTCTTCTTTCCTCGATGCTGATTCGAGTTTGCCTCCACCATAGACACAAGCTGACCGACCTTCTCGTACACAGCCGCTATTCCGGAACCATAAACGTCCGGATGGGCCCGTAGCCCGTGCCTTCTCCATTGACCCCAACCAACCGGTAACGATAGGTAGCAGCGGGCTCCAGTTCACGCAAGCTCGCGAACACCGTCCGAGGCGTGATTTCAGTTCCGGCGTAGGCCAGGCGGCTTCTCTGTCCGAGCGCGGGATCAAGCCCGTATTCAAAGTAGTAGTAGCTCGGAAGTCCCATCGGGCAGAGCCTTCCCTGAAGCCGAGCGAAACCCGGCTTTACTCGTCCTACCTCCCCGGTCAGAACCTGGGGGCTTCGGTCGGCGGAGATGGTCACGCTTCGATCCTCACCGGGATGCACACCATCCTCATTCCTGGCCACTAAACGGTAGTGACAGGTCTTGCCCGGCGATAAGCTCCAAACGTCCTGGGTCACCTGATACAAGTCGTCATCGGGAAGCATGGTCGCTCCATCACCGAAGACCTCGATCTCACCCAATCCCCAATACTGAGATTCGTAACCTGAGAGAAGAGTCACTTTTAGGTAACTTGCCTGAACCCGAAACCCCTTCTCGAGATGGAAGGCAAAGTTATCGTTGGGCCCTCCCTTTCGGGGCAGAGTCGCCTCGAAGAGAGGTGTATAGGAGTCCCCATCGAGCGAGGTAGAGACCTTGATCTGCTTCGCTGGCCAGGAAGGATTCTGGTGGAGCTGCACCGACCCCACCGTGACCCGATTCTCGAACTCGTAGACCAATTCCTGGGCCCCACTGGGGTTCACTCCACTGTGCCACATCTTCCCCTCACCGTGCCGCCAACCATCAGTCAGGGTGGTCGGATCCTGATCCGAGTCCGAGGGCCAGACCGCCAGCCTCCCACCGTTGCTGGGGAACAGGAGAGACTCATTCCGATAGACCAGCTCAAACTCGTCGAAATCAATAGACCCAACGGGCAGGTCGTGTGGATCCACGAAGGCCAGCAAGTGAAAAAAATTGTTGTTCACATGGCCTAGAGATTGGTCGATGGGCCAATATTCGTACCTCCTGGCGTGCCTTCCCTGACCTATATTCCGGCCCCCGTAAGTCCACAGATTGGTGTTGTTTTGGAGGCGATATTGGACTTGATGCCATTCTCCATCCAGCAGATACTCAGTCAGGTTGTGTCCGCTATAGGCCCAGTTAGCGCGCCGCCATCCCGGGCTGTCCCCCAGTTTCTGGTTGCTTTGGCTCTGCAGCCACCAGATCAGCTCGGAGCCTCTCGGCTCCCATTTATTCCCGCGCACCCCGATCGACACCCTTGCCCCTCGAAGATCGGGATCTCCTCCGCCTAGAACGGTATTCCCTTCCTCCTGCCACTGACCCAGCAAACCCGTCCTCAGAAACGTGCTCAGATGCAG
>JAKZYH010000469.1:0-5556 GCA_047514575.1 Acidobacteriota bacterium | reverse complement strand
CGCCCTGGCTCATCCGGAAGTGGAGTTCGTTTTCCAGCATGGAGGGCGCACTCTGCTGGAAGCCGCAGCCGTGAAGACTCTCAAGGAACGAGTCTTTCAAGTGATGGGCGATTCCTTCTTGGGCCATCTGGTGCCCGTCGACTATCGGAAGGAGGGGGTTCGAGTGCATGGGCTGGTCTCCCTTCCCCACGAACAGCGCAGCAATTCAAGCTCCCAGTTCCTGTTTGTCAACCGACGCATGGTCCGCGACCGAGTCATTACGCACGCAATCCAACTTGCCTACCGAGATCTGATACCCTCGCGGACCTATCCGGTGGCTCTCTTGTTTCTGGAGATCGACCCGACACAGATTGACGTCAACGTGCATCCGGCCAAGACCGAGATTCGGTTCAAGGAGAGCCGTTCGGTCCACACCGCCGTCTATCACGGGATCGAGGAGGCCCTGCTCAAATCGAGTCGGAATCTCGAAAGCGTGGCGCGCGACGTTCCTGCGAGCTTCATCAAGTCGTCAGAGGAGGTACCCGCCGTCGCCACTTCCATGCCCTCGCCGGCCACTCCCCTCTTCTCAGGCCCGAGTTCTACGAACGCGCGCGCCTTCTCGCCGGGTCACCTGGGCGGCCAGTTTCTCTCTTCCTCCCGTCTCGCCAAGGAAAGGCAGAACATCGATCCTCATCTCCAAAACATACCGGAGACCTACCATTTAAGCCCAACGCCGGTCGTTTTGGGCCAGTTTGTGGAGAGCTTTATCGTAGCGGCAGACCGCGATGGTGTTCTCCTCATCGACCAGCACGTAGCCCACGAGCGAATACTGTACGATCGGGCCCTACGAACTCTGCAAGAGGGGCAGACGTGGCCGGTACAACGGCTTCTAGAGCCTCTGACGCTGGAGCTCACTCCACAGCAGAAGGCAGTGATGGTCGAGCTTCTCGATGAGCTGAATGCGAACGGTTTCGTGGTGGACTGGTTTGGAGATAGTACGGCCGTGATCCGAGGAGTGCCGGCTATCGCCTCCAATTGCGATGGACGCAAGGTCCTGCAGGAGATTCTGGATCGATTTCAGGACGTGGACTCCCCTTCTCTCCCGGAGGAAAACGGCACCAAACGCCGGCGTGAGAAGATTGCGATCAGCCTCTCCTGCCGAGCCGCGATCAAAATCAACACCCCTCTGGCAAAAGAGAAGATCCAGTGGCTGCTCGACGAACTGTTCGCCTGCGAGAATCCCTATACCTGTCCGCATGGACGTCCCATCATCCTAAGAGTCAACATCGAAGACGTCCTCCGAGGGTTCAAGCGAATCTGAGTTGGTTGCAGGTTTGCAGCCCAAGCACAGCTGACAGTCTGGAACATTCGCCGGTGATGTCCAGGTCCCGGATTTCTCATCGCTTGTCGTCGCGAGGCGCCGCAAAAGCCGTCCTGGCAAGGCTAGCGACCTGCGACTGATCCTCGTAGTCCCAAGCCATCACCCGGCGGAATCAATTCTCACTCCGTGACCCAGAACGAATAGAGGTGGGCCTGCCGGAGATGGAAGCGGATCCGTACCCGCTTATCGCCAAGGGCCGAGAGATCCCCTCCGCCACTCCACTTCAACTCTGCTTCCAGATGATCTCCACGAACGGGCTGGCTATGCTCCACTGAAAAGGAGCCCATTACCTCCCTGCCTCGTGAATCGAAGATTTCGGCGGTGACTTCACCCTCCGCGGCATCGACATTGACGAAGAGTCGTCTGCCCTTGAGCTGGAGCGGAACCGTCAGGAGACTTCCCTTCAATTCCCCAGCATCAATCGAAACGAAGCCATCCAGCCGCAGCCTGCTGAGCAAGATGGCTCCGATGTCGGGCACCGATCTGTAGCGGCGGCTCCCATCCTCCATCGTGGCTATGTTGGCCTCCTGAAAACGCCGTTTCAGCCCAGTGTAGTAGAACCAGAGCTCTCCGTCCCTGACAACGGGCCGCGTCGGAGGAACGACAGTACCGGTGTCGTAGACGCCAGGCCCAGCAAAAGAGGGAGGAATGAAGGCACGCCGGCCAGCCACTGCAGACCAGCGGTGGAGATCCCGACTCGAGACCATCTCGACCAGGTGAAAGCCATCGGCGTTTCCGATCGGCGTTGGTCCACTCTGGTGAAACTTCATCGGAAGACCAATGTAGAGTCCTTCGTAGGGAAAGACAGGCATGTTATAGATGTCAACGTTGTAGTGTGAGGGCTGGTTGATCGTCAGCGGAACCCAGCGGGGATCGGACATTCGGTCAGCCAATCGCTGGCGGCCCAGTTCCTGATCGTAGCCGTCGGCGTGGAAGATGAGCTTGGGCTCCGTCCACTCGTTGAAATTCTTGCTGGTGCTGAGATAGACGGATCGGCCATAGGGACCGGGATGCTTGACTGTGCTCAGAAACTGCTTGCCCAACTCATCGTAGATCAGTTGAGATTCATCGGCACTGGGCACGGCCGGAGTGGGCAACAGATTCCAGTGGAGTCCGTCAGCTGAGACGGCAGGTTGTCGCTTGCCGATTCCGAAGAGGGCCTTGTAACGGCGTTCGGGGACATCCGCCGGGTCGTAGAGAGCGTGATAGAGAAATTGGTCGTTGCTTTCATGGCGCGCAACCAGGTTGTTGGCCTTGGATCCATCCCATTCAACCAGATTCAGCACCGGCTTCTCCCAGTGAAGCCCATCTTTCGAAATCCCCAGGGAAGTCGTGTGCTGCTCGCGACTCCCTTTCCGGGCGAAAGCCAAGTAGTAGAGTTTCCACACCTTCTCGTCCGGCACCCAGAAGGGGACGTTCCGGGTTTGAACCGCCAGATTCTCCCAGGGATTTTCAGGCCGCAGCACCGGGCCATGCTTGACGGGTTGGTGGAGGGTTCGTTTCAAATTGACGAGCTTTCCGATGAGGTAGTCGTCGACGAATAGTTCTTTGTGCTCTGGGGATACAATGGGAAACTGCTGGCCCCTGACCCAAGCGGAGACCGCTGGGAATAGCCCCAGGACGAATAGAATGAGGACGACTCTCTTCCCTATATTCATGTTCGAATGATCTCCTCTTGTTCGGTCCGAGCCGTCAACCTGAGACGACCCACGATACGCTCCCTCAAATGTCAATCAGTTCTGCCTTCGCCTCGATTTCTTCCAGGGTAACCAGCTCCCCGATGCCCGCACCGGGGCAAATCCGTTCCGCTTCCTTCCAGGCCGCCGGACTCTTTAGATTCGATCTCCAGAAAGGCCAGCTTCGGCATTGGCGGGGTCGAACCGGGTAGATAAGACACCGTCGAGTCTCCCCGTCAAGAAAGGTGCAATCACCATCTTCGCGTTCCGTCAGCGAGAGCCGACTGCCCATCGGGCGTACATGATCGCTCCGCATTTGACTGCTGGATTTCCCAAGGTAGTCCGCGATTTCGTCGATCTCCTGGTCATCCACCACCACCATCCCCGGATCACCGCTGCAGCAGTCGCCACACTGCGTACAAGTAAAGCAAAGCCCATTCTTGTACCAGGGCCCTCGATCACTCATTCCAAGAGTGTAGCCGCCCATAGGATGGGGAGCAACGGGTTGGAGGAAAAGCTCCGCTTCGACCGTCTCACGGCAGCTTTGATTGTCGGCTCTGGCACTCCGCCATATCTTTCTGTTCTGGTGCCTTCCACAGGGAAACGAGGAGGGGAGCGCCAGCGCGCAAACGGCGCTCGAAGCCGGGAACTGGAAGCTGCACAGGGATTCATGGAAGTTCTAGACGCATCTCGCTTGTTGCGGCCTGCTTGATCGGAGGCTAGAATGAGACTTCACAGAAATCCACAGGAGGATCAGGTATGAGTCGACCCCAAGGTTCTAATAAAAACGGAAGTCGCTTCGCATGGACATTAGCAGCGACTCTGCTGGTAGGCTTGTCAGCATGCGGCGAAGCACCGCCGCCGGCAGAAGAAGTCCAAGTGCCTGAATGGCCTTCCCTGGCTGGCTATGAGGAGATGGCGATTCCGGCGGACAATCCAATGACCGCTGAAAAAGTCGAGCTGGGAAAGCAGCTGTACTACGACCAGCGGCTCAGCGGCGACGGGGCTCGTTCCTGTTACGGCTGCCACCTCAAGGAGAACGGTCTGACGGATGGTAAACCCCTTGCCATTGGAGCTTTCGACAAAACGCTTACCCGATCAAGTCCCACACTATGGAACATCGGCTACCACTCGGAGCTTTATTGGGACGGTCGAACCAACGGCCTCGAGGCTCAGGTCAAAGGAGCCTGGAAGGGCGGCAACATGGGAGCCTCGGGCAAGGGTGACGCTCCCAGCATGGACGACATCTGTACCAATCTAAACCAGATCCCAGGCTACCAGGAGCAATTCCAGCAGGTGTTTGGCTCCGACGCCAATCCGGACAACGTGGCTCAGGCAGTAGCCTCTTTCATGCGCACGATCGTCGCTGATGGCTCCGCCTGGGTCCGCTTCCGCTCCGGCGACGCGGCCGCGCTGAGTGAGTCGGCTCGTCGCGGCTACGCGGTTTTCGATGAGAAGGCCAAGTGCACCAACTGCCACGACGGACTACTACTGACCGACCTGCAGTATCACAATGTCGGCATTGGCATGGACGCTGAGAAGCCCGACATCGGTCGCGCAAAAGTCAGCGGTGAAGACAAGGACACCGGCGCCTTCAAGACTCCCACCTTACTGGGAATCGCCGATTCGGCACCCTACTTCCACAACGGCAGCGTAGCGACATTGGCAGAGGCGGTCGATCTAATGCTCGACGGCGGCAAGGCCAACCAGTGGTTAGACGAGGAAAATCTCCGCGAAACCAAGGAAGCAGAGCTAACAGACGAAGAAAAAGCAGACCTACTGACCTTCCTAGAAGAGTTACGCGTCACCTCCGAGACTAAAGAACCAACACTGCCTTAGAGACTGTCGTCTCTAAGGCAGAATATCCCAAGACCCAAGGTACCAATCCCCAGGTAAGGTCTCAAAATCTCAGCGACGAGCTTGGGAATTGCGGCCTTGGTTCTTGGTACTTGGGATCGAAACAAAAAAAGCCTCCTGCTAAACGCAGGAGGCTTTTTTGTTTTAAGATCCCGGCGACGACCTACTTTCCCACACAGTCGCCCATGCAGTATCATCGGCGCTGGAGGGCTTAACTTCTGTGTTCGGGATGGGAACAGGTGTGGCCCCTCCGCCATAATCGCCGGAAAGTCGGGATTTTGAATTTGGGATTAGGACAACCCATCTGGTTTAAGCAACCGCTGGTTTGAGCAACAAAAAATTCTAGGTCAAGCCTCACGGCCGATTAGTACAGGTCAGCTTCATCCGTTACCGGACTTCCACTTCCTGCCTATCTACCTCGTAATCTCCGAGGAGCCTTCAGTTCCGATTACTCGGAAGGGAGATCTCATCTTGGAGCGAGTTTCACGCTTAGATGCATTCAGCGTTTATCTCTAATGTACTTGACTACCCGGCGGTGCTCCTGGCGGAACAACCGGTACATCAGAGGTACACCCAACCCGGTCCTCTCGTACTGAGGTCAGGCCTCCTCAAATCTCCTACGCCCACGGCAGATAGGGACCGAACTGTCTCACGACGTTCTAA
>JAKZYH010000468.1:0-4496 GCA_047514575.1 Acidobacteriota bacterium | reverse complement strand
TCATGTTGCCAACGGCTCAAGTCGTTCGCGGCTCTGTCGGATCGCCGAACGTGATGGTGGGCGATCGTTTGGAACTTGATGCTTGTGATTTGGAGCTTGTTTGTACCTTGTATCTTGTACCTTCGACTTTCGAAGTTTCAGGTCAGTTACCCTTTTAGGGTCAGTTACCCTTCTTAGGATAGATAAAGGTCACTTCGATCTGTCCTTCAACCGGTGCACCGTTCAGGAGCAGGGGGGAATACCTCCATCGCTTGAACGAACTCTTGGCATGGGAGACGAGTCTTGAGTTTCCGCCGGGAGAATCAATCTCGGTGAGCTGCTCGATTTTGCCTTCCTTGGTGAGTTTTCCGCGAAGTCTTATTGTCACTTCTTCTCTTGGATCCAGCCACCTCTCGTTGACCGGAGGCACGGGTGCGGACTGCCGCTCGCCGCCACGAAGCTTTCCCCCGATGCGGAGTTGCTGTTGGATATCGGGATTCGCTTCTGTGGCCAACTCTTCTGGAAGACTGGTTACTATGGGAGTATCTGATGATTCGACTGTGGGCACCTGGGTGCTCTCCTGATCCTGCTTTAGACCCTGGTTCTCCATCTTCAAATTGGTGACCTGGTCTTCCAGACTCGAAAGCTCCTCCTTCAGCTCAGTCCGCTGTCTTGTCAGGACCTGATTGGTTTGTCGGAGTCGTCCCAATTCCGAATCCAGGGCTTTCTGCTGGCTCTCGAGTTCTTCAACCGTCTTACCCTGTTCTCCCTTTTCTTCCTCCAGATCCTGGACCTGCTCCGTGAGCTCAACCTCGACGATTTTTAGAGTCTCGTTTTCGACTACGAGGGTGTCGTTCTTCTCAACAAGAACGACGTTCTTTTCCGCGACACGAGCGTATTGGAGGCGACCCCATCCAGCGACGCCTGCCAGCAGCAGGAGGAAGAGCAGGACGATCGCCAAGACCCGGTTGCGGCGTTTGCGGCGCTCCTGAAGCTCACTCGCTTCGAGAAACTGAAGCGCCGGCTCGAAATTCGGATCGTAACGCCTTCCCCACCGGGCAGTGGGTTGATTGCCTTCCCTCCATTCTACGGCCTGCTGCAGCTGGGATTTACTCCAAAGCCCGCCACCCGTTTGATGGAGAATGGCGCTGCGGGCCAGGTCGCGATACAGTTGTGCGGCCTCGGCCTCCTGCTTGACCCATTCGATTAACCGATCCCAGACTCGCATCAGACTTTCGTGCGAGATATCGAGGATTGATTCGGCGGTGAGTGTCACCCCCGTAGGAGGCATCAGAAAGGTCCTGCCTGGCATGCGGAATTGGTCGACCACCGCGACTACCTCGGCTTGGTCGGCCTCGCATACGGCGCACACTTCTGCGACCGTCGTCGGATGCCGAATCCCTCGGACGTCATTGGCGGTGTCGGTGAGCAGCCGGAAAAGAAGTTCCGCAATCCTCCGTTCCCGATTGGAGGCGAGACCATGATAGACCTCGTCGGCATGCTGCGAGAGTGCCTTCTTCATGCTGCCCACGGCTTCGTAGTGCCGCAGATCTATTGGTTCCGAGTCGCTCTGGTGCTCCTCCCAGTAATCCCAGGTGCGCATCAGGGCATGCTGAAGGACGGGTAGCTGATCGGGATCGTCTCCGACCTCGTTGAGCAGTCGCGTGACCAATCGCGGTGCGATCTCACCGCCCCCCACTATCGCCGGACCGGTGATTGCCGATCTCAGTTCCTCCCTCTCCATCCGTGGCACCAGGTACTGGCCCTCGTTGATGGCTTCGGGTAAGCCGGCGAACTCCATGCAGTCGCCAATGTAGTCCGAGCGCATGGTAACTACGACATAGATCGATGCCCTCTCGTCTTTGGATCCTTCCAACAGCAACTTGACGAAGGCCCTTGCTTCTTCACCTGCTTCTGCGTCGGTTCGCGTTCTCTTGAACCGGAACAGCTCCTCGAACTGGTCTACCACAACCAGAACGTTCTCGCTTTCATCCAGCTCTGCTTGCAACACGCTTTCTACCAGTCCCAGTGAGCTGCTCCTCAGGGTGGTCTCGATGATTTTCTGAACGGGTACTTCCTGGCTCGACTCAGCCCTCTCGTTTTCTCCCCCCAACACAGTCGGAAGGCCCAACGCCAGGGCCAGATTTCCGATAGGGTCTTCCCGCGGGCGAAAATAGGCTACGCGCCAGTTCGAGCCGGCCTGCACCATGGTCCCGCCGTGAAGTGCAGGGATCAGTCCGGCTCGGACCAACGAAGATTTCCCGCTGCCCGATGCACCTACTACGCCAAGAAATCGGTTCGACTGGAGCCTACGCAGCAGCTCGTCGGTTTTCTTTTCTCGGCCGAAGAACAAATAACTCTCTTCAGCTCGGAAGGGGCGCAGTCCCGGAAATGGGTTCGAGCGGTCCGGGTTGACCATTATTGGGACTCCGATACGCTGTTTCCCTGGATCCGGGCGAGAAAAGGATCCAAAATCTTGGGATCGAATTGCTCTCCTTGAACGATAAGCGTGGCTTCACGAGTGCGGAGTCTGGCTTTGGCAGGGGAGTCAGGGGGAGCGACATAGATGGCTTTGAAGGTACCGGCGGGACATCTTCGCAACTCCAGCATCTTCTGACGCAACCAGCTTTCGACCCCGTGGCCGTAGTAGATCATGACGGCATCAGAGCTCTGGAGGTTTTCAGCGTGATACTCACGAACTATTTCAGGGTCACTATCCTCGAAAATTGAGGGGACGACTTCGTAGCCACTGTCGAAGAGAGAGTCTTCCAGAGCCGCCGATCTTTCCAGATCCTGCTGGTCGCAGATGAGATAGATTCGTTTTGGCACGGTGCCTGCGGCCTGCTCTCCGGGCTGCTCTGACGCGGCCGGAAGCTGGGCCTTGAGGAGGACTTCCGCTTTGAGTTCTTCGAAGGAAGTCTGGTAGAGATCGCCATGCTCATAGGTACTCGGAGCGGCTCGAAGTCTGTCCACAAATCTCCCGTGTTCTTCGTCTTGGATCTCCAACCCGGGAGGAAGCCAGGTAATGTGTGAGAGCCCTTCGGGGCCTCGTTCTATGGCGAGTTTGTTCTGCAGTTCCGTATAGGAACTCCTGTCGGGACCGTCGGGGATACCACCGCTGTATTGCCCGATGAGATGGACCGAAAGGTTGCAAAGAGCGAGCTGTTCCCGGACGAAGTCTTGGCAATCAGAAGAAGCCGTGGGGAGAGGCTGATTCGGCAGTATAGAGTAGCCGTGTAACTCCAGATCCCTTTGAACGCTCTCCCGCTCCTCTTTGAGGTCGAAGCTAGTCTGGGCGAGGTAGATCACACCTCGATCGCCTCCTGATGGTTGCTCCCTGGGCACCGGCTTGGCGGGTGGCTTGCCCTCCAATTCCGTGAGCTGCTCAGAGATATGGCGTGCAAGGTCCTGAATCAGTCTGCGGTAGGTCGACTTTCCATCGTCATCCGGATTGAGTTCGTAGACATCTCCTGTCTGCGGGTCGGCGGAAAAGAAGAGATAGCCGTTTTGTCGGTTCAGAGGGTCTGGGTGCTCCTGGTGGTCAGGAAGTCCGAAGGTGACTACTTTGAAGAGTCGATCGGACTCTCCCGACGCCTTCAGAAACTCCTCGCGCTCCATCTTGCAATAGAGTGAGTCGACGTACCGAGGGGAGAGGATACAGACCAGAACCGCGCTGTTGAGAAGCTGCTCCTGGATTTCCTCGTCGAAATCCTGGTTTCCCCTAAGCCGGCGATCCCGCCACAATCTGGGTTCCCGACGATAGCTCTTGGCCAGGTAGGCTTTGAGGTTCGCCTCGAATTGGGAGACCCAACCAATCTCGCCGGGAACGGCTTGATCGTCCTGGTGGGCGTAGCTGATGAAGACGTCGGTTCCGAACTTCATGGATCACGGACGTTGAAGTTGACTTGGCGCCCCATTCCAGAAATGGGGCACTGAGTACCATCTGAAGGATGATATACCTAATCCTAGCAGGAAAAGGGTCAAATGAGTACAGACCAAAGCTGAGCCCTGCAATACAGAGAACTCAAAGTGCCGGGGACGGGACAGGCGAATGTCAGCCGGCGGAAACGGGGCGAGCAGGAGCGGAAAGGGTCTCCTGAATGAGTTGGGTGCGGCTCTTTTAGAACAGGCGATTCTGGTGCCGTCGAACGCAAGATGGACCTCTCTTACTATGGGAGCGGCGAAGGCATTTTGGGGTTGGGTAGTTGGGTGGGGCAGAACAATCTGACACGGAAGACCGACCGATTCGACTCCTGGATCTTCTTACTTCACCCGCTTCAGGTGAGAGCGCGTGGGGCCGCGCACAGGGACCAGCTCGCCGTCCGCGTAGCGCGCGGCATGGTTTCTGAGCGACTCCTGCCGCTCGTGAAAGCGCCGATAGGCGTCGAAGTCTCCGCTGGCCTGCAGCGCACGCAGGCGTAAGACCGCCTCAGCCCCCGCCAGAGACCAGCGCGCCCCGGTCACCTCCATCCGATCTTTGACCAGGTAACGGCAGGCCCCCTCGATGACACCGGTGG
>JAKZYH010000467.1:0-6900 GCA_047514575.1 Acidobacteriota bacterium | reverse complement strand
CGTGTTTATCTGGAGGCGGTGGAAGAGGCATTGGCAGGGAAGAGTAAGTACATTCTCGATCCCGGGGCAGGTCGCCGCAAGATGATGCTTTTCCAGGACTCAGTCTTCAGCTTCAAGGACCTGGAGGGCGCCGTGAGGTCTCGGAGGTGAGCCTTGTCATTGGTTCAGGGACGGGGAGGCAGACACGCATGTGTCTAGTGGATTCGACGACGTGAATGACAGCTTGAGCTACGGACATAAAAAGACGTCAATCCCAATAAGAGGGATCGATCCCAAGAGGAGAGAGCAACTCCATCAAGAGAGGTCAATCCCAACGGGATTGTGGCTTCTAGCCCAGGGTTTCCGAACCCTGGGTAAGGATTGGGTAAATCAGAGATCAACCCTGAAGGGGTTGCGTAAGAAAGTCGACTCAGAGAAATCGCGCTTTCGGATAGATCGCGCAGCAACCCCTTCAGGGTTGGAATTCACGGGGGGATGTCGGTTACCCAGGGTTCGGAAACCCTGGGCTAAAGGACGCAATCCCGTTGGGATTGACTTTTCGTTTGAAGTCCCTGAGAGACGCTGGGTAGCTACCCTCCTTGAGGATGGAGCGTCGAAAGTGAGGTTGTTGCATCATGGTCAGCCCTGATCGGATCATCAGGAGCAAGTTAACTTGGGCTCTGGTTGTTCTACTTCTCCTCTACCTGAGCCTGTTCATTGTGCCCGAGACGGAGATCGCTCTGGTCACCCAGTTCGGCCGTCCGGTTGCCGAGTACAGGGATGCGGGACTCAAGTTCAAGTGGCCTTTTCAGGGACTGACGCGCATCGATAAGAGACTCCATCTTTACAATCCAAGACCTTCGGAGTACCTGACCCGAGATAAGAAGAACCTACTAGTAGAGAATTGTGTCCTGTGGGAGGTGGAGGACCCCCTCCTCTTCCTGCGGACGGTGGGAGATCGTATCGGGGCGGAAATGAGGTTGCATGACATCGTCTGGTCGGCGGTGTCGGCAGCCTTGGGACAGACTGAGCTGTCGGATCTGGTCGCCACCGATGCCGAGCAGGTCCGACTCGGCACCCTGATGAAGAACCTGACCCAAGAATGCAGCCAGATCGCTCGCCAGCGGTATGGAATCGGGATTGCCACGGTCGACATCAAACGGATCAACCTACCTTCTCAAAATCGAGAGAGTGTGTTCGCGCGCATGCGGGCCGAGCGAGAGAGGATTGCGAAGCAGTACCGAGCCGAAGGGGAAGAGGAGGCTAGAAAGATAAGAGCCGAAGCGGATCGAGCCGCCGAGGAGATTCTGTCCAGTGCCTATATGCAAGCCGAGATCATTCGTGGGGAGGGGGATGCCGAGGCGACCAGGGTCTATGGCGAGGCCTTTTCCCGAGATCCCGATTTCTACCAGATGGTCCGGACGCTCGAGGCCTATCGCAAGATACTCGACGAAAAGACGACCGCCGTGCTCTCGGCCGACTCGGAGCTGCTCAAACTCCTCACCCAGGGCAAGAACGGGAGGTTGGCCCGTTGAAAGCCCCGTCAGCGGATGAGTTTCGACAAGGGATGGTTCGACATCGGCGAAGCCTGTTAGCCATTCTCGCTCTCATCTATCTGGCGTCAGGGGTATATTACGTTCCTGCCGATCGTCAGGCCATCCAGATTCGACTAGGCAGGATGCTCGAGGGACGAGCTCAGCCGGGCTTGCACTACGCTCTCCCTTATCCCCTGGATCGAGTGATTCTGCTGAGGATTAACGAGGCTCAAAGACTCTCGATTGGCGGGAACGACCTGAGTCGAGCCCTGGGTGTCGCACGAGTCGGCGAGGCAGACTACCTTCTCACCGGGGACCAGAATCTGGTAAAGACAAGAGCTTCGATCCAGTACTATATCCAAGCCCCCTATCCCTACCTCTTTCGGACGGAAGATCTGACTACTAGTTTGAGAGCTCTACTGCTGCGGGCTCTGTCTCGCGCCGTGGCCCGAAGGCATGTTGACGAGATTCTGACGACGGGTCGAGTTGCGCTGCAGAACGAAGTGCAGAGGGACTTGCAAGCTGAAGCCGATCGACTCCAGCTGGGAGTGACTCTGACTGCCATCACCCTGGAGCAGGTCACGCCTCCCGCAGAGGTCCGAGATGCCTTTCTCGAAGTGGCCAACGCCAGGGAGGACCGGGATCGAATCGTCCAAGAGGCACGGGGATATGCGAGTGAGCTGGTGCCCCGGGCCCGCGGAAAAGCCGAGGAGATGTCCCAGCAGGCGGAGATCCATCGCACCGAGGTGACGAACCGTGCCCAGGGCGAATCCCAGCATTTCGTCAGTCTCTGGAAGGAGTACCGAATTCACCCCGAGGTGACCACCGCGCGGCTGTTCCTGGAGGCGATGGAGGAGATTCTACCTCGGACCAAGAAGGTGATCCTGGACGATTCCGCCAGCGGCCACGGAGTGGATCTTGATATCTTGGAAGGGTTGACCTTTCCTACTCCGAACCGCCCGGCTCCTTGAATGGTGCTGGACCTGTTGAAAGTAGACGGATCTGACCATGATGGAGGCCAGGCGATTCGTTCCCTTCCTGCTTATCCTGAGCGGTTTTGTCTACTTCGTGCTCCGAGATCAGTCGACGTCTCCACAGGTCGAAGAACCTGAGGATGCAATCATCGCCATGGTCCAGGCCCTGAAGGCGGGGGATGTACCGGGGCTTCTTCGGTGTTTCGGAGGCGAGCTTGGCCTTCGCCTGGAGGGTGTCATCGAGCGGCAAGAAGAGGCTGATCTAGAGCGTTGGCTGAGGCGTCGCGGCCAGGCAGTCAAAGGTTTGGCGATTCTGAACAAGGAGAGTCGGGGTGCCGACGAGGTTCTGGTCTTTACAGAGACGGTCTACGAAGGCAGAAACAAGCGGCAAAGCTTCCTACTTCGCCGAATGGACGGGCGTTGGAAGGTGGTGAATAGCGACTTCGAAGCCGTGAGTGACTGGGAGACTGATTTTGGGAAATCGATCCAGGAAGTGGGCTAACCGGAAGTGGGCTAACCGGAAGTGGGTTAACCGGAAGTGGGTTAACAGGAATTGGGTTAAAGGACTGGCAAGGCGCCAGAGCACAGGTTGGCTTTTACTCTGGGGATGTCTTTCGACTGGTATCACTTTCTCCCTGCAGGTCGAACCCCCTTCTTCCCCACCCGATTTCGACCGCGACATTCTGCCCATCTTCCAGGAACAGTGTGTGGGCTGCCACAGCACTGCGGCCAAGATGGGGGGGCTCGTACTGGAGAGCTATGCCGACCTGGTCAAAGGGGGTGAACACGGTAGGGCCTTCCTGCCCGGCCACAGTGAGCAAAGTCGCCTGGTCCTGATGCTGGAAGGAAAACTAGAGCCCAGGATGCCAATGAACGGGCAGCTGGAGGCGGAGCAGATCGTGCTGGTCAAGGCCTGGATAGATGCCAGTGCGCGACCGCCTGATCTTACCAAACCCTCGTCTTCCCGCGAAGTCTTCCCCGTTACCAGACATCAAACCGCTGGTGCCAGTGAAGCCGCCGGTCGCCGGGCTGGGATTTCATCCAGACGGCCAAATCCTGGCAGGTGGTGGTTTCGAGGAGGTCCACCTCATGGATCCGTCCAGCGGACGACGCACCTTCTCTCTGCCGGGACCGCCCGATTTGATTCGCAGCCTGATCTTTTCCACCGATGGTGCCTTGCTGGCCGCAGGCGGAGGAGCTCCAGCACAGTCTGGTGAGATCAGGGTCTGGGACTCCCAGACTCGGAAGCTGATTCACAAGTTGGTGGGACATTCCGACTCGGTCTACTCGCTGGCCTTCAGTCCCGATGGCTCGACCCTAGCCAGCTCCAGTTATGATCGAAAAATCAAGCTCTGGGACGTTCGAAGCGGAGAAGAGCTCAAGACACTGGAGGAGCACAACGGTCCTGTCTTTTCGATCGCCTTTACCCCCGACGGAACCCGATTGGCGTCAGCATCCGGCGACGGCACGGTCAAGGTCTGGTCGCCGCAAACCGGAGCGCGACTCGATACCCTCTCGGGTGCCGTTGGAGCCCTGTATTCGGTCGCCGTGGATCCCTCGGGCAGAGAGTTGGCTGCAGCCGGGGAGGACAGAACGATCAGGATCTGGGTGCGGAACGAAGAGGGGTGGACACTGGACCGTTCGGCTCTGGCCCACGGTGGGACGATTACACGGCTGCTCTATTCCCAGGATGGCAGGCATCTGGTGTCGACCGCTACGGATCGGTTGGTGAGGGTCTTCGAGACGAAGACCCTCGAGCGGGTTAGCCAGCGTGAACCAGAGCCGGAATGGGTCATGTCCATGGCTTTGAGTCCTGATAGCAGGCGGCTTGCCCTGGGATGCTACGATGGAGCCGTAAAGCTCGTAGACGGTCCGGCGGCTGCCGGTCCTTGAGATATTCGGCCGCAAGGTATTGGAAGGAGAGATGCCCATGATTCCTCAGACCAAGAATCGCACGGAATTCTTAATTCCCTCACGAAGACAGTTCATCAAGGGTGCAGGGAGTGCCGCAGTGGCTGTCCTGTCGGCCCAGCTCCTGGGAATGACGCGGAAATCAGGAGCAGAACGACCCGTCGTGGGCTCAGGAGAGCACCAGTTCGAAGTCATCCACGACTGGGGCAAGTTGCCGAAGCACATCCGCTACGGCAATACCCATGGGATCTGTGAAGACTCCCAGGGAAACATCTACGTTCACCACAGCGTTCACAGCAGCAGCGACGTCCCTGATTCGTTGGTAATTTTCGATTCCGAAGGCCGATTCGTAGGCTCCTGGGGAAAGGAGTACCAGGGCTCGGCACACGGTCTTCATTTGCAGCGAGAGGGAAGTGAAGAGTTCCTCTACTTGTCCGCGCGGGACTACAAGGATCTGGACCGGAACATCGTGGCCAAGACCACTCTCAAGGGCGAGGTCGTTCTAAGCCTGGGATATCCCAAGGAATCAGAGCACTACAAGCAGGATGCAGAGGGAAGACCACTCACCAAGTATCATCCCACCAACCTGGCGATCGCTCCAAATGGGGATATCTATGGGCGGACGGTTATGGTTCCAGCTATATCAACCAGTACGATCGTGAGGGTCGGTTCATCCGGAGCTTTGGCGGTGAGGGGGCAGGACCAGGACAGCTCTCAGGCCCTCACGGAATCACCCTCGATACTCGTGGTGGGACAGCGCTTCTGTTGGTGGCCGATCGCACCAACAACCGACTCCAGTACTTCACTTTAGAGGGGAAACACGTTCGCTTCGTCGAGGGCGTCAACCTTCCTTGCCATTTCGACGAGAGGAACGGGATCCTGTTGGTTCCGGATCTGGCGGCACGGGTGACCCTTATGGACCGAAACGACCGCGTCCTGGCTCATCTAGGGGAAGGACCTGACGATTTTCGTGAGGTCAGAAAGGAGCCCCGCAGCGCTTTTCCGTTAGGTAAGTTCATTTCCCCTCATGACGCCTGTTTCGATCATGAGGGAAACATTTTTGTCGCCGAGTGGGTCCCGATCGGTCGCGTCACCAAGCTGCGACGATTGAGTTGATTCCGCCCGAGTCAACTCCAGCCTCCGATCTCGGTCTCAAGGCAGGAGATCACTCCGCGGCCAGCAGAACGGTTTCCGCGGGATGTTCCACAACCTCCGAGTAGTGGAGCACCTTCGCGACTTCGGCTCCGCTCTCGTCTTTGATCGGGGTCGGCCGCCTCAAGATGAACTCAGCCTTGTCCAGGCGATTGTAGACGACGTGGGCCATCCGGAGTCGGTCGAGAGCTTTCTCCTCCTCTGAATTGAAGTCGGGAACCAACAGGGGGCCGGTATCGACCTGGAAGGAACCTGCTTCGGGCCGGAAGTTCATAGTCCTGATCGGATACTCCAAAATGTAACGCTGGCCTCGCTTGGAATCCCGGATCTCAGTTCGAGCTATCAGGGGGATATTGGTCTCGGTCGCCGAGTTGATCTCGGCTGGTGTTTTGAGGTGTCGGGTGCCGGGGAAGGTCTGTACATCGATGTCGACAGAGCGAAAGTTGGGGGAATGGTGTCCGCCGTTTGAAGGTGGTCCTTTGTAGGTGATCGCACGGCCCATGCCCCGGTGATCCTTCAGGGAGTAGATCATGCGGTACTCGGTGCCAGGTAGCTGGAAGAGCCGATCTTCGGCGTAGACCCATTCGGTGCGACAGGGCGCGATCAGGACGAAACGTTCGCTTTCCCCACTGGCTTCATCGATGACATCGATCAGAGCCTCGAGCTGAATCCGCGCCTTGTTGCCCAGGGGAAGATTGTGCCGAGCGTAGGGCCGGGGGTCAGGTCGGGGAGGAAGGTCCCAGGTCATATAGGATGACTGGAAGTTGCAGGCGGCTACGACATCGCTCTTTTCAGGCTGGGTTTGGGTCTGGGAATCGGTCGGCTGGGAACACCCAACCAGCATGAGGATCGACAGAGTGAGTATCGATCCAATCTGGGTTCGCATGGTTTTTTCCTCCGGCATATTGGTGCGTTCTACTAATTTTCGCGGGCTCATGATACTGGAGTGCGGTGCCGCTGCCTAGCGTACTCCAGATCCGGCGTGGGGGTGGTCTCCAGGCCGCCGTACGTCGAGCCAAAGGCTCGAAAGAAGAGAAGTTCGGCCTGGAGACCGAACCCACGTCCTATTCAGATCATTCACCCGTGGTTGGCGAACGAGGCAGAATGGTCACCATGACCGGGGTCGAGGCATAATCGGCGGACTGCTGCAGCATCGCGATTCCCCGCATCTTTTCGGTTTCTTCACTCTTGAACCGGGTTACCACGAAGATCGGGAAAGTCATTGGCACAAGCTCGGGGTCTGCCACCAGGGTTAGACTGAAGTTCCCTCAGACTTTAGCACATAACTGACTGATTCTACAGGAGATAAGTGTGGTTTCTTGCTGTATTATGTAGGCATGTAATAGTTG
>JAKZYH010000466.1:0-3416 GCA_047514575.1 Acidobacteriota bacterium | reverse complement strand
TGAACGAGTCCCTGAGCAGCAAGAGTAACCAGGCTGGTGATTTCTTCGAAACGGTATTGGAGGAAGACCTGATCGTGGACGGGCACCTGATGGCTTCAGAGGGAAGCCGTATTACCGGTATGGTGAAGGATGCCGAGAAATCAGGTAAGGTCAAAGGGCGAGCGAGGATGTCTCTGGTTCTTACCGAGATCGCAGTCGGAGACGAAACCTATGACGTCGACTCCAACACCTTGAAGTTCGAAGCGAAGAGCACGGCCAAGCGAGACGCCAAGCGGACCGGTTTAGCCACCGGGGCCGGAGCTCTAATCGGAGTACTGACCGGGGGTAAGAAGGGGGCTGGAATAGGGGCCATCATTGGAGCGGGCGTAGGTGGTGGTGCCACCGTGTTGACCGCGGGAGATGAGGTCGAGTTCGCGGTCGAACAGCTCTTCGAGTTCAAGCTGGACGACGAGGTCGAGATGAAGATCGTCTCGAAGTGAAGCAGCCCTTCCTGGAGGCCTTTGCGAATCGGCACGCCTGTCTGGAATCGAGGTATTTCCCTAGCTGATGCGGATCGATTCGGTCGAGGTCTTCCACGTTGCAATGCCCTTGATCTATCCCTGGCGGACCGCCTATGGCGAGGACGCCGCGATAGATTCTGTGCTGGTGAGGATGCAGAGTGGCGATCTGGAGGCCTGGAGTGAGACGACACCCTTTGCGGCTCCCCAGTACAGCCCGGAGTGGGCTCGAGGCGTCTTTCACTGCGTCTGTGATTGGCTGGCGCCGTCCTTGATCGGTCGCGATATTGAAAGCGGGGAGGAGCTCCAGCAGATCCTGTCTTTCGTCAAAGGCAATCCGTTCGCCAAGGCTTCTCTGGATATCGGCTGGTGGGTCCTCAAGTCCCTGGAGGAGGGAGAGCCTCTCCACCGTCTCCTGGGTGGTAATCGTTCTTCGATCGACGTGGGCGCCGATTTCGGAATCATGGATTCGATCGACGACCTCCTGCGGGGTATGGAGGGAGCCGCGGAAGCCGGTTTCAAGCGCGTCAAGCTGAAGTACCGGCCCGGTTGGGACCTCGAGATGCTGCGGCAGGTAAGAGAGCGATTCCCCTCCCAGACCATTCATATCGACTGCAACAGCGGCTACCAGCTGAGCGATGTCGACATGTTTCGACGGATTGATGAGTTCGGCCTGGCCATGATCGAACAGCCGCTGGCTCACGATGATCTACTGGATCATGCCAAGCTGCAGCGGGAGATCCAGACTCCAATCTGTCTTGACGAGAGCATTACGACACCCGAGAAGGCGAGAAAGGCGATCGAACTGGAGAGCTGCGGCTACGTCAATGTGAAGCCTCCCCGGGTCGGCGGACTGACGAGTGCCAGGCAGATCCACGATTTGTGCAGGGACAACGGAATCCCCTGTTGGATCGGATCCATGTTGGAAAGTGCCATAGGGACTCGCGCCAACGCAGCCATGGCGACGCTGGAGAACTTGACCTACCCCGCTGATCTCTTTCCCACGAGCCGCTTCTACGAACGAGACCTGGGCTCTCCCCGAGTGGAGCTGCTTCAAGCGGACGATGGTCCAAAGATCGCCCTCCCAGACCAGCCTGGAACCGGCACCGAACCGGATCGCGAGATGTTGGAACGATGCTGTCTGTCCCGTGCCTTGGTGAACCGACCGCTACAGTCATAGGAAAGCTCCCAAGGTACGAGATATAGACAGAGCCCAAAGTTCCAGGCAGCAAAAACCAACAGTCCAGACAAATAGTCGATCGAAGATCCGCTGAACCGTCATCGACGTGAATCGTCTGGAAGAGACCTGTATGTTGCTTCGAGAATATCCTTGACAGGCGTCCTGGAAGATTATAGTGTGTATCACAAACTAGTTTGTAAAAGACGCGTTGGACAAGAAGAAAGGAGCGGACCCATGAGTCGAGACCTGGAATGCAACACGACGGTTGGTGAGCTTCGGCCGATCACGAAACTGGCTCGCAAGTGCGCCCAGAACCGAAGTCTTCCTCGGCTTGTGATGTCGCTCGTGTCGATGCTGTTCTTCATCCCCTGGTTGAGCAGTATCTACCTGCTCAAATATGGGGACGCTACGGGATTCTGGCTGGGAGTGACTCTTTTCGCACTGACTTTTGCCGGCGTCTTGTATCTGAAATATTCGGGAACTCTGTACAGTCTGAGCGACCATGTGGCTCGAAGATTGTACGGAGAGGAGGGCCAGGCCGGAGCTTCGCTGACTGAGGCCTTGACCGGATACTGGCCAAAGCGGATTGAATGGATCAGCGGGCTGGCTATTGTGGGATTCATCTTCTTTGTGAAGACGAACGGGATCACGATTCCAGAGGCCTATTTCCAACCGGTGACCGCACTCTTGGCCGTTTCTCTATGGGTAATGAGTACCCTTGCCTATCGCTCACGCTTCGGACTGCTCCCCCTACTCTGGCCGCTTTTCTACGCGGTCCATGCCGTGGCCGTGCTCCTCGAGGCGCCAATTCTGTTTTCCGGACCTTTAGCGAACGCTTTCAACGTGGCAGTTCCCGCGGCCATCTATTTACTGCTCACCTTAGTGATCGCTCACCTATACAGCCGCTCGGCCTTGAAGAAACTGCGCCTTGCCACGCGGTCAAGCGAGGACGATGGTCCTTCGACAACGGCGGTGCCAGGCTAGTGAGCAGCGACCTGGATCGAGTAATTCACGAACCAGCCAGGTTGCGGATCATGATGGTTCTGGCCGGAGTCGATCAGGCAGACTTCAACTTTCTACGCTCTGCCTTGCAATTGACGAACGGCAACCTGTCCACCCATACGGGACGCTTGGAGCAAGCCGGATACGTGTCGATCAACAAGAGCTTTCAAGGCAAGATGCCACACACGATGTACGAACTGACTGAAGCCGGAAGGGATGCCCTCAGGCGCTATTGGACGGCCCTGGACGAAATCAGGGGGACGGACCGATCGCTCTAACGGTTTGATCGAGGGTCGACTGATGGCGACTCCAGAACCAGCAGACTACCCCATTTCCTACCCGAGAGGATCGACCTCCTTGCGAGCCACCGGCTGGTTGCCCTCGGCGGCGGAACCGCCGGGTGACTGGCATCGCAGGGAGACGCTCCAGGAACCTCCGGCCAGGAGGGCTCCGACTCTGCCTTGAATCGGTGTTGACTGAACTGTGATAGTCGGCACCCGATCTGGCAGACAGCGTCCGATTTGATCGCAATCGAACGGCGGCTCCGCACCTACAAGCGGCCATTGAGCTGATACGATTGCGAGGGGCCGCTTTCGCCTAAAAGCGGTCATTCAAGCTTGCTGCGGAAAGGTCGAATGAACTACCGCAAAACGGCCATAACCGGTCAACCGTACTCAGCAGCCTAGCACATCGTGTGGTCGTTCTTTGAGGTCTCGGGAATGACTTGAAACACATCC
>JAKZYH010000465.1:0-3431 GCA_047514575.1 Acidobacteriota bacterium | reverse complement strand
TTCGGAATCGATCATCTAGTAAGGATAGAACAGGTATAGCTTCGACTTCCGCTCGGCCTGCCCCAGATACAGGGTTCCATCCTGTCCCAGGACCATCGAATCGAAGACGTATCCGTGCCAGGAATAGTAGGGGCGGCGGTTTACGTCGATCATCCCCAGGATCCGGTAGGCGCCCGAGGCAGGATCGTAGGAAAAGAGTCTGGCCATCTCCTCATCATCCCCGCCGATCCCGTAGAGGATCCCGCCCTTTGCCGTCTGAACCAGTCCACGGATGCGGTACTGGTTCAGCGGCTTACCCAGGTTCTCGACGGTCAAATCGGATGGCTCCAGCCGAAACAAGTAGCCGTCAGAGGTGCCGCCGTAGAGGATCTTCTCACCACTATTCGCCCAGCTGTCCACGCGATTATATGTCTCCCGTCCCGGAGCCGTCGGAGCCAGGATTCTCAAACGCTGCAGTTCTTGGCTCTCCAGCTGGAATCGAACCACGGCTCCACCCTCTCCCGTGGTGAAGACGTTTCCTTCACTGTCCAGAGTCAGGGCCCGACCGATATTCAATTCGTTTTCGAATCGTTCCCCGGGAATCGGGTTCTCCGCAACCCGTCCGTGGACCTGGAGGCGCGCCGCAGCGATCCCGTAACTGAAGAAATGGCCACCGGGATAGGTGAGGCCGTAGATCAGCTGAAGCTCCTGGTCGATGGTAAGAGCGTAGATTCCCTCTCCTGGAACCGGAATGCCGAGATCGTCCACCGGACAGGGACTCTCGACACGGATGTCGGTGGAGCTATCAGCAGCAGGATCGTAGCGGAGCAGATGACCTCCCGGATAGCCCTGGTAGCCAGCTCCATTATTGTCGACACCGGCTGAAGTCCCCAGGTACACCTTCCCCTGGTCATCCACGACCAGAGAGTGGTGTATGGTCGTGCCCTCTCCCACCCTGCCCAGGGGTCTCACGTTTCCTTCCTGAAAATCCACGACGAAGAGATGGCTGCGGGCGCCGCTGGTAGCCCCATAAATGCGGCGGCCCGGGTCCGCTGCCAGGGAGCGGATGGCCGACTCACCAGCCGGAATGACGTCCAGTGGGGGATAGCCCAGCTCTCGAAGGTCGATGCGTGTCTGGATCACGACCACCCGGTCATGGCTGGCCGGCCGCTGGGCACTCAGGCGTCCTAGCAACAGAAGAACGACGCCTCCCAGCAAGACGAGCCGATGCCATCGGAAGAGCAGAGGACGAGACACCGAGCCTGCAATTCGAGCTGGATAAGGCATTCTTCTATTCAGGTCGGTAGATAAGAAGGGCCAGACGGAAAGGCGTCTCGCCTATCTTGCCTCCCGACTTCAAGGGCTCCCCTGGCTCCGGCTTCACCTCAATCGCTCCGACCAGATAGACATTGCCGCTGGGACCCGAGTGTGCAGCGTTGGTGCCCAAGACGCGACGCCCGTCGCGCAGGGTCAGCGCTCCCCGGTCCTGCATCTCGCCCTTCTCCAGGTCATAGGTGATCAGATGGGATGCCGCCGGTCCGGTACTTCCCGAATAGTCGAACTCCTTTCCGGCAGCCCCGTAGTAGAGGAGTCCACCGGGACCGGTGCTGAGGCTCAGGGTGGCGTAGGGTACGTCCCGTCGATCCTGGAAACCGGCTTGGGAAATCTGCCGCAGGCGCCGAACTGCGCCCGCGCCTTCCTGATTGGGATCGAAGGAGAATAGGATGGAGGCGCTTTCCTCCACACCATAGAAGACCTTGCGGTCGGGGTGCCAGACCACAACTCGCCAGGCGCTCTCCGACTTCTGGTAGTCGCGTCCCAGGGAGATGCCCTTCTCCCTGATAGGAAGCTGGAGGGAGAGCTCAGTCAGGGCGTCGGACTGGGGATCGTAGCGGAAAATCTGTCCCCTGCCGAAGCTGCCGTAAACTCTGCCTCGGTCGTCCACACCCAGCGTGCGGCAGACGGAATCGAAGTTGTTGATCCGGCCCTTGTCCACGCTGCGGCGGCCGGCAACGTCGTGGTAGATGAAATGGGCTCTCGGATAGGAAATTCCATAGAGGCGGTGATGGACAGGATCGTAGGCTCCGGTAACGATTCCGTCGTGAGCGATAGCCAAACCTAGATCTTCCACCTGCCCGCTGGCGGGATCGAAAGCCATCCAGTGGCCACCCGAATAGCCCTCCTTGGTGCCGAAGCGGGCGTAATCCCACCAGTGGCCGGCATGGGTACCGAAGTAGATACGCCCATCTGCGCCCTCGCCGAAGCGCGTGTGGATCTTGGATTGAGGTCCTTGCCGCTGCAGGGTTTCACCGACCAAGCGAGTCAGGTTCCCCACGTCCGTCATGAGGTCCGATTCCGGGTCGTAGTAGACGAGATGGCCATCGCCTCCATGCAGGGCCAGCCCTACGTAGACCTTGCCATCGCTGGCTTCCATCAGGGCCGACCAATGTCCATCCATCTCGTGGAGACCGGGAAAGACGCGGTGATCCACCACCACCGTCCCCCGATCCGCGGCCGCCGAAAGCTGGGGACACCAAAAGCAGAGCAGGAGAAAAATGCACCCATGCCAGAGGCTGGCACCGCGTCGTCGTCCCATCGCCGTCCCTGTTCGTGCTCCTCTAAGTCTTCAGGATGAAGCTCTGTTGATGAATGCTATTTCGAATCGGGCATGACCGCAAGTCGCGGGGGAGTGTCCACGCGTAGCTTTGGTCTCCAGGCCGAAGTCTCCTTCCTTTGAGCCTTTGGCTCGGGACGGCGGCCTGGAGACCACCGCTACGTTTCTCGAATGGGACCAGCACGGCTGGGAGCGCCTCTGACCCGACACTTGATCGGTTAGAAAACCATGGAGAAGGCAATACTTGAGAGAGCCGCGACCTAGAACCGTGGACGAAAGAACGGTTTCTTTCGTGGTGCTCCTTGTGGAACTCGGTCAGCTCATCACTCCAGACACTCCATTCCCATTCCCGATCCGCGGACTTCTCGAGGAACTGGGCTTCCAGGGGATACACCCTGCTGTAATACGAGACGTCTTTCTCGCGCACGGGTATGCCTGGGACCGTGACAAGGTCCTCGGCAACAGGAATCTCCACGTCCCCATCCCCAGAGCTCTTCCCCCGTCGCTTGACTGTGTGACTGATCGCCTTGGGCATTGGCCTCACTTAGCCCGAGTATCGAACCAACAAGCTGATTAGGATTTGTCTTCGCGGACGGAGTGTATCGGGCCTTTGAGTAGGGGTCAAGAGAGCGAATTGGGGATGATACTACCCACCGTCCGTGTGGGAGATTCCCAACTGGGCCGAAAGCGCCTACCTAACTAGTCCTCAACTACCGGACAACCCTTGGACAACCCCGAAACAATTCAGTGCGATACTATCGTCGATTATAGAAGATAAGTGATTCTTAATGTGAGACTTAGGGTCTGCGCAAAAATAAATAGGCATTTTATATGAAGT
>JAKZYH010000464.1:0-5442 GCA_047514575.1 Acidobacteriota bacterium | reverse complement strand
GGGTGAACATGGCCACCGATCACATCCGCGACTCGTACGGGACTCGACTGTGCCAGCACGAGACTACCGTTTAGCGCGCAGAACAGTCCAATGATGCAAGCAAGCCGAGCGAAGCGTCTGAAGGTCTTATTCATGGTCGATTCCATAGTATTAAGGGTCTGCGCAAAAATAACTTGGCGTTTTGGCATCTCATCTTCACACCATCTTCGGTCGCTCCTCAATCGCGAAATCCTCAACGTAGACCCGGTTGCGCCTGCGGTTTCGCTCAATCGTTCGCTGCCAAATCTGGTGCAAATCCGAGCGTCGATTCTACCAAGTTATTCTTGCGCAGACCCTAAGGAGGCCCAGGGCGAGCGTCTCGCTTGCCCCCCTTTCGAAATTGGGATTTCGGGCAACGTTCAATTCCGGTCCATTCTAGCCGTCTTCTCGAAACGATGCCCAGCGTGGCGGCGGCCATGCCGCCGTCTTTGAATGCTGTCGGCAGGAGCCACAGCACCCCAAGGCTTCGCTGGCATCGGACATCCTGTCCCGAGTAGAATCATTGCCATGTTTAAAAGGACCATCGTGGCGGTTGGCTCGATGCTGATCGTTTTGGCTCTCGGAAACTGCTCCGACAGTTCGGATTCGTCCCCTGCCGGTTCGCGGCGATTCCTCAGCGTGGGTACTGCTCCTCCCGGTGGCGCGTTCTTCATCGTTGGAGGTGCGCTGGGTGAGGTGCTCAACGAGTTCAAAGGCGAGAATCGCTGGGACGTGACGTCCGAGGCCACCCAGGGGACGATGGAGAACATCCGTCGACTCTCCTCGGGTCAGCTGGAGTTTGCCATGGCGAACGCAGCGATTACCTATTTTGCCGTCCGCGGGGAAGCAGGATGGGATCGAGCATATCCCATGCGATCCGTGATGACCTTGGCGCCCAACGTCGCTCTTTTCGTCACCCTTCGCGGTTCGGGACTCGAAGATCTCGCCTCGCTGAAAGGAAATCGCATTGTCGTCGGCCCGCCGGGAGCGGGTTTCGGGTTTTTCCTGCGTCCGATCCTGCAGGCTCATGGCGTGACGTACGAAGACTTCACTCCTCTGAACGGTAATCAGCTCGCTGCGGTCGACATGCTGTCGGACGGAGCGGCCGCGGCCGCTTTTCTCGGGGGAGCTGTGCCGACCGCATCGATCACACAGGTCTCCAGCTCGCAGGACGTTTTCTTTATCCCTTACGAGGAGGCGGCCATTCGGGAGCTTCTCGCCAATTACGCCTTCTTCGCCGAAGCCACGATTCCTGCCGGAACTTACCGTAACCAGGAGGAGGACTTCAACGGCCTAAACGTCGGATCGATGCACTTCATCACTTCTGCCGAAATGGACGAGGACCTGGTCTATCAGGTCACGAAATGCCTTTTCGAGAATCGGCAGGCCGTGGTGGAAAAGCACGCCGCCGGCCGAGCTATTAACCCCGGGAATGTGGTCCGGGATACGGGCACCGAGTTCCATGCCGGCGCCATCCGCTACTATCGAGAGATCGGAATCTGGCCGGAGCACTGATACGGACGAGACGGAGTTCCATGCGGCGCCAACTGGTCAGGTCCCTTTCGGTTCTCATCTGCCTGTTCACCATCTGGGAAGTGAACTATCCGCTCCTCCAACCCCAGTCCCAGCTGGCGGTTTTTGCGCTCCTGGGCATCGTCATCTGCTTCCTGACGTTCCCGGCTCACCCTAAGTTTACCGATCGTAAAGCCCTCCAGATGCTGGATCTCGTATTCGCTTTGCTGGCGGCGTTCTGCTGCGGGTATGTTCTCGTACAGACTGAGCCGATCTTCCGGGGACTGTGGCTAGGCGGTGTCGCTCTGGGTGATCGAGCCGGAGTCGAGCAGCCCCTCGATTTTCTGGTCGGGGCCATTGGGATTGTGATCGTGCTCGAGGTCACCCGAAGGAGTATCGGGCTCGCCCTTCCGATTCTAGCAGCGATTTTCATAGCCTACGCCTTGTTCGGAACATGGTTGCCGGACTGGCTTTTCCCGCACCGTGGCTACGACTGGAACCGGATCGTTTCGACCACTTTCCTGCACAGTCAGGGCGTCTTCGGAATGGCGTTGAAGGTGATGTATACGTACGTTTTCCTATTCGTGATCTTCGGCGGATTTCTGGAGGTGACCGGAGCAACTCAGTTCATCATCGATCTGGCCCGGCGAGTATTCCGGAAGAGCACCGGCGGAGCCGCCAAAGTCTCGGTGCTCAGCAGCGGACTGATGGGCTCTTTGTCGGGCAGCGCCGTGGCGAACACCGCCGCCACCGGTAGCTTCACGATCCCGATGATGAGGAGTTCGGGGTTCGAAGCTCACATCGCCGGGGGAGTGGCGGCCGCGGCCAGCTCAGGTGGAGCTCTCATGCCCCCGATCATGGGAGCCGGGGCTTACATGATGCTGGAGATCATCGATCCGCCCGTGACCTACCTCGAGATCATTCGGGCCGCACTGCTTCCGGCAATCCTCTACTACATATCCCTGCTCCTGATCGTTCACTTCTATGCGAAAAGCGCCGGAGCCGCTGCGCCGGCGAGCGAAGAGGTCTCGAAAGGGTCGCAGAGGTCCCCGATGGAATCGCCGGGCGCCCTGGAAGGAGTAATCTTCTTCGGAGCTCTGGGAGTCCTGATTCTTATGCTGATCGTCGGCTACACGCCGTTCCGGGCGGTCACGCTCTCGATGGTGTTCATCTTCGGACTCGGCCTGATGCGCGCCCGAACGAGGATAGGGCTGAACTCCTTGCTGAAGATCTTTGAGAAGTCTGCGCGCAACGGAGTCGCTCTGGTGGCAGCGGCGTCCTGCGTCGGTGTGGTAATCGGTGTGGTGACGTTGACGGGAGTCGGCACCCGATTCGCGAGTCTTCTGATGCTGCTGGCCGAGAATAATCTGCTGCTTGCCCTGGTACTGATCATGGGCGCTTCGATCGTCCTGGGGATGGGTCTCCCCTCGGCGGTCTGCTATCTGTTGATGGCAACCATAATCGGGCCGCCCCTCAGCCAGCTGGGCGTGGTGCCGCTCGCGGCTCATCTCTTCATCTTCTATTTCGGCATGATGTCGATGGTCACGCCTCCCGTGGCACTGGCCGCCTTCACCGCTGCGTCCCTGGCCGGGGCACCCGTCATGAAGACCGCGCTGGCGGCATTTCGTTTCGCTCTGGTGGGGTTCACCTTGCCCTATGTCTTTGTCGCCCGGCCTCAACTTCTGATGCTTCAGGCGGACGGTTCGACGGCGGCCGTCCTGGATGTGGTTCCGGTGTTTCTGTTGGCTCTCTTGGGAGTCGTTCCTCTGGCGGCCGGAATCGCCGGCCACCTCTTCGGGCCACTGGAGTGGGCTCCGAGGTCGGTTATCCTGCTTTCTGCGGTCCTGATCCTGTATCCAAGCGGAGCGATCGGCGCTCTGTCGCTCAGTCTGCCGAACATTATCGGTGTCGTCGCGCTGCTGGCAGCTGGAGTCTGGAATTGGATGTCAAACGCTCAGTAAATCAATATGAATTTCCTTTCAGATTGAGTTGTAGCCTCGCCGAGCAAGGAATTCTGACACAAAGCTCCGTCTCGATACGTGCTCCAATTCAGGCGCCAAGGCCGGCATCTTCGGGCCTGAAAGGGTTCACTGGATCTTGGAGCGACTGCTTGATCTGAGCCGCGGCTGATGGCACCCTATACATATGAAACGCACAAATCTTGTGTTGAATGAGCAATTGCTCGAAGAGGCTCAGCGTTTGAGCGGGGAACGGACCTACTCGCGTACGGTTGATAGGGCGCTGGAAGACTTCGTCCAACGTATCAAAGCCCGACGAATTCTGGAGCTGCGTAATTCTGGTCTTTGGCGAGGTAACCTCTCGGATATGAGAGACGATGCTCCTCGAACCGGCCGCTGAGGACCACGCCCCAATGTTCCTTGTTGACACCTCAGTCTGGATCGAGTTCTTCCGCACTCCCAACGGGATCGATTCTTTCGAGACCGAGGTCGATCTAGAGGAGGTCGTGGTCTGCCTCCCGATTATCCAGGAGGTCCTTCAAGGCTTCGATGAGCAACGGGCTTTCAACATTGCCAGGGAGGCGATACTCGCCCTGCCAATCGTGGAGTCCCCGCTAACCTGGGAGGTCTACGCACAGGCGGTCGACCTGTATCGATCCGCCCGCCGCGCAGGAGTAACAGTGCGTTCCGGAGTCGATTGCCTGATCGCCGCCTGCGCGATTCGCAACGATCTGACCGTGCTTCACCACGATCGCGACTTCAACAATCTGGCCCGGGTGGCGCCGCTCGATGCCCGAGACGTTTCGACGACTTTCTAGTCGATTCGGCGGTGAGTAACGGGCGGGCGAGCAGGTTTCGCCACTGGGTATGTCGGAGACGAGGTTGCCGGACTCTGAGCCCATCTTCGGAACCAATGCAAAGTTGTATTCGTTTCAGTTTCAGTAGGTCGCCTTGCTGTGAGGTATTGGCACGATGAAGGCGGCTCCCCCCTGAAAGGCTACCAGCTCTCACGGTCTGATCCCTTCCGGGGGGATTCCCAGTCCCACCTGATGACCCGGGAGGGAGAATCGGATCTGTCGCCTCTCCAGGGAAGGAGAATCCAAGTCCGGTTCTCAATGAAGAACGCCAAGTTCTACTCCTTCAGGTTGGCTGAGTAGGGCGGGGACTCGAACCCACACGGAAGTGAACCTCCTCAGGATTCCAAGTCCTGAACTGAGGTCTAATCTAGGGTCGGATCACGATCGGGAAGGGCCCCAGGTGGAAACTGCATAAGCTACAAATGAGAACGACCAAGCTTCAGATGCTGCTGGTGCTTTGCCTGGCTCCACTCGGCCTGGGCTCCTCAGCCTGCCAGGACCAGGGTCCGAGGAGACCGAATATCCTCTTCGTCTTCGCCGACGACCATGCCTATCAGGCCATCGGCGCCTACGGATCGAGAATCAACCAGACGCCCAACCTGGATCGTCTGGCCCGGGGAGGCATGCGCTTCGAGCGCTGCCTGGTCACCAATTCGATCTGTGCCCCTTCCCGCGCGGTAATCCTGACCGGCAAGTACAGCCACCTCAACGGAGTGCTCGACAACCGGATTGCCTTTGACGGTGGTCAGGAGACCTTTCCCAAATTGCTCCAGCAAGCTGGCTACCAGACCGCCCTGGTGGGTAAGTGGCACCTGAAGAGCGACCCCACCGGCTTCGATCACTGGATGGTCCTCCCCGGCCAGGGTTCCTACTACAACCCGGAGCTGCGCTCGGCCGAAGGATCGGTCCAGATCGAGGGCTACGTGACCGACGTGATCACTGATCTTACGCTGGACTGGCTCAAGCAGGGTCGTGACCCGGATCGTCCTTTCCTGCTGATGTACCAACACAAGGCGCCCCACCGAAGCTGGATGCCTGGCCCCAAGCATCTTTCGGACTTCCGCTCCCAGACCATTCCCGAACCGGAGACGCTCTTC
>JAKZYH010000463.1:0-10564 GCA_047514575.1 Acidobacteriota bacterium | reverse complement strand
CCTCTGACCCACTGGCTGTGTTGTGGGTACCAATGGTGTTGGATGCGAGTGCTCCCTGTCCGATGGCTGTGTTGGTGGAGCCTGTGATTAAGTGAGTCTGAGTTTCCACGGCCACGGTCGCCACATCTCCGCTAGCTTGTTCCTGGATCAAGGACAGCACCGCCACCGGAGGTGAGTTGACACTGATCTCCACAGCTCCTTCGAAAGTGCTCAAGGTCGGTCCGAAAAGCAGTCCGTCGTTCAGGAAAGCGGCCTCGGATTGAAGCGGCTCCAAGTTGACGGTCTTCTCCATGACAGGCTCTTGGCCTGCGCTGTCCTTGAGGCGAACTGTGATTGCGGTTGCTTCCGTCGGACTTGGGTTGTGGACCGCCACACCCGACCTGATCTGGTCATTGATGAATCCCACGAATCTAATCTCTTCAGCGAGAGGACTGGGCAAGACTCCCACCCTAGGCTTTAAGACGCCTCCCAGAGAGAGTTGGAACAACTCGGTGGCGATAAAGTTATCCTCGGACTTCAGCTCCGCCCACCCTCTCTGCAAAGACGCTTCCGCGTCTCCGAACGAGACGGTCTCGGTCGCCCCCGGTCCTAGTTCCACTTGCTCATCCGCCAAGGCATCGCCGTTGGGAGCGTAAAGTTGCACAGCGACATCAATTGTCTTCTCGATGTCTGGATTGTGGATGGTAAAGGAAGTGGTGGAACCGTCGTTTAGAACCACTTGGGGGAAATTCTGTACGTTGCTTCCAAACTGGCTTGCTCCGGGAGAAGAAGTTGTCTGCCAGACAAGAACCATTGTTAGAACGAATCCGGTCCGGAACATGGTCTCTGCCGCTTTCTTAAAGTGCTGGTGCATGATAGTCATTTCGGGTTTGCCTCCTGCGGATTGATGGTTCCTATAAACCTCGGACTTCACAGTCCGCACCCTATCAGCTCTTGAACGATTCGGAAAGCTTTGGTGTCCCACCTAGAGTTACTGAAGCCCCAGCCACTGATGCTCCGGTGTGGCAGGCCACTTGGACGTATCATTCGACGTTTCCGCAGGAAACTTGACCGTCCGCTTTTAGGCGGAAGCAGCCGGTGGATTGCGATCAATTCAAACGGCGGTTTGATAGCGTAGACTTGATCGCGAGAACGGTGTCAGAGTAGATCGCCTCTGACAGACCGCTTTCGCCTAAAAGCGGTCATTCAAATTTTCCCAGGAAACGTCAAATGAACGACCGCTAAGGGGCCAAGAGCGGTCATTCCGCGCAGACCAAGCGGCCATGGGACCACGAAAAGCTTGTGGCTGAAAAGAATGGGTCGCCTTTTCGAGAAACAGGGACAAGGATGGCAGTTTCAAGCACACGACCCGCTTCGCCGCGAACGAGATTCCGAGTGTCAGCGGAAAAGGGGGATTGAGTTTCCGCCTATCCTTCCGATTTCTTATATCCGCCGTCCTCTGAGATTGCCTTTCCAAAGTCAAAGATCTAGTATTGCCACATAGACTCCCCCGCAGTCTGGAGGCTCCTTGATAGGCCAGACCATCTCCCATTACGAGATCACTGAGAAGCTCGGTGAGGGCGGGATGGGAGAGGTGTACCGTGCCCAGGACACCACTCTGAAGCGCGAGGTCGCCATCAAGGTCCTGCCGGAGCAATTCACCCAGGATACTGAGAGGCTGGCGAGGTTCCAGCGGGAGGCTCAGGTGCTGGCCTCGCTGAATCATCCGAACATTTCCGCCATCCACAGTTTGGAGCACTCGGAGGGAGTTCATTTTCTGGCGATGGAGTTGGTGGAGGGTGAGACCCTGGCCGAGCGTGTCGCCAAGGGACCCTTGCCTGTGGAGGAGGCCCTGGAAGTCTCCCGCCAGATCGCCGAGGCTCTGGAAGCCGCCCATGAGAGCGGGATCATCCATCGCGACCTCAAGCCGGCCAATATCAAGCTGAAGCCGGACGGCACCGTGAAGGTGCTGGACTTTGGGTTGGCCAAGACCCTTGACGGGGACGGTGTGACGAATGACGGGTCCGACTCGCCCACCATCACGGAGATGGGAACGGCGAGCGGCGTCATCTTGGGAACAGCTTCCTACATGAGTCCGGAGCAGGCGCGGGGGAAGACCGTGGATCGCCGCACCGATGTCTGGGCGTTCGGCTGCGTGCTCTACGAGATGCTGACCGGGAAGCGGGCGTTCGCGGCTGACAACGTGCCCGAAGCGCTGGCGGCGGTGCTGACGATCGAGGTTGATCTGGACCTGCTGCCGGCCGAAACGCCCCGACGACTTCGGCGCGTGCTCGTGACCTGTTTGCAGAAAGACCCGGCGGAGCGGGTCCGAGACATCCGAGACGTGCGTCTGGTGATGGCCGGCGCCTTCGAGACGGAATTGATTGGAGCCTCTGACGAGCCGAGTGCGACCTCGCCGTCTCGGTTACGGCTCCTTTCGCTCGCGGCGGGGGTGCTGCTCGTCGGTTTCGTTGCGGGCCTGGTGGCATGGATGTTCCTGGGGACGGGGACGAGTCGGTCCCCGACGGTCACCCGTTTCTTCCTCTCGGACACAGACCTCAATGGCATGGGCTTCGCGGTGTCCCCCGACGGGTCCCGAATTGTATATGCTGCAAGGAGTGGCGATGCTTATTCACAGCTCTTTGTCCGAGCTCGTGACGAACTCGAGGCGCGACCCATCCCGAATACCGAAAGCGGTGCGCTGCCCTTCTTCTCGCCGGACGGTGAGTGGGTGGGCTACTTCGCCTTAGCGCCCTCCCAAGGTAGGCGGACCCTCAGCCCCAGCACGGTGCTCATGAAGATCTCACTCTCTGGCGGTCCGCCCGTCACGCTGGCCCAGGGCGGACCGCTCCCTGGGGGCTTGGCAGCCGGCGCGACTTGGGGTCCCGACGACATCATCGTTTACAGCTTCCTAGAGGTCGGGGGCGGCCTCATGGCAATTTCGGCCAAGGGGGGCGAAGTGCGAACACTGACAACAGAAGAGGATGGCGAGAATCACTGGTTGCCAGCGTTCTCCCCAGACGGCGGGAGTGTCTTCTTTACGATCTCGACCGTTCTCCAAGGCAAGCTCCAAGACAAGCGCGTGGCGGTTCTCTCATTGGCCACCGGGGAATACGAGACGGTGGTCGAGGGGGCGGCGCCTCGGGTCTCCCCCTCGGGGCACTTGGTGTTTGGCCGGGAGGACTCACTGTGGGCGGCCCCGTTTGACTTTGGCGACAGGGTCATGACGGGTGCTCCGCGTCGGATCGTCGAAGGGGTGCAGCTCAACATTGCCGGTGGCGAGCCGCAGTACGCCCTGGCGAACGATGGCACGCTCGTCTATCTGCCGAGTAGCGGCTCGACGTTTGGTGATGGCTCGCTCGTTTGGGTCACTCGCGAGGGCCAGGAGGAACCGATTCCGTTGCCGCCGGCTGCCTATCGCTATCCGACGGTGTCCTTCGATGGGGACCTCGCTGACTACGTCGTTCACGACATCAGTGGGTCGAATTGGACCTTGGACCTGCGGCGAAACGTTCCGCAGCGGATGGACTTCGAAGGGTCCCAGAGTGTCAGGCGGCGGTCACCGGACGGCAGGCGGTTCGTGTTTGCAGCCGCCCCGGCCGGCAGTTCTGTCTTTAACGTGTATCTGGGAGCGACGGACAGTCCAGAAGTCAGCCAGCTGACATCGACTCAAGGCGTCTCCGTCCCCGGAGGGTGGTCAGCGGACGGCGAGTGGGTGGTGTATTCGGAAGGAAAGCATGGCGCCCGGGACAATGGCCTCTGGATCGTTCGAGCGGACGGCAGTGAAGATCCACGGGTCTTTCGCGACACACCAGCAAGAGAGACGCAGCCGTCGGTGTCACCCAACGGACGATGGCTCGCGTACAGCTCCGATCGGTCCGGAGAGGCCGAGATTCTCGTCGAGCCGTTTCCTGCCTCCGGGGTCGCAACGCAGGTGTCGGCGAAGGGCGGCACTGAGCCCGTGTGGTCGAAGGATGGACGGGAGCTGTACTACAGAGCAGGAGTCGAAGACGCCGAAGATCGTTACATGATGGCGGTGCCGGTCGGAACCGGAGAAGACCTCGAGCCAGGTCGTCCTGTTGAGCTATTCGAAGATCGCTTTGCCAGAACCACACTACTTTTTGGAGACAGGATTCCGAACTACGACGTCTCGCCCGAGGGACGGTTTTTGATGATTAGGGCTGCCGACAACCGGGAAGGCGGTCTTATCGTCGTGCTCAACTGGTTCGAGGAACTCAAGCGCCTCTTGCCCGTCCAGTAGCCATGCCGCTCACCCCCGGCACCACCCTCGGCTCGTACCGGGTCTAGCAGAATAGTCCTATCTGTTCATCGGAGGAACAGATAAACCCTCCTCGTGAGAGTATTCGTTGAGTACGTTTCCTTGGTGTGTAGGTCCCTGTTGATCGGCCAGAGCCTCTCCCACTACAAGATCGCCCCCAAGCTGGGCGAAGGCGGGATGGGCGAGGTGTATCTCTTGGGCAAGACTGCCTGCCGACACGGCGAATCCACCTCCCTCAGAACGAGAAACGGAATCCGAACTGGATCTGCCGGGCGCTGGCCGCTTGCGTGACCCGGCCGGCGCTGCCGAAAGCCATAAACCCAATGGGAGAGAAGAAAATCGTGTGGTTGAAGGCGTTGAACAAGTCCGCCCGGAAATCCAGGGACTTTCCCTCCCCAAAGGCGAACTCCTTGTGCAGGGAAATGTCCACCACTGGGATTCCGTCGCCGCGTAAGGGGAAGAAAGCCGAATTCCCGAGTGCCTGCCGCGCCGCCTCGTGGCAAATGTCGGCTCCCTGGCACAGACTGCTGTCGTAAACGGGCGCCACGAAGGCCGAGGTATCGAACCAGCGATCGACGCTCCTTTCGTTCTCACCCAGATAGCCGTCGCCGATCCGATTCATCCTCACTCCGTTCCTGGCTCCCTGGTTCCACAGATCCCGGTTGTAATAGATGAGGTAGGGCGACCCCGAAGTCAGCGTCACAATGCTGGTGGCCTCCCATCCTCCCAGCAGGGTCCGGGCCAGACCGGCCCCGTTGCGGAAGAAGGGCAGCTGCCAGATGGCGGAGCTGTAGAGCGTCTGGGAGCGGTCGTGGGTCATGGGTGTCTTCAGGGTGTGGCGTTCGTATTCGGTTGCACCCAACGACTGCCCCCAGTCTCCACCGAAGTTCAGCGCCATGGCCTTGGACCAGGTGTAACCCAGAGTTAGAGCCACACCGTCCTGAAAGCGCCGCTCCAGCTTCGCCTGGAGTGAGTTGTAATACGTGTTGCCGTGTCCCCGAATCAGGAGGTCGGGCAGCACTTGCGGATAGGGGCGACGGGCCCGCTGACCCGACCAGACGCGATCCCCTGTATCTCCTGGGATCCAGGGGCGAGACCCGGCGGTGACAGGATCGCTGGTCAGGGTCGCCATGGTACCGTCGATCAAAGGAGCCACATAGCCTTCCGGCATCGCCACGTTGAAAGGGCTGAACTCGCGGATGTGGCGGCCCTGGTTGCCCACGTAGCCGATTTCCAGCTTGGTCTCGGTGAAGATCTCATGCTGGATCGAGAGGTTGTAGGAGTAGACCTGACCCTCCTCCCACTCCAGTTCTGAACCCCAGCCCCCTGAGAACTCGTTGGTGTCCACCAGAGTGGGCAGGCTCAAACGTTGCCCCAAAAAGAGGCTGGGTGTCTCGGCCCCTCGCGGAGCAATGGCTATGATCCCACCTAGAGGGGAGGCCCTTAGCGTGCTTCTCAGGATTCCAAATTCCTGGTCGTAGGTCAGGCCCACCCCGAGCCGCAGGACGGTCCGGTTGCCGCCGAACATCCTCCAGGCCAGACCGAAGCGGGGCGCAAAGTAGTGCCAGTTGGCCTCGTAGCAGCCCCGCCGGGAGAGATTCTCGAAGGGCACCGCCAGGCCCGTCGGCCCCTGCCACTGGGGAATGTCGAATCCCTGGGGCATCATCTGCACCGGGTCGATCCGGTTGCTGGCCCGGCTGTAGTCAAAGGCACAGTAGAAATAGTCGGTAGCAAATTCGCCGTCGGGAGAACCCTCGTAGTAGGGTGGAAGCGGCTGCTCCCACCTCAGGCCCAGGTTTAGCGTCAGATTCGGCCCTACCTTCCAGTCGTCGTTGACAAACCCGTTGTAGTGGGACTGGTTGAAGTGACTGAAAAAACCAGCTCGACCCAGGACATTACCACTCGTAAAATTGGGAAGCCCCAGCATGAAATCGGCCCACGGCTCCCCGAAGCTCGCCCCCGTTGTGTTTCCCTCGCCATCTCGGCTGATCTGTCCGGTGCCGAAACCGTTGAAGTAATCGCCGCCAAACGAGTAGGCACCAATGATGTTGTTTTTCACATCCAGGTTGCGGGTGTGCTCGACGCCAAACTTGAGGTAGTGGTTGCCCCGACGCCAGGAGGCGGCGTACTTGAAGCCCAACCCCCAGTCGGAAATGGGCCACTCCGAGGTGCCCCTCCATCCGGTGTAGCCGATCGGAACGATGCCCGGCATGTTGCCCGGCCCCCGGCTGCCATCCGGATAGAAGACGGGGTGGCGATCGGCGTCATCATAGCCCAGTAGCTCGGCAAAGTTGGTCTCGTGCAGCGGCTTCGAACGCAGCCACGAGAACTTCCAGATTGAGACGTTCAATTCGGTCACCAGATTCGACCCCATCGGATTCACCCACCCGAGGGCCGTCTGCCAGCCGCGGGTCTTCTCCGCCAGAGAGCGGCTCATGCCGTGCAGCTCCGCTCCGGGAAGGCCTATTCGGTGGGCCTCGCCGAAGACGGAATCCCTGGCGTGGAGCGTCTCTGGAGTGCTTTGCCAGCTGAAGCGACCGAATAGGGTATCGCCGCCGGCCAGGTGGTGATCGAACCGGGTGGAGTACTTGTTGACCCGGGTGTTACGCGTGTTGGGGTAGCTGTAGTTTCGAGAGCTAGCTCCCGGGACGTTGGCCTCCGGGGGCGGCATGAACTCCAGGACCTTCTGGTAGATCGGACTCCACAGGCTCCGCGGAATCTGGTTGCCCTCGAAGGGAGTCCTCTGGCCACCGACCACGTCGAAAGGATTGTACAGCTGGGGAACCGACCCAGTCGCTCCGGCTCCCTGGAAATCTCCGCTCCGCAGGGCCGCTGAAGGCACGGTGGCGAAATCCACCCGTTCGAAGTCATCGATGAAGCGCTCGTAGTGGGCATGGAAAAAGGTCTTATCCTTGAAAATCGGCCCCCCTACCGATCCCCCGAAGATCTGATAGTTCACCGGGAGTTTCTCGGTACCGGTCTTGTTGGCGAAGAAGTTGGCTGCGTCGAACGCCTCATCGCGGACGTAGTACCAGCCGTGACCGTGAAACTCGTTGCTGCCGCTCTTGCTCAACATGCTGATCACCGCTCCCCCGACTCGGCCATATTCGGCCGAGTAGTTGTTGGTGATCACCTTGAACTCCTGCACCGTCTCGGGAGTCGCCTGAACCACTGGGCGCTGCGTGGTGTAGCCCTGGTTGTTGGCCCCGTCCAGCGTGATCTGGTTGGAGAAGCGGTGGAGCCCATTGAAGGAGGGGTAGCCTCCACCCCAGTTGTCCCCGACCTCGGCTCCCACGTCGGTCTGGAATTGGGTGGCACCCGTCGTCAGGAAGGCCAGCTTCAGCAGATCGCGCCCCCGAAGAGGGAGATCCAGAATCTTCTTTTCCTCGATCAGTGAGGCCACCTCGACGGCGTCGGTGTCAATGATCGGCGACTGCCCCATGACCGTCACCTGCTCGGAGATCTCTCCCGGTGTCATCTCGAAGTCCCGCCGGGCCACCTGGGTGACCTCCAGGCGGAAGTCCTGGAAGACCTGGGTCTTGAACCCGGGTAGCTCGGCCCGAGCGTCGTACCGACCCGGGATCAGCTTGTCGATGACGTAATCCCCCCGCTCATTGGTGAGAGCCATCTTCGGGACATTGGTGGCCCGGGCCGTGGCTGTGACCTCCACTCCAGGCAGCACCGCTCCGGTCTGGTCCGTGACGGTGCCGACCAGACGAGCATAGGTGCCGGACTGGGCATGCGCCGTCCCCGGAGCCAGCAAAAAGAGGATGAGAGCGCCGCTGGCTGCTACCCATCCCTGAGAGCGGCGGCTCTTCTCGCCAAGCCCAGGCGTCGTCTCAAGGTGCGTACGCCATCCCGTTTGAGGCCTCTTCCAAGGACTGAGGAGGGCCTCCCGTGTCATTTCCCGCACTTCCTTCTGCTTGCCGGCATCCGATTCATTGGATTTTCTGCTCCTCGATGCGTCGCTATCCAGGGATGCTCTAGCGACTCGGACCAGAACTGGATGGGTAAACACTTCACAACTGGGACGGTACACTCGAAGCTCGATTCGAAGCCTTCCCCCCCCCGTCTTGTCAGAAAGGTAAGAAAGAGTTTCACCAGATTAGTTCATTGTACTAGTTCATTCAATCAGCAAGGGCAAAGCGTGCCATAAGACCGGATGTCCAGAACGACAACAGGAAGGGGTAGCAAAAGCCGTGCCAAAGCCTATGGTGTCGATTCCACAGTTGCGGATCCACCAACTTGGTGGCTGTAAATGGTTTGGGAAAACCAGCTGAGAAAGGAGAGGACTACCAGGGCTATCTCTTGAGATAGTCCTGCTATCTAATCGGATAGCCTCTCCCATCTGGGGATCGATGAAAGGGGAGGAGTCTCTGCGAAGCTTGAAGTCGTCGACGATTGTCCCACTTCGCCCCCGCTGTTAGCATCGCTGATGAACTCCTTGTCATTTCCCCCAACACAGTAATCTTAGCGCCTCGCGCCAACAAGCTCCCTAGTCTGAACGGCGGCTGTCGGCCAGCTCTTGCCTCTCGAATTTGCTCGATATTAACAGTCTTGACTCAGAAGCCTGTGCTGCGCTGCAACACGAGCGTCTGGTTTTGTCCCCCGAAAGCTGCCGTTGGGCCTCGAGCGATGGGCCCACCTCCGAATGACCGCTTTGGGTCGTTAGCGGCCCCTCGCAATCGTATCAGCTCAATGACCGCTTTTAGGCGAAAGCGGTCGTTCGATCGCGGTCTGCTCTGACACCGTTTTCGCGGTCAGATCTGCGCGATCACACCGCCGTTCGATTGCGATCGAATCGGACGCTGTCTGTAAGATCGGGTGCCAACTATCACAATTGAGCTGATGGTGCCTTGGCGGACCACCAGATGAAAGTGGAGTTCGTTGGGGGTATCGAGCATGCAAGTTTCCAGGGCTACTCACTCTGCTCTACGAATCGTCCGAGGCTTAGAAAGAGCCTCCTCTAGTAGATCCCTTCCCGGCTGCTTAGGGACTTCGGTCTTGCTCGGCCGTCTTGAACTGGGGTTCTCGATCCAGGTCAAGCTTGGAATTAGCCTGGTGGGTTGGATTGCCTTGCACGATCTTCATCGCGGTGGGTTTTCTTGGTCTAGGTATTAGACTCACTTATTTATACGGCCTCGAAATCAGGGCGAAGACAGAAGGCGGCCTCTGAGGTATTCGGCTCTATCGAGATCGATGAGCACATTGACTTCCTCGATCTACCAAAGTAGAGTCCGTGCTCAGAATCCGAGCGGCTCTGAAGGAAAACGTGATGTTCAGACTCGCCCTGCCGATTCTTTGTCTCTTGATACTCTCGACCGCGGCCATGGCCCAACCGAGCACCGCTGGCGACGTAATGTTCGTCGGCTTTAACGCCGACGGCACGGATGGCTTCGCCATCGTCACCCTGGTCGACGTCCCGAATGGGACTGTCATTCATTTCTCCGACAATGAGTGGGGCGGCGCTGCCTTCAACAACACCGACGAAGGCGAGGCAACTTGGACCAACGACACCGGCGGTACGATCGGGGAGGGCACGGTCCTGATCTTCACCGACATGGTCACGACGCCCACCGCGTCCCAAGGCGCCATGTCCGGCGAGACCATCAATCTCAACACCTCAAACGAGATCCTCTACGCCTACCTCGGCACCGCGACTGTGCCGACGACATTTCTCTCCGGCATCGCCAACGACGACTTCACACAGAATACCAATACCCTGGCCGGGACCGGCCTGACGGTGGACACCACGGCGATCGAATCCGACAACGGCCTGGGCACTGACGAAGACGTGATGGTCTACGACGGCCCCAACAACTGCGACTCTCTGACTAAGGTCCAGTGTCAGATGCAGGTCGCCGATGTCACCAGCAATTGGTCTAGCCAGGACGGTGCTGGTGACCAGAGTCAAGATTCAACCTTCCCCGACTTTCCGGACCACGTTGTCGGGAATTTCAGTACGGTTCCGGTCGAACTGCTGTTTTTCAGAGTCAAGTGACCGAAGCCCGGCCACAATAGGTAGGTTGGGTCAACTTCTGTTTCTTCCTCGTCCTCTGGGTTCGGACAGCCGCAGTGGGTGAGTTAGAGTCGGGGGGCAGACCAGCTCGAATGTCCGCTTCTAGCTGCGATTTCAATCGGTCGATGCAACACCTTACTCTCTAACTAGTGCCCGTCCGGAAATGTGTAAGTAATTGATAAGGAAGGGGAAAGAGGGCTTTTTCAAGCTCCGAAATTGTCAGGGTCGTTTGCTAGACTATCTGGTGTAAACAATTAGACTGAAACGACTTAGGACGATTTCAGGAG
>JAKZYH010000462.1:0-24726 GCA_047514575.1 Acidobacteriota bacterium | reverse complement strand
CTACGACGTTGCCGTGTCAGAGGACGCGGTCTACGCAGCCTTCGAAGATATCGGATTCTGGAGATCCGATGACCGAGGGGCCTCCTGGAAACAGCTGCTCTGGCCCGGTGCCACTCCAGACACGGTGCGTCCCGACGGCGCTACCGAGATCTTCCTGCACCCCGTGGACGGAAAGCGGCTGTACGTTGCCCTGGGGAGCTTTTCAAACGAGCTGCGTGAGCCCAGTGTCCGCTCTGAAATCCACAGCTCATCCGACGGCGGAATGACGACCACCAATGTAACACCAACAACGTCTGCCCAGCTCCTGGGCCGCCCCGCCTTGGCCGTAGTCTGGGGCGATACGCCCTCCCAAGATACCCTCTATTGTGCCTTTCACGGAGAGGGCCTCTACAAATCTACAGATGGAGGCTCCACCTGGTCCGAGCTAGGAGCCGATATCCCTTCCCCGGATCGCGAGCTTGTCTTCCGCATCACAGTTGACCCAGATAATCCCACGACGGTCTATCTGGGCCTCTGGACCTACTTCGATGCCTTCCCTTCCGCTGGCGGAATCTATCGCAGCGACAACGGAGGTTCCACCTGGTCCAGGCTTGAAAACTATCCCTATCAGGATGTCGCTCTTATCCGATTTGCAGGAAATCCCCGACGGCTCTTCGTGGGTGGATGGACTCAGGACAAAGGCTCTCTTCTCGTCCTTGACGGAGGTAATTTTTCAACAGTCTTGAATCAGCCCTTCGTCACCGCAATTACTGAAACTCCAAGCTCACCTACGGTGCTCTACACCGCCGCCAGCGCTACCTTCGTGAGAGGCACAGGGCAAAATGCTGGAATCTACCGATCCAGTGACAATGGCACGAGCTGGCTACGTCTGTCGGGGAATCTCCATCACAGTGGAATCTTCGACCTGGAAATCCTTCCGGATCAGCCTCAGCTTCTCCTTGCTGCCAGCGATGGAGATGGAATCCTGGTAGCCGAGTTGGACGATCATCGCCGCAGTTTCTCACAGTTCAGTGACGGAGGGGGAATCTCGTCCACTGTTCTCCTGATCAACCCTTCGCCGTCGCGGTCGGCTAACGCAGGACTCAAACTCTTCGATGCCCTGGGGGATCCACTCCCGGTGGAACTCGACGGTGAGACCCAACAGGGCGAGCTTCTCTTCAACCTACCGCCCCAGGATCTGGCCCTTTATTCCAGTAGCGGGGGGGAGAATGTTCGGACCGGTTCCGTCCTGTTGGAGGCCGATTCGCGGATTGAAGGCACAATCTTATTCTCAGGGGACACCACCGGAGTCGCCGGGGTGGGAGCGGTGAAGGCTTCAAACTTGAAATTTCTGATTCCGATCGAGTCGGATCTCGAGGCTGGTATCCGGACCGGCATCGCTCTGTCCAACCATCACCCGGTTGAGCAGGACCTCACCGTCTGCCTACGCCGAGCAGATGGCAGCTCACCAGATGGCGGAGAGACGATCATCACGCTCCCACCGAGAGGGCAGCTCGCCCGCTTCGTTGAGGAGATATACGCCGACAGCAGCATTGATTTCGGCTCGTTCAAGGGGACCTTGACAGTGGAATCCAAGGCTCCAGTAGCTGGAATGGCCATCCGTGTGAGTCCAGCTCAGTTCGCCACTCTGCCGGTGACACCGGTGGGTTTTGGTTCCAAGCGGCTTCACTTTCCCCAGTTCGGAGACGGCGCCGGAATTACATCGACCCTGATTCTAATCAACCCTTCGGGAGACTCTCCGACAACCGGAACAGTTCATTTGTTCGATGCCCTGGGCGAACCCCTTGCCGCCAGTATGAACGGAGTCGAACGGATGGGTCAGTTCGAATTCGCCCTGCCTCCTTACGGCGTAGAATTCTTCAGTTCTGAGGGCCTACGCGAGCAGGTGGCGACCGGATCGGTACACGTGGAGTCCAATGGGTTCATCGGAGGGACGATCCTCTTCGCAGGAGATTTCGGCGTGGCAGGAGTCGGGACGGCGTCCCTCTCCACACGGTTTATGGTGCCGGTGGATTCGGACGGCACTGCCGGAATCAGCACTGGTGTGGCTCTCGCCAATCCAGCTCCAGGACCGACAGTGGCTACCTTGCGTTTACGAAGAACGGGGAGTATGGACCCCGACCCTATCGCCCTTATTCCCCTGGCGGGGAAAGGCCAGCTGGCCAGGTTTCCAGCAGAAATCTTTGCCGCTGACGAGATCGACTTGACTCAGTTCAAAGGGACACTTGAAGTGCAAGCGCCTCATCCCCTGGCAGGGATGGCCATTCGCGTGAGTCGACAAGAGTTCGCCACCCTGCCGGTTTCCCGAGTGGATTGAAAGACCCGCAACTCCGGGAACAGCGGCGCAGCACTCGTGGCGGTGGTCTCCAGGCCGCCGTTGGTCGAGCTAGGCTCGACCGATATACTTCGGCCTGGAGACCGAAGCCACGTCAAAGACCGGCTCTACCACCCTTCAACTGCACTTGGAGATGACCCTACCGTCCCTACGGGACTTCGGGAACCCTCTCTTCGCCTGAAGGCGAGGGGTTTCCACCATCCCCGATGGGGACACTAAATTTCTCCGTGTCCGGAAATCACCAAACCGAGTATCAGTGTTCCTACCTTCTTCACCACCATCCACTGGTCCATCTCGTTGCGCATGAGCTTAGGTTCTGAAATTTCGTCGTACACGGGGAAGAGGCTGAGGGCGGCTGGATGCTGACCCTCTGAGGCCTCGCTGCTGTGTTCGGCCAGGTCGTCATGGCTGTAGGTCTGGTCGGGGTCGGTGTCGAACCCAGCCGGTGTCAAGAGCAGAAAATCCCTGTAGAGACTGACTCCCATGTGATTCCCATCGGCGGGTTGAACTCCGTAACGCAGTGTGTAGACTCCAGCTGCCACCTGATTATCCTTGTAGTCGGACCAGTCCAGGGGGTAGTGAACCAGACCAATCAGACTCCCTTCTTGAAGTTGCCCGAAGCCAACACCGAGTTCAGTCGATGCGGGCTCCTGCAGAGGTAGCTCAGGACGAAGCCAGAACTCTCCGATCACCTCACCGCCCTTGAGCACACGAAATCCATTTGTGTCCAGAGCTGCAACAACATCCTCCGAGGCACCTTCGGGCGGTGCTGCTTCGAACTGCTCCACTGTCAGGTCGGCTGCCTCCAACAAGGGTATGAGGCCTGAGAACAGGCACCCGAACAGAACTCCCAGTCCTAGAAATCCCGCTATGAATCGATGTTGAGGGGCAAGAAACAGTTTTCCCATTCTTGTTTTCATGTTTCAGAATCCTAGAGAAGGAGTGAGCTCAAGAGAGAAGCCGTCCAACCCTCTTTCGTTGCCGAATACGAAGCAGACGAGGTTCGGACACTCGCCGGGCTCAAAGCCCGGTGATCACAGGCTAGCGAGAAAACGTTCCTACGAAAGCCCCTCGGCTTCCAAAGCTGGACCACGAGCCGTTCAGGCCTTTTCCCTTGAACTGATGCATCAAGGTAAAAGCCGGCTTGGCATTTGCGACCTCGGTCAGCGGGGGATAGTACACCTCTTCGTTGCCACAGATATGGTCCCCATGATTCAAGGCACGAGTCTTGAGTTGGACCACGTCGCCGGCCTTCAGACTGGCGAATGTCTGCGCCTTTCCAAACTGAATCTCGATTGGTGCGGTCTCGACCCGGACGACATCCTGCAGGAGATCTCCGGCCTCGGCCTGGGCTAAATCGACTAGCGCGTCATGCTGTTCTGCACTAGCTCTTTCGTCGACCACGATGATGGCCTTGGTCCTCTGGTCGATGGCGAATGGATCTCCCAAGGTCGCCTTGGACTTGACGACGGCAAGAACGCTCAAACCGTCAAGCGCGACCCCGCGCCAGCTGCCTTCTCGAACTCTCCAGGCTAGCATGGCTTCCTTTCCGGTGAGGTTGACCTCGGCATTGGCGAAACATGGCCCGGTATACACGTCTCCCGTACGGACCTCTAGATAATCGCCGCTGATGGTAGTATCGCGTGCCAACAAGGGCAGCGTCCAAAGCAGGCAGATTCCCAGTAGAGCGATTCCCTTCTTCATAACAATCGACCCCCTCTTAGGTAAATCCCAAAATCCAAGTGACCAAATCCCAAGATCGACGTGTTCAACCCCAATCCCAGATGGGATTGTCTCCAGTCTAGGCTTTAGTCTACCAGATTCCGGTAATGTGTACGGACGACCGTCAGGCTTGGCCCTCAAGCCACTCGAACTCAAGTGACTTTAGCTTAAAGTGACTCGTAGCACTGCCGCTCGGATTGGCAGCCTTCTTCATTGCAGACCTTGCCATCCGGACCCAGACAGTTCATGGTCTGCGAACACCAGAAGAATGCGTCATTGCTGGGTGGAACCGTCGGGTCTGGAGCTGCTTCAACGAACATGCCCTTCCAGCGGAGACGGCGACACAGTTGAAATCTGATCTTCTCAATATCCTGCATGGCTCACACCTCCTCCATTCCAGCCGCACGTAAAACAGCGCGCTTTACCGCGACTCGAGCCAGTTGGATCTTATACTTGTTACGGCTGAGGGGCGTGGCACTTGCTACGGCGGCCTCGCCAGCCTGCATCGCAGTATCTGAGCTGACGGACTTACCTTTCAATGCCTGGCCGGCACTCTGGGACATCCAGGGAGTCGGAGCCACGTGTCCCAGCACTACCTTTGCCTCCTTGACCGTGCTGCCACTCATCCGAAGTGATACAGCAGCGGCGGCCAGAGGCCAATCGAGTGCTTCCTTCTCACGGACTTCGTAGGTCGCATTCTTGCTGTCCGAGGCAGCTGGAACCACGATATCCGTTACGATTTCGTCTGCTGCCAGGACATTCTCGGATTCTCCGTCCGCAGAAGGCGCCCGATAAAAGCTCGCCAAGTCCACGGTCCGGCCGCCCTTGGGCCCGAGGATATTTACCTTTGCGCCCAACGCGATCAAAGCCGGGGCGAGACTGGAAGGGTTCACGAAATAGGCGGGACCCGCACCCAGGATGGCATGATAGCGGTTGTCGCCGTCCGGCACCATCGCCTTGCCCTGCCACTTGGCGAGAAGTCCGAAGCCGTGGCGGTAGTACCAGCAGCGAGGGCGCTGGCAGAGATCACCACCAACCGTTCCCCTCGATCGGATCTGGGCACTTCTGACACCATCGACTGCCTGTTGAAGCGAGGGGTAGTCCGATCGGACTCGGCTATTAGCCTCGAGGTCGTCCAATGGCAGCAGAGCACCGATTCTCAGACCGCTGCCGGAATCATAGCTGATGCCGCCTAGCCCCTCCACAGACTTGATGTTGACGACACGGCCCGGTGTGACGACCTCATCCTTCATCAGGCTGATCAGATCAGTACCTCCAGCCAATACGGCCGTCTCCCCTGCCTTACTGCTGAGAAGTTTGACAGCATCTTCCCTGGTCTCGGGGCTAGCGTACTCGAAAGCTCGCATCAGGCTGCTCCTCCTTTCGCCAAGGCGTCCAACACCCGGTCGGGCGTCAGGGGTAGATAGGGGACACGGACGCCGATAGCATTGGCGACCGCATTTGAAATGGCGGCACCCGTGGAGATGACAGGAGGTTCTCCCAACCCGATGATGCCACGGCTGTCGTGGCGTTCTCCGGTCATCATGTGCACCTCCAGCTTTCCCACATCTCCTATACCGGGTAGCTTGTAGAATTCCATGTCAGCATTCAACATTCGTCCGCTGACGGGATCCAGGATCTTTTCTTCCATCAAGGCGGACGCAGCGCCCATGATGAGGGCGCCAAAGACCTGACTTTCCGCTGTCTTCAGATCAACGATGAGACCACAATCCTGAACCGCCACGATTCGGTTGAGCGTGACGATACCGGTCTCAACATCCACCGAGACATCAGCCATCTGAACCCCACCGACGCCGCTATCGTTCAATTTTCCCGGTCCGGGGTTCTTGCCTGAAGCGGTGATCGGAGTGGGGCCGATGCGGGCGGCTGCCTTTCTCCAGGAGAGATTACGATCGGGGTTGCCCTTGACCTGAATCGTTCCGTTTCCTATCTCCAACTGATCGGCCGGAGCGTCTAGTCCGGGTGCGATTCTCTCGAACACCTGGGTGAGGGCATTCAGCGCGGCTCGCCGCGTCGAGGAGCACACTCCACCGACGGTGGTACTGCCCCCTGAACCGCCGGATGCGGGATAGCGACTATCCCCAATCTGCACTCTGACATCGTGAAGACCAAGGCCAAAGGTCTCGGCCAGCACCATCGCAATCACGGTCTTGGTGCCGGTCCCGAGGTCCTGGCTGCCCAGTCTGGCTTCCACGTTCCCATCGGGATAGACGATCACCTCGCAGTTGCTCTGATGGGCGCGGCCACCCCAGGTGTGGAGTCCCAGTCCAAGACCCTGCTTGGTCGAGCTCTTCCCCTCTCCTCGAGGATGCCACTTCTCCTTCCATCCGATCAACTCGGCGCACTTCTTGAGCTCCGACTCATAGATGTCAGCTCGCTCACCCATTAAACCGACGTTCTTCAGGAAGAAATCCAGCGAATCCATCTTGAGAGCCGCAGCCAGATCCTCCAGTGCCGACATGGTCAGGAAGCAAGCCTGGGGGTGATTGGGGGCTCTCCAGGCCCGTGAAGTGGCCGAGTTGGTGACAACCGAAATATGCTTTTGCCGCCGATTCGGGACCTCTATCACGTAGGGCAGCGGAGGGCTGCCACGCGATCCGGCAATCCCTCCTGATCCCCACGATTCGGAGGACCAGTAGGTGAGCGTTCCGTCCTTCTTAGCGCCAACTTCAATCTTGGCGTAGGCCGAGGGACGGTCGCCTGCGACAGCAAGTTCCGCGTTGCGCTCCAGAAAGAGCTTTACGGGAGCCTTCGCTTCCTTCGCCATCTCGGCGCAATCGATACCCCAGCGGTCGGCACTGAACTTGCTGCCGAAACCTCCTCCCATATAGGGGGTGATAACACGAACGTTGGAGGTTGGGATCTCGAGCTTGTCGGCGAACTGTCCGGGCAAACCCGAAACCGCCTGGGTCGAACACCAGGCCGTAAGATGATCCTCATCTTCCCATTCGCATACCTGACCATGGGACTCCATACAGCAGTGAGTGATGGACGGAAGTCCGTAAAATCCTTTGATTTTGACCTCGGCGGCAGCCGCAGCCGCATCCGGATCACCGGTGGACTCCTCCTTGGCGACTTCCGAGCTAGGGGCCTTGTCCTTGTCTTCTTCGGTGACAAAGTGTGGAAGTAGATCGTATTCGATCTTGACCGCCCGGATCGCGTCATCCGCCACTTCCTCGCTGGTCGCTGCAACTACCACTATCTCGTCCAGCTCCCACTGAATCTCGGTGCCCACGTCCTGGATGACTCGAACTGATTTGACACCGGCCATACTCTTGGCGGCTGAAACGTCGAGTTTGGTGATCTTGGCATGGGCATGGGGACAGGTCAGGATCTTCGCGAAGAGCATTCCTGGGCGGTTGACGTCGTACGAGTATGTCGCGTGTCCTGTGGTCTTATCGGGGCCGTCGAGTCGAGAAGTACGGCTGCCGATGTGCCTTCTCTTGCTGGGTTCTGGCCAATTGTACTCAGGCATTGCTTGTGCCTCCCTTCAGAGCCTTCGCAGCTTCCAGGACGGCTGGCCCAATCCCGGCGTAGGTGCCGCAGCGGCAGAGGTTACCTCCCAGTCCCTTCTGAACCTCCTCTAGTGTCGGATCCGGGTTTTCGTCCAAGAAGGCCTTGCAGGCGACGACGAAACCTGGCGTGCAGAATCCGCACTGCGAAGCATCGTTCGCGATGAAAGCGGCCTGCAAGGGGTGAAGTTGCCCCGGCGATCCCAGGCCTTCGACCGTGACGATCTCCTGGCCCTGAGTTTCGATCGCCAGCACACTGCAAGCGTAGACCGGCTTCCCATTGAGAAGCACGGTGCAAGCTCCACAGGTGCCCCGATCACAGACCCTCTTGGCTCCGGTAACATCCAGCCGATCACGCAATGCGTCCAGCAGCGTGGTCCGAGGCTCTACTTTGACCGCGCGAAGCTTCCCATTGATCTTCAATTTGACCGAGACGCCTCCGGGCCCCAATACCTTGCCATGGGAAGAAGCCTCGGCGGGCGATCCCACGGAAGTGATCAGACCAGTGGTCAAAGCCCCTGTCGCTCCCCCTCTCAGAAAGTCACGCCTCGAGAGGTCTGAAGCCGGTTGCTCTCCTATCTTGTCTTTCGCCATAGCTCCTCCTTCACAAGCTGTAGTTGGCAGGAAACAATTCAGTCACTATAGAGTTTGAGCCCGCGCGTTTCAACCGAAAAGGGACGGACCTTGGTAAAACCGAACCGTTCGTCGTCAGCGGGCCGCTGGTTACCGTTTTAGTACCCTCCTGCGCTTTGAAGATCGTGGGTAGCCGTCCTGGAAGGCAGAGGGCAGGATCTAAGGGTTCGTTCAAGAATAAACCCTAAGGGGCGAAGCGCTGCGTAACGGAGTCTAGGAAAGATGCTGCGAGCCTGGTTGGTTGGGTGGGAGCCTCACCAGAAGGTGTCACGCGAAGTCGCGGCAATATCCCATGAAACCAGGTTCCCTAGCGGAGCCGGCTACTTCGAATGAGAGTTCTTTCGAATCTGATGACGACGTTTGCGGCGAAGCTTCCCGCGCCGCTTTTTCTTCTTCTTGAGTACACTACCCATTTGCTTCGATCCTCAGCCAAAGGCATATCCTAGCAGCAAACCCTCGCTTTGTGAAGTCGTTCGGACAATCAGCCGATTGCCTGGTTGCAATCACAAGACTTTAAGGTAAGCTTGATTCTAGTCTCCGGCAGCACGCCGAGTACGCCTTGAATCAACAGGTTGAATCCCGGTGAGGCGATCGCCTGATCGTCTCTCGAAGATCAGCTCCAATGGAAATCAGCCGGCAGCGGGCTGCCGACGACGAGAGCCGAGAAACGCGGACAGTCTAAAAAGGGGGAATGACAGAATGAACGATCCAAAGCCCAAGAAGCGCTCCTTGATTATGGCCGGTGGAGGCGTGAAGGTGGCGTTCCAAGCCGGAGTTCTCCAGGTCTGGTTAGATGAGGCAGGTCTCAGCTTCGATCATGCTGATGGGGCCAGCGGCGGAGTTTTCAACCTGGCCATGTATTGCCAGGGAATGAATGGCACGCAGATGGCCGAGAACTGGCGGAACTTCGACCCCAATCTGGGAATCGAATTCAACTGGCAACAGTACGCCAATCTGTTTTTCGCCGAGTCTATGTTCAAACTGGATCGCTTCCGGGAAAGCGTCTTTCCAGGGTGGGGGCTAGACTGGAAACTGATTCGAGAGACCCAACGAGAGGCTACCTTCAACGTCTATAACTTCAGCAAACACGAGCTGGAGGTAATCACCCCCGACCGGATGACGGAGGATTTCCTGGTTGCCTGCGTTTCCCTTCCCATGTGGTTTCCCCCCGTCATCATCAACGCTGAGACCTATATCGACTCGGTCTATATCAGTGATGCCAACATCGAGGAGGCCATACGTCGGGGCGCGGACGAACTCTGGATCATCTGGACCGTCAGCGAGCGAAGTGAGTGGCATGCGGGCTTTCTGGCCCAGTATTTTCAGATCATCGAGACAGCTGCCAACGGACACTTCAGGCGCATCATCCGTCGCATCGAAGAAAACAATGCCGCTCTGGCTGAGGGGAAAAATGGCGAGTTCGGTCGCCACATCGAACTCAAGATTCTGAAGTCGGAAGTGCCCCTGCACTACCTTTTGAACCTCAGCGCGGACCGGGTCGTCGAGACAGTGAACTTGGGAGTTCTTCGAGGACGCGAGTGGTGCAAGCAACAAGGCATAGCCCTGACGGACACGCAACCAGACTATTCCACCGACGTGCATACGACTCCAACCAAGCTGAGCTTCAGCGAGGAGATGAAGGGCTATCTGGGCTTCGGAGAAACCGACTATCAACGTGGACACGACGCTGGGAAGCGGCAGAAGTCGTACGTCTCCTTCAATCTCACTATTCGGATTGACGGAGTCAACCGTTTTATCACTCGCCCCCTTCACGAAGCCGCCGCCGAAGGCTACCTCTCCTGTGAGCGTCTGGGAGGGCGTCTCGAGGTCGAGCAGGGAATCTTCAATCTGTTCGTTGATGAGGCGGACCCTGACGAGAAGAAGATGCTCTATCGACTGCATTTTCGGAATGGCGAAGGGGAGCCCCTCACGCTGACCGGGTTCAAGGAGATCAAGGACGATCCGGGGCTCGATCTGTGGAGTGATACGACCACGCTCTACACTCGGATCCTCCGAGGCCACGTCTCACCCGACCAGGATTCCGATGCCGAGGTTCTGGCGTCTGGCATCCTCAGAATCCACCTGCTCGACTTCCTGAAGCAGCTCAGTACCTTTCAAGTAGAGGCTCCAAGCCTTGCCGATAAAACCTCTGCGCTAGGCCGGTTTGGCAGACTGTTTCTGGGCAAGCTCTGGGATGTCTACGCCAAGGAGGTGCTTTCGGTCAGCCCGTTCTGAAGCAATACGTCGCACGTCCCAATACGTCGCACGTCTGAACGTCGCAGGTCCCTACTCTCCGAAGGGTCGCGACGAACCGCAGAATATGATGTATACGACGTTCAGACGAGTTATCCTCCGTGCTCAACTCGGTTGTTTCGGTAGGCGAGGTTTGCCAAGTGGGCGTCGGCGGCTACCTTAACACCCACCTCGGCGGGAGCCCTCGGTCGCCTGCGGCTGCGGATGCAGTCAACCCAGTTCTGCAGGTGTAGCTGCGTCGACGCAGGAGGGTTATAGAAGTCGGCGCCCCGTGATCCCCGTCCCAGGATCAAGTGTGAGGGCGCAAGCTTGCTTTCCTTCTCGGGCAAGACTTCGTAACGCCCCCGGTCCAGATAGAGGGTGGCTTCGGTGCCCATGAACTCGAGCATAGCGCCATTTCGAGCGCTAACGAACGTGCCTTCGAAGTAGACCTGCACCTTTTCCTTCTCGAAACGCAACAGGGTCTGTATGGTGTCGGGAGCTTCCCAGAGACCTGCGGTGATGAAGTGGTCTCCAATGGTGGTCGCAGTTGTAGGATTACCGAGGTCGAGATACCAGTTGGCGACGTCGTGATAATGAACCATGAGATCGGTGAGGATCCCACCACCAAAATCCCAGAACCAGCGCCAGTTGCGAAATCGGTATGGATCGAATGGCTGCTCTCGGGCTGATCCTAGAAACTGCTTCCAATTCAAGCTTGCAGGATGGATGTCAACGGGTCGTCTGCGCACCTTTTGGGAGTTGCGATTCCAGGTCAGGTGGACTTTATGAATCTTGCCCAGCACGCCTGATTGGACGATTTCATAGGCTTTCCGAAACTGCGGCATGCTTCGCTGCTGCATACCCACCTGTACGATCCGGCCATGCTCGTTCTGGGCACGGATGACCGCTTCTCCTTCGCTTGGATCGTGGGTCAGGGGCTTTTCGACGTAGACATCCTTGCCCGCTTCGCAGGCGTCGATTGTCATCGGCACGTGCCAGTGGTCGGGAGATCCGATGATCACGGCATCAATGTCCTTGCTCTCGAGAAGATCGTGGTAGTGTTTGCTGGTGAAAGCCTTTGAATCGGCCAGCTCTCGCCCCTGCTCCAGGTGATCATCCCAGATATCACAGACGGCGGCCAGCCTGACGCCGGGCACCTTCCCGATCGTACGCATGAGGGAGCGACAGCGCCCCCCGGTCCCGATACACCCGATGTTCAGGGTCTCGTTGGCAGAATAGGAGGGCGTGGCTGACTTGGCTCCAACGCTCCACAGTCCCGCCGCTGCACTCGCTCCCACGCCGGTCAGAAATTGCCGACGGTCCTTCTGGCTAGACATCGTCCCTCGCCTCCCTCAGTACACCGGAACCGTACTGTCCGGTTGAGCTATATAGACATCGTCATTACATGACTATGATCAATCAACACGGGATCGGTAGTCGGGTCCGAGATCGACAAGTGCCGAGGAACGGACAGAGATTAGTCTCTGACTTCGAAGATTGACTCGACTTCAACCGGGATGTTTTGCGGAAGCGATCCCATCCCAACAGCGCTGCGGCCCCCTTTTCCGGCCTCCTCTCCGAAGACCTCGACCATGAGGTCACTGAATCCATTGATGACCCGTGGCTGTTCCTCGAAGTCCGGAGTGGCGTTGACGAATCCCAACACCTTGACGATTCTGACGACCTTATCCAGACTTCCAAGGGACGAGCGGATAGTACTCAAGACGTTGAGGCCAACCAATCTAGCCGCCTCATACGCCTCCTCGACGGTGAGATCGACTCCCACTTTACCCTGGATCACACTGCCGTCGTGCCGAAACGGCCCCGTACCCGAAACGTAGAGAATATCGCCAACCCGCACCGAGGGACGGTAGGTTGCCATCGGGCTAGGCGCCGGGGGTAGTTCAAGCTTGAGTTCTTCGAGACGCGCTTCTGGATTCATAGACCCTCCTTGCTTCGGCCTGCTCCCTAATCTCTGGTGGCAGCCGCCAAGCCCGTACAGTAAATCCTCAGTTCAAACCAGTCTTCGATCCTCGGAAACCAAGGCGAAACTATAACTGGTCGCCTGAGAACCTTTCAAGTTTGGGAGAGAGACACGGGCGTCTCGAATCCTTGACAGGCGAAACGGACGTACCCTATCGTAGCTGACCGAGATCCTTCGCAGGATCGTCCCCCAAATGGTCGCAACCTGAAGGGACCGAAAAGCTTGCGCTCACATCCTCCGGCATCCCCCATCCCCGCTCGCAAGTTGTGGGTCTTTCTCGCCTTCTTGTTCCTGTCGATCTCAGCCACATTCGGACAAAAACAGACTGTAGACACGTCGTCATCGCCAGCTCAACGCACGGTTGACTTTCGGGCTGAAATAGAACCGATCCTCAGTGGAAAGTGCCATCGCTGCCACGGATCGGACCTGCAGTTGGGCGGACTTCGATTGGACCAGCGAGAGGCAGCTCTTGTTGGTGGATATTCCGGAGCCGTTATCCTGCCCGGAAAGAGCGCCCAGAGCAAATTGATCCACCTGGTAGCCGGTGAAGTCGAAGGCAAACTGATGCCTCTGGACGGTCCGGGCCTCACTGAGGCAGAAATCACTCTTCTCCGGCGCTGGATCGATCAGGGTGCAGACTGGAGGGCAACAGCTCCGTCTGTGACACCCACACCAACAGAAGAAGCTCAAAGGCCACAGACGCACTGGTCCTTGCTGCCACCCCAGCGACCTGAATTGCCTCACGTCATGCTCCGTAACTGGGTTCGCAACCCCATCGACTCGTTCATCCTGGCTCGCCTTGAAGCGGAGGGGACCACACCTTCACCGGAGGCCGAACGGTCCACCTTGATTCGAAGGCTGTACCTGGACTTGATAGGTCTGCCGCCGCCGCCAGAGGCACTTGAAGCCTTTCTGGCCGATCATCGTCCCGATGCTTATCAGCGCCTGGTTACCGATCTTCTTTCCTCGACTCACTACGGAGAAAAGTGGGCGCGGCACTGGCTAGATCTGGCACGGTATGCGGACAGTGATGGGTACAATGACGGCCCCAGACATTCTGCCTGGCGCTATCGCCACTGGGTCATCCAGGCGCTCAACCGCAACCTGCCCTTCGATCAGTTCACGATTCAACAGATGCCTGGCGATCTGCTACCGGAAACCACGGTTGAGCAGCGGGTGGCTACCGGCTTTCACCGCAACACGCTGACTCAGCGGGAAACCGGAACCGACCGCGAGGAATTTCGAGTCAAGCAGATCGTGGATCGTGCCAACACGGTCGGAGCCGTCTGGCTCGGTCTGACCGTTGGATGTGCCCAGTGCCACGATCACAAATACGATCCGATTAGCCAACAGGAGTACTACCAGATTTACGCCTTTTTCAATGGAGACAAAGAGATCAATATCGAGGCCCCCCTCCCCGGCGAGATGGGCCCCTACCTCCGACAGAAACCCGAATACCAGAGGCGCAGGCGCGAGCTCCTGGATCAGGTTCCTGCCGTCACCCTGCAAGCCGAGTGGGAAGCCAGACTGCTCGAGGCGGCCAGCAATTCGAAGGTGGATCTGATCTGGACACTGGCCTGGCGGAAAGTGGGATGGTTGTTTGACGGTGGTCAGGAGATCCTTCGCCTGGATCCCTCCCAGCGAACTCAAAAACAGAAGGACCGACTGACAGACTACTTCGTTCGTTCCTACAATCACGTCGTAGACAAAGAACGCTACGAAGAGCTCGGACTCAAGAAGCTGAACCAGGAGCTGGCTGAACTCAGAGCCGAGTTCCCATCGCTCAGCGAAGCCCAGACGCTCATCTCCCATCCCCAGCCCCCGACGACGCATTTGCACCTGAGAGGGGACTTTCGTAATCCGGGAATCGAGGTGAGACCGGGCACGCCAGCGGTTCTACATCCCCTGCCCTCCCACACCGAACCCACTCGGCTGGAGCTGGCACAGTGGCTGGTTTCGAAGGACAATCCGCTGACGGCGCGAGTCACCGTGAACCGCATGTGGCAAGAGTTTTTCGGCAGCGGTCTGGTTTCCACGGCGGGGGACTTCGGCATCCGGGGTGAGCGGCCCAGCCATCCTGGGCTGCTCGACTGGTTGGCTATGGAATTCATGAGCTCGGGATGGGACGTCAAGCGAATGCATCGGCTCATCGTGGAGTCGGCGACCTACCGGCAAGCTTCCAAGCTGAGGGACGACCTCCAGCAGCGGGATCCCGCCAACCGTCTCCTGGCCCGTCAATCCCGCCTGCGCCTTCCGGCCGAATTGATACGCGACTCGGCCCTCACAGCAAGCAACCTTCTCAACCCTGTGGTGGGCGGCAAAAGCGTTCTACCTCCTCTGCCTGAGGGCCTCGCCGACCTGGGACACCGTTTCCAGGGGTTTGAAGAGAGCAAGGGCAAGGAGCGCTATCGACGCGGCCTGTATGTCCTGGCCAAGCGCACTGCTCCCTATCCGCAGCTGATGATCTTCGATGCACCCGATGCCCAGGAATCGTGTACGCGCCGCGAACGTTCTACCACGGCCCTTCAGGCCCTGAATCTGCTTAACGATCCGGTCTTTTTCGAAGCTGCCCAGGGACTGGCGATCCGATTGCTGAAGGAGGAATCCGGGGCGGTACGAAAGCGGGTAGAGCACGGCTTTCGGATCTGTCTGATTCGGGAGCCAGACCCCACCGAGAGCGATCGTCTGGTGAAATACTACGAGCAGCAGCGGGAGATTCTGCGGCAGGAGCCAGACTCGATCGCGAAAGTCCTTCCTCCCGAGATCCTGGGCAGGACCGATGCCGCTTCAGCTGCAGCCTGGGTCGGCGTCAGCAGCGTCTTGTTAAATCTCGAGGAGTTCATTACCCGGGAGTGAGCCGATGAATCTACAGGAATTTAGACAGATCCAGACCCGTCGGTACTTCCTCGAACGATGCGCCGGAGGATTAGGCGTCGTCGCCCTCTGGAACCTATTGGTTCAGGAGGGCCGTTCCGGTAGTTTGCAGGCGGAACTCCCGCACGTGAATCCGCTCCATCCTCGAGCGCCTCACTTTCCAGCCACCGCCAAGAACGTGATATTCCTGTTCATGGCGGGAGCGCCGAGTCAGGTCGATCTGTTCGATCCCAAGCCGGAGCTCAAGAAGTGGGAAGGATCGCCCCTTCCCCCCTCCATGACCAAGGACCTGAAGCTCGCCTTCATCAAACCCACGGCGGAGATCTGGGCCAGTCAGCGGGAGTTCCGGCGCTACGGAGAATGTGGCATGGAGTTCTCGGACCTGCTGCCCCACACGGCCAAGGCTGCCGACGACATCTGCATGATCCGCTCCATGTATACGGATCAATTCAACCATCATCCTGGCCAGCTGATGTTCAGCTGCGGCGCGCCCCTTGCCGGCCGGCCGGCCATGGGGTCCTGGGTCACCTACGGCCTGGGGAGTGAATCCCAGAGCCTTCCCGGTTTCGTGGTGTTGAGCTCGGGGGATCCTACCCACTCCGGCAGCAAAGCCTGGTCAAGCGGCTTTCTTCCCTCCAGTTATCAGGGGGTACCCTTCCGAAGCGGTGGGGATCCGGTTCTCTACCTCTCCAATCCCGAAGGAATCAGCAAGGACAGTCAGCGCGCCAGACTCGACGCGCTCCGCGACCTCAACCAGAAGCACTTCGCCGACGTGGGCGACATCGAGATTGCCTCGCGAATTGCTTCCTATGAACTGGCTTTTCGAATGCAGAGCGCGGCTCCGGAGCTTCTCGATCTCTCCAAAGAACCCGAACACATTCGGGATCTGTACGGTGTGAACAACCAGCCGGATTCATACGCTACCGCACGAAAGACGAATTCGAATCAGTTCGCCATCAATTGTCTGCTGGCACGCAGAATGGTCGAGCGGGGAGTCCGATTCGTGCAGATCACCCATTCTAGCTGGGACGATCATACCGAGCTCAACAAGAGATTGAAGAGCAACTGCGAGATGACCGATCAACCTACGGCAGCGCTCTTGAAGGACTTGAAGCAAAGAGGCCTGTTAGACGAAACTCTGGTCATCTGGGGGGGCGAGTTTGGTCGCACGCCCATGGTCGAGCGCAGCAAGGTCGGCGACGGCGACACTCGAGGACGTGACCACCATCCTTTCGCCTTCACCCTCTGGATGGCAGGAGGCGGAATCCGGGGTGGACAGATCGTGGGCCAGACAGACGATCTAGGTTTGAACATCGTGAAAGACAAGATCCACATCCATGATTTTCACGCCACAATTCTTCACTGCTTGGGTCTGGACCATGAGCGGCTCACCTATCGTTACCAGGGTAGGGACTTCCGCCTGACAGACGTAGCGGGTAAAGTAGCCCACCAGCTCCTCGCCTGAGTGCCCGTTGGCCGAGGGCAGAACCTCCTGGAATCTCTGAGGGCGCCCAGCGCCAAAAATCGAGAGTTCTTTCCAGGAGAACAGGAGAACGCATGTTCGGCTTGCATTCACTCGATCTTTTCACCCTTCTACTCTACCTCGTGGGCGTGACTTTGGCGGGGCTCTGGGCCGCCCGCAAGATCACAACTGTCGGCGACTATTTCATGGGCTCGAGAAAATTCGGCAAGGCCTTCATGCTGATGCACGCCTTCGGGACAGGGACCCACACCGATCACGCCGTTTCGGTTGCCGGGGCCTCCTACAAGCTGGGGATGGCTGGCATCTGGTACCAATGGCTCTATCTCTTTACGACACCTTTCTATTGGATCATCGCCCCCCTCTTTCGTCGGATGAGATACCTCACTACCGCGGACTTCTTCGAAGACCGCTTCAGTCAGCCCCTGGCAATCTTCTACACGATCTACGGGCTGATCTACCTTTCCCTACAGATCGGTTTGATGCTTCTGGGGACCGGAAAAACCGCCAGTGCCATTACTGGCGGGGCGGTGAGTCCAGAACTGGCGATCGCCGTCATGACCGCGCTCTTTCTCGCCTATGGTCTGGCCGGAGGCTTGCCAGCCGCCATCATTACCGACTTCATTCAGGGTTTCTTCATCATCGTCCTCTCGTTCCTGCTGGTCCCCTTCGTCCTGGCAGAGTGGGAGGCTTCAGCGGCTTGCATCAACAGGTGCCAGGAGAGATGTTCAGCTTGATTGCCCCTGGGGACCCTCCTCCCGGGTACGACCGGGTGACGTTTTTCTACATCTTGATGATCGTTATCAATGCCCTGGTCGGAATCGTGTCTCAACCCCATCATATGGAGATCGGTGGTGCTGGTAAGACTGAGCTCGAAGGTCGAGTCGGATTCACCTATGGCAACATGCTCAAGCGCATTTGCACTCTGGCCTGGGCCTTCGTAGGGGTTGCTTGTGTCGCTATTTATCCAAATCTCCCGGATCCCGAACATGCATTTGGAATGGCTTCCAGGGACCTGCTTCCCATCGGTCTTGTCGGTGTCATGCTCGCCTCTATGATCGCGGCGGTCATGTCTACCTGCGACTCACTCATGGTCGACGGCTCTGCCCTGATCGTAAAGAACGTTTACAAGCGCTACATGCGGCCTGATGCGCCCGACTCGCACTATCTGTCCGTGGGCAGATGGGTGGCACTTATCGTTGTCGCCGGAGGCCTTCTGGTCACGATGACCTCCGACTCCGTCGTGGGTATCCTGAAGCTGACCTGGTCGCTGGGTGCATTCTTCGGGATAGCTTTCTGGGGGGGAGTCCTCTGGCGCCGCTGCAACGCACGAGGTGCCTGGGCCGCGGTTCTGGTTTCCGCGTTCCTCTGGTATCTGTCCCGTTTTCTCTGGGACTGGGAGCTGGCGGATCAGTTTGCCCTCTATTTGAGTGGTGGTTTCCTCGCCATGATTGTGGTCAGCCTGCTGACCCCTGCGACCGACAAGAAGCGATTAGATCGCTTCTATACCGTCCTGCACACGCCGGTCGGAGACGAACAGAAACTGCGAGACGCCGGGATCAAGGTGGAGTTGGAGTAACACTCGGGCCAGTTTGGAGAAACGATTAGCGGGGAGCGTCAAAGATGTGGGACCTTGAGCTGCGCAAACCTTCAAAGCAAACGATAGTGGGTTTCGTGGTCGCCTGGCTGTGCGTCATCGGCATTATCCTCTTCACCCTGTTCGTGGTTCAGATCGGCGCCTGAGGACGGAACCCTAGCGGGAGAGAAGGCTAGGCATACAGGGTAGCCTCAATAGGCATGAGGGGGCAGGTTTCCCTCTCCATAGTAACCAGGAGGAACGTGCTTGCGGGCTACGACGTTGGCACCGGTCATGCAACAGGACTCGTCGCTCGCCAGAAACACCGCGATGGGCGCGATGTCCTCGGGTCGCATCAATAGTTCGGGCTCATAGTCGCCCCCGCCGCGTGCCGCTGCCAACTCATCCGCCATTTGGGTATGAGTCCGACCCACGGCGATCGCGTTGACGTCGATGTTGAAAGGCTTCATCTCCAGGGCCAGACACTCCGTGAACATGATCAGGCCTGCCTTGGAGACGCTGTAGGCCGAGAAGTTGCGGGAGGCGACCGAGCCGGAGCCGGCAGAGATATTGACGATCTTTCCACCCTTCTGATGCTTCATCTGGGGGAGGACAGCCTGGCAGGAAAGGAACACAGCCCGCAGGTTGATGTTCATCAGACGCTCCCAGTCCTCCAGGGTCGTGTCCTGGACGGGACGCTGAAACGCAATTCCCGCATTGTTCACCAAGATGTCTACCCGCCCGAATTCGGTGATGGTACGACCGACCAACTGCTGAATCTGAGCCGGGTCACTCACGTCAGTCGGAATTGCCAAGGCCCGCGTCTCAAGACCCTCAGCCACCGCCTCGATTTCGTTTCTGCTGCGGGCGGCGACGACCACGTCAGCACCTTCTTGGGAAAAGGCAATGGCAATGGCACGTCCAATGCCCCTGCCCCCACCGGTGACAATCGCCACTCTATCTTTAAGTCGGTTCATGTATTTATCCTGACCAGTAGGCTCGCAGTTCACCTAAATGGAGTCAAGCTGTGTTATGGCTCCTCTGCCGGGCCGGACTTCATGCTCCCGGCAGCTGCCCCCCGTTTGCAGCACCGTCCAAGGGCAGGAGACGTGCGACCCTCGGACGTTCCGACGTGCGACCCTCGGACGTTCCGACGTGCGACCCTCGGACGTTCCGACGTGCGACGCATTCTTGCAGTTTCAGCCTAGATCCGTGCCTGATACGTGTACAGCTGGTAGTACCGACCCTGCGCCGCGATCAGCTCCTCGTGGCGCCCTCGTTCAACAACCTCACCGCCCTCTATGACCAGGATCTGGTCCGCGCGCCGAATGGTGCTGAGCCTATGTGCGATAACGAAAGTCGTTCGGCCTTTCAAGAGCTGCTCTAGACTCTCCTGGATGTAGAGCTCGCTTTCGGTATCCAGATTCGAAGTGGCTTCGTCCAGAATCAGGATCCGAGGATTGGCCAGCAGGGCGCGAGCGATGGTCACCCGCTGCTTCTGTCCTCCCGAGAGCTTCACACCGCGCTCACCAATAAGGGTATCCAGACCCTCGTCGAAGCGATCCGTGAACTCGCTGACATGGGCAGCATCTACAGACTCACTCAGGTCGGCCGCGCTTGCTTCCGATCTGGCAAACAGAACGTTCTCCCGAATCGTCCCCTCGTACAGAAAATCGTCCTGCAGGACAACACCCAGCCTGGATCGGTATGAATCCAGCGTCACCGTTGAAAGGTCCTGCCCGTCGATCAGGACCCTACCGCTATTGGGTTTCAAGAACGACGCAGCAAGGCCGGCAATCGTAGTTTTCCCGGAGCCGGAGCTCCCCACCAAAGCGGTGACGCTGCCGGCTGGGGCTTCGAAGCTGACGCCCGCCAAGACCGGGTTCCCCTTGTCGTATGAGAAGCTGACGTCTTCGAAACGGATATCGCCTCGTACCTCGTCCAGCTTGATAGTCCTCGTCGATTCAGCGTGCTCAGGCTTCAGGCTCAGGATCTCGTCAGTACGGTCGAGTCCGGCGAAGGCTTCCGTGATCTGACTCCCGATGTTGCCCATCTGCACGATGGGCGCAATCAGAAATCCGAGATAGAGGGTGAAGGCGAATAGGTCGCCCACACTCAAGTCTCCGCTCATGATCATCGACGCCCCCAGACCCATGATGCCGACACTGGCCAGACCCAGCAGCAGCGTGGACGAGCTGGTAACCAGGCTGGTCGCAGTCAGGGACTTCTTGACGTTATTGAAAATCCGGTCGACCCCCCTCTCGAATACCCGGACCTCCTGCTTCTCGGCGTTAAACCCCTTGATCACCCGAATCCCACCCAGCGACTCCGTGAGACGCCCGGTAACGTCCGCGTTGATCTTCCCTCGCTCGCGAAAAATCGGACGGATATAGCCAAACGCCTTCAGCGAGATCAAACCAAAGAGGCCCAGAGGCAACAGGGTGTAAATCGTCATCATCGCATTGATGTTAAGCAGAAGTATCAGCGACGCAATAGCCGTCAGGACGCCCCCGAACATTTGCACCAAACCTGTACCGACCAGGTTCCGGACGCCCTCGACGTCGGTCATGATGCGGGAAACAAGCTCCCCCGACTTAGTGTTGTCGAAAAATCGAACGGGAAGGTAGAGGATGTGGCGCTGGACCTGTGCTCGGAGCAAAGAGATCAGATGCTGGGCTTCCACACTCAGCAGCCGAGTCAGGAAAAAGGCTGTGCAAGACTGAACCAGGATGGCCAGGGTCACACCCAACAAGAGCAGGTGCAGCAACTGTTCGTCGTTCTCGGGGATGACCTTGTCCAAAAGGATCTTGCTGGAGCCGGGCAGGACCAGCGCTGAGGCCCGATTGATGACAATCAACAACAGACCCAGCAGAAGGATCCGGCGGCGAGGCCAGATAATGTGGTGAAAGGCGTACCTGACCGTCTGCAAGGATGGCTTTTTCTTCTTGTCGTGATGTTCCATAGCTCAGCCCGGGTTTCTGGGTACTCTGCAAACTTTCACCGAAGGGGTCGATTGGGGAGCGCCCGGAGTGGTCCTTCGTCAAGGAAACTGCGACGGCTGCTTCCCTGCCCACGGTCGTCCCTCCTCGAAGGCGGCCGAAGCCGCAATGATGGTCTCCTCGTCCCGCAGACGACCCACGATCTGTAAACCTATCGGCAAACCGTCTTCGCTGAAGCCGCAGGGAACGCTGGCGGCAGGGTTGCCGGTCAGGTTGAAAAGATGGGTAAAGGGGAAGAAGTCCCAGCTGGGATGCGGACAGGGGCACCCGCCAATTTCCACTGGAGGTTCTCCAATAGGAAAAGCTGAAACAGCTGTTGTCGGCGTCAGGAGCAGGTCATATCGATCGAAAAAGGCAGACACGTAAGCGCGATAACGACCGATTTTGTTCAGAGCTCTTATGAAATCAGAAGCAGACAGCGAGCGCCCGTGCTCCAGGCAGTCACGAAAATAGTCCGTCAGTTGATCCCGACTTTCCTCCTCGTCCATCAGAGCTCCATAAGAGACATAACCGCGAGCGCAAAAGAAGTCCAAGAAGGTGCGGAACCGTTCTTCCGGATCGTCGGCTTTGAAGTCAACCTCTTCTACCGCTGCGCCCTGCTCCTCGAAAAATCGTGCGGCGCTCTGGACGCTCTCGGCTACTAAACGATCCACCGCAGCTCCTCCTAAATCAACACTCAGAGCTATCTTCAGCCCTTGCACACCGCGGCCGATCGCCGCCTCATAGTCTGGAGGCGTCTCGCCCAGCGTCCCGTACTCGGCATCCGGAGCAGGACCCGCCAGACAGCGCATCAGGATAGCAGCGTCACGCACGGTCCGAGTCATAGGACCTACCGAAGAATTGTTGATTGGACTCCAGGATTGGGCATCGAGGTGTCTTCGGGGAATACGGCCCTGGGTAGCCTTGACTCCGTAGATACCCGCAAAGGAACTGGGGATGCGCACGCTTCCTCCCCCGTCACTTCCCTGCGCCATGGCGGTCAAACCCGCCGCTACAACGGCAGCTGACCCTCCGCTGGAGCCACCCGCCGTCCGCTCTGTGTTCCATGGATTTCGGCAGGATCCATAGACCAGATTCTCTGTCGTGCCAGCATAACCATACTCGGGGGTGTTGGTCTTGCCAATGATGATGCCTCCCGCTGCGCGCACTCGCTCTACACAGAGAGCATCGGTTGTCCCGACTTCTTCGCCAGGGACAGACCCATGGGTAAAGCGAATCCCTTTGACACTTTCGAGGTCCTTGATGGGCACCGGAATCCCGTGCAGTGGACCCAACTCCTCTCCCCGCACCACCGCCAGCTCTGCCTCCCGCGCCTGTTCCATCGCGAGATCGCTGCAGACCGTGATGAAGGCGCCGAGGCCCTCGTTGTATCGATAAATTCGTTCGAGAGTAGCTTCCACCACCTCCACGGGGGAGAGCTCCTTCTGGAGGATCTGATGTCTCAGTTCATAGGCAGGTATGTAGGCTAGTTCGGAATCCTGCATCGCCCTCTATTCTGGGTACCTGGGATGAGAAATTCAATCGCCTCTCGCGTGTGTTCGCGTTCTCCACTCACTTGGCAGCAGATCAGACGGTCTTGGTCCATGCCCTTCTCCTTGACTCAAAGCAGTTTGATATCATGCATGGCGCGCTACATGGAGAGACCGGTACCTCCCGTCGGAAGGTTGACGGAATCCCACGGAACACTCAATGAAAAGGACCAAAAGATAGATGGCTGCCAAGCAACTCAATGAGGCAGAGGTCATCCTCTACACGGACGGAGCCTGCAGCGGAAATCCTGGTCCTGGTGGGTGGGCCTTCATCCTGGACCACGTTCCCACGGGGACCCAGAAGGAAGACAGCGGAGCCCAGGAGCAAACCACCAATAACCAGATGGAGCTTCGGGCCGTGATTCAAGGGCTTGCTTCTCTGAAGCGGCGGACGCGGATCCACGTCGTCACCGACAGCTCTTACGTCCAACAAGGGATCACCACCTGGATTCACGGTTGGAAGCAGCGGGGCTGGCGGCGGAAGACAGGCGACGGACTGCGACCGGTAAAGAATGTCGAATTATGGCAGGAGTTGGATCGGCTGACGGAGCAGCACGATGTATCCTTCGAACGGGTGCGGGGACATTCCGGCCATGCTATGAACGAGCGCTGTGACGAGCTCGCGGTTCAGGCCTATCTCGAACTGACCGGAAGACCACCTCGCAAATCGCGATCTTAGGGTCTGTCAGGCAATAGCAGATACACTTTGCTGGGGACCCCAGCCCGTAGGGGCGCGGCGGCGCGGGGGTTCTGTTCCAACAAAGGTACGTAATGCGACATAGGCTTCGGACCTTTTGGTCGAAGGGCACTCGCGGCCAACTGAGGGTACCGACCAGATTGCTGCAGAAATGTACGCTAAGGGGAGCTGGTCTCTACCTGGGCGTCTTCAGCTTCTCGCCGACAAGTCCAATAGATTGAGCGAGTTCTATGTCAAGCTGACCACACAAATCACCCCCGCGGCAAACGAAAAAACCCGAGCACCAAATGGAGTTTGGAGGCTTGTCGTCGCCACCCCACAAGCCCTTCTATTTAAATCACTTGCCGACTTCTACTGGAGGCTTAGCGTACAAAATTACATGAATCTGGTCGGTACCCCAGAAAGGGGGGATAGGGAAGAGTACGATCACAGCCAACCTTGCAGCTGAACTTGTGACACTTGGTCGTAGTGTCATTCTGCTCGATACTGATCCTCAGAAAAGCCTAGAAGAATGGGCTGGCCTTGGAGAGGGTCTTCTCTCCCACGTTGTGGAAGCTGTAGCCACGACAAGTCCCGAGCGTTTCAAAGAGAGAGTCCAAAGCGCAGCCAGGGAAGTGGATCGAGTGTTAATCGACACACCTCCTGGGTTTACTGACCCCGCTCTACTGGCTTCACTCCTGGCTGATATTGTTCTATTGCCAGCAGGGCCCTCACCACTGGATATTCTGGCAGCCCGGGAGGCTTTAGGTCTGACAACAGAAGCTCGCAAGCAGCGAAGGGGTAGAAAGCCCCTCATCCGGTTCGTGCCCTCGAAAGTCTTCCCTCGAACCAACCTGAGTCGGGACTTGATAGCTTCTTTGGAAGCTTTGGGCGAGAAGACACTGCCGGCTATTGCCCAACGGGTAGCCGTAGCAGAGTCGGCTCTTCATGGTCTAACAGTCCACGAGTATGCGCCACGTTCACCGGCGCGGTTGGAATTTGAGAGCCTGGCTAAGGCTCTCGAGGAGTTAATCAAATGACAAGCAAAGCGCGACTCACTGAGCTAGTGCCCGTCCGGAAATGTGTAAGTAATTGATAAGGAAGGGGAAAGAGGGCTTTTTCAAGCTCCGAAATTGTCAGGGTCGTTTGC
>JAKZYH010000461.1:0-9299 GCA_047514575.1 Acidobacteriota bacterium | reverse complement strand
GGTTCGACCCGGGCATCAGAAGGATGGGAAATGGATCCCGTCAGACCAAGCGAGGTCAATCCCAACGGGATTGCGTATTCCAGCCCAGGGTTTCCGAACCCTGGGTAAGAGCGTCAACCCCTTAATAATCAACCCAGAATGGGTTGCGTCCTGAGGGTTGCTCTTTTTGTACGCAACCCATTCTGGGTTGAAATCCAGGGCAAGCGCCGCTGACCCAGGGTTGGGAAACCCTGGGCTAAAATACGGAATCCCTTCAGGATTCACCTCGCTCCTGTCTCAGACCCCATCACACCAGCAGCTGACGCCAAATGCCAGAATTACTCTGTCCGAGCAAGTCCTTATTTTTCACCCACTTAGAAATTAGGACTTGCATGGTCACGAACGGCACATCGCTAACCACTTGATGTCATTCGACTTCTAACCGGACAGTAGTGTCACAGGGATATTTGTTTCTTTATTTCTGGGGGATCTGGTCTGCTTTCGGTCGGGGCTGGTTCGCCCAGTGGCCACTGGGATCACTTCCGCGACAGATGATGGTGCCTTGATTCCAACCCTCGTCCGCTCGTACATCCGCCGAGACGAAGCGCATGGCAAGTCCGCAGCGGCGGCGGCTTGACCCGTTGGGCTCGGAGCGATGCAGCACCCAGTCTGTATGCAAAGACATCTGGCCGGCTTCGAGTTCAATTGATAAAGGTGGGTCACCGTACTGTTCCGCGTTTCTGACGGTCTGATTCAGGACATTGCGTTCGCTCGGTTCGCTCTCGTGAAATGCAATTTGCCCCTGTCGATGGGAACCGGGGATGATCTGCATGGCCCCGTTCTCCGAATCAACATCATCGATCGCCAACCACGCCGAGACGGCTTTGCTGGGATTCAGCGGCCAGTAGGAGGCGTCTTGATGCCAACTCACCTGCTTGCCATCTCCAGGCATCTTGGCGAAATAATTGATCCCACGAAGCACCAGGTTTTCACCTAGTAGATCCTCGAGGTAGTCCAGAATGCGATCATCCGTGACCAGGTCATAGATGCCAGCGCAGCAGGTGTGCCAGCCATAAATCTCGTAACTGCTCCAGCCAGCCTCCAGCGCCTTCGTCAACAAGTCGTCAAAGTAGAAGCGGTGGGCAGCGATTTCCTCTGGATTGAAGACGTCCAGGGGGGAGATGTAGCCGTGGTTGTTAAACTGTTCGATCTGTCTTCGACTCAGCAGTGCGGGATTTTCGACACCTAGAGGAGAGAACCTGCGGATCCGGGAGAAGTCCGGATAGGCATCGGTTCGACTCGGCATGAGATATCGTAATCGAGACTTCGTTTTGGATCTCTTGGGATCTAGCTCTACCCTGCTGTCCCTACTTTGAGCAGGGAATCGCCAGGCGTTGACCAGGCCTGATCACGGAGCTGGTCAATCCGTTGTAGAGCATCAGGTGCTGAGGGCCCTGGACTCCGCAGTACCTGTATCGGTTGGAGATCCGGCCGAGACTGTCTCCCCTCTGTACCACGTAGTCGACTTGCTCGCCAGGAGCCGGATACACGTTGGCAACGAAGTCGTGGAAGTCCTCCCGCAAGGGGTGGTTCTCGAACCGTTCCCGGAACACTTTTTCATACGCTTGGGGGATGACGACGGACTCGCCTTCTTCAAGCCAGGTCCGGATGTTCTCTCTGGGGTTGAGGTTCCCCAGATTCCAGTGGTCGATGCCCAACAGCAAGCCGAGTTCCAGATGGTGGAGGGTTCGGCTTACTTCGACCTTGACCGTTCTGGTGTCGAGCCGCGGAATGTGAACCCCATATCGTTCCGGATCGAGGCCGATGGCCGTCGCCGCAAGAATCCGGGGCACGAACTTCCTGGTTTGACTGGGGAGTCGGTGGTAGATCTTTCGAAAAGCGTTCCTGTCCGAGCGATAGCGGGCAAACTTCCTGCCCGGACCGTAGTTGTAGTCCACCAGAACCAGCTCCAGGTTCCAAGCAAAGTTCTTCACCAGATCTCGCAGGTATTCGAGCTGCTTCTGCGTGGATTTTGGGATGTCGAAGTAGTCTCCTCCACGCAATCCGTATTTCCGCCCCGCCCACTGCATCTGCCAGATCCCCTTGGCATTGGCGTAGGAAACGCTATAGCTGCGAAAAAGACTTTCCTGCATTCCCAACCCGAAGCCAAATGGCATGGGAATTCCGGCCGCCTCGTAGAGAGGTCGGATGATGTGCTCCAGGAACTGAAAACGGCTGCTGGCGCCGAGAAAGGAGGATCTGCCGTCAGTCAGCCAATAGAGGATTTCTTTCTTCACATCCGACCTGGACTGGATGTGCTGGAAGAGGTCTTTCACGATACCGAAGCTGGTTCCTTCTCCCTTGGCTGGAAGGATCCGGTAGGAATCCGTTCCAGTCTCGAGACCCGGGAGGCTTCCCGTCAGGAGCGCTTCTGCGGCGGGTAGGGACATGCCTGCAGGTGGAGCCCCTAGAAGCTCCGGAGGCTGAACAGTGAGACCTGCCCCGGCAGTGCCCAAAGCGCAGTGTAGAAGATAGCGTCTAGATAGCTTGTCCATCTCGCAGTTCTCGAGCCCGTCAATGATAGCTCTTATCTACGACGTAGAGGAATAGGTTCCACCTGAAACCGAACAATCCGTCGGAACATCTGAACGTCGCTGGGGAAAGTATCTCTAGCCTGGAGCGGGGTTGAAGCGAAAAAAGTTGTGGGGGTATTCAGCCCCCAGAAGCACAGGGATGGCCGCAACCGATGACCCAGAAATCGGCTGCTTCAGAACGTGGCGATCGGGTTCAAAGGAGATCCGGTGCCGCCGCCGACGGGGATGGGAGAGGCGGTCAGAAGGAACTCCCAGCGCCGTCGTTCCTGGGCTGCTTCCCCCAGCGCCTCCAGGTCGCAGTTGTCGAAGATATGAACCCCCATGGCATTGAGCAGCAGTAGGTGTATGGGCTGGCCGGCACCTTCGATTCCTGAAGGAATGACGTCGCTGGCGGCGTCGCTTCCCACTAGAGCTACATCCCGCTCCTTCAACCATTTGGCACAGGAGCCGTGAAGGCCTGCTGAGGCTTTGCCGACGTCCCAGGGCCCCTTGGCCGCCCGGCGTGCCCAGCGACCCGTGCGGATGAATATGGCGTCACCACTTCCCACTCGCAGCCCCGCCTTCTTTTCCCAGGCCTCAAGGTCTTTGGGGTAGATGGCCACTGTAGGCTCGAGGTAAGGGACTTCCTTCAACCGCGCGATATCCATCAGAATCCCGCGGGTGAAGATACCGTTCTTGAGATTGGTGACGGCCAGCTTCCCGGCTCCCTGTGAGGTTACCTCGGTCATGGAAAAGCCATTGTAGAGCTTGCCCTGGTGGGACAGGTGGCAGAGAGAGTCGATGTGGGTGTGCGCAAAGCCGTGATAGCTGACGCTGTAGTTGTCGCTGCTCCAGGGATCAGACGGTATCATCTTATGTCCGAAGGGCTCAGGATTGTCTATCGCTTTTTCCTTTTCGGTATCGCGGGCCAGAGACACCGAAACTCCTTCCACAACCAGTCGCGCCGCCTCCTTCCTCTTTTGAGGAGTGATCAAGTTGACGGCTCCGAGTTGGTCCTCTTTTCCCCAGCGACCCCAATTGGAGAGCTCCTTCATCCAGTTTTCGACGTCAGCCTGGGTCAAATTATGGTGTTCCGCAGATCCCGGCGGCTCGGCCCAGCAGAACAAGTGGAAGCAGCCCGCCAGGACTCCTGTAGACAACAGCGGAATCAACAAGGAGGTTCTTCTAGGTCGCTTCATGGCTCGCTCCTCCGAGAAAGGATGAGTTCCCAAGAGGTGTTGCGCTTGCAGGGACTGCAGTGCCTATCCAGGGCTACTTCAGGGACCCGGCCAGGTGCAAGGTACCGAAATGCCAAACAAGGACCGCTTTTCCCTCCATACTTCCGCTGCCCGGCATCACATCGAAGGACGAATGATGGGCCGTTCCCGCTGAATCCGAAAAGGAGGAATTGAGAAGAATTAGCTTGGATGTGTCCGGCTGGTCCCCTCGGGCCAGCTTCGGGTGCAGGGCCATCGTCCAATCGCCGGAGTTTTTCACAGCGCCGATGGTGAACTCCCCAGCTGGAACCGCAGTCGACCCCGAAGAAGTTGCACCCGACAGCGTCAGGACTGCCCGGCTGGGAACGAAGCTTCCCACCTTGATGCCCTCAGTGTGTGACATGTTGGCAGGGACTGTGTAGTACTTGATGCTTGCGTCGATCCCACTGGGCAGTTTCGCCGTCACCGACTTATGGAGGTGAGGGTCAGACAAAGCCGTGGCTGAGATCCCAAGGACCAGAAGCGCTGTCAGGTAGTATGTGTGTTTCATAGAAATTCTCCTCATGACTGAGTTGACGGTTAAAGTCCCAAGGGTATGTTCTTCCGTCGATGAATACCAGTGAGGCGTGAATAGTGAGCAGCGGAATAGTGCTCACTACTCCACTGCTCACTACTCAAAGCCCCACCAACTGAGCCACCCCCGTCTCAGCGGCACGGTAGGCGCTGAAGATGGCCCTCAGTGTGCTCAAGCACTCCGCTCCTGTGACCGGCGGCTCTTCCACCCCTCGGGCTGCGTTGACGGCCGACTGGACCAGACGCTGGTAGCTGTTGGCGGCGGAGAAGGGGAAGGACTGCACTCCCTTGGGAGCGTCCGGATGAGTCGAGTACCACTCCATAGGGCTGTTGTCTTCGTCCAACCGCAACCATCCCTTGGACCCCCATATGGTGAATCCCAGATGGTATCCGCGTTTCAGGTAATAGCCGCCGTGGTAGGTGCCCACCATTCCCCGTTTGAACTGCAGGGTGAGGGCCACCGAATCTTCGGTCTCCAGGGGCTGTCCTCCCACATTGTTGTAGATGGCAGAGACCTTCTCGATCTGGTCGCCGGTGAGCTTCTGGATCAAATCCACATAGTGGATTCCCAGCCAGATCAACTGTCCTCCCCCGGCCTGGTTCTTGAAGGCGAGCCAGGATTGCTGATATTGGGGACGGGTCAGGCGAGTCTGATCCGCCACCACCAACAGGTGGGTGCCGAAGGGCTTTCCGATGAAGCCCGAACGTATCAGTTCCTGGGCCTTGAGAGCCCCGGGGTGACGGCGCATATAGAAGGCCATCATCAGATGAAGCTTGCGAGACTCGGCCAGGCGAACCAAGGGCTCGAAGTCCTCGGCCCGGGTGCAGGACGGTTTCTCGGTCAAGACATGACAGCCGGCTTCCAGAGACATCCGTATCAGTGGCGGTGCCTTATTGGCAGCCAGACTGACGAGTGCCATGGGGGGACGAAACGTCTCGAGCATCTCCTGGTGGCTTCGAAAGGTCGTCACTTTTTGACGCAACGCCTCCCTTGCCTTCAGGAAAGTGGCTCCACTCTCGTCCGAGACGGCGACATCTGCCACGCCTTCGATCTGGGCCAACGCTCTCAAGTAGGCGCTGAGGTGGGGGCCGTTTTCCTGGGTGATGACTCCGATCTTGATGGGATCTGAGGCAGCCATGAGCCGGGTCGCCGAACCCAGGGTCCAGGTGGAGAGCGCGGTACCAGCCGTAGCCTTCTTGAGAAATGTTCGGCGCTTCATAACGACAGAAGTTTAACAGCTGAAACCCGGAAAATCGATCCACGACAGAGCAACTGGACCCCAGGACCTGGAACCTCCGCTGGAGGCTGACCATCGAATTCGAACCTCTATCATCCCCATACCATCAAAAGAGAAAGACCACGACCGTAGGGGAGACTGGAGGGTGCAGGTGCAAATCAAGATTATTGGATTGATAGCGATTCAGCTGACGTTGGTGGTCCTGGGTCAGGACTACTATCCACGGAAAGATGCTGTTTTTGGCCAGGTCGCCGTTGGAGGAGGGATCGAGACGGTCATCAACTTGACCAATCGGGGCACGTATGCCTATACCGGCAGCATCCGCTTCCTGAGGGGAGAAGGAATTGCCTGGAACCTTCGGGTCGACGGCAGCCTGATTTCTAACGGCGAATACTCGTTAGAGATTCAACCTAGATCCACGGCCACGGTTCGTCTCACCGGGGATCGGCTCGAGAGTGGCGCGGCGGTCGTGGTCTCCCAGGACCTGCTTCTCGACAACTTCATCGAAGCCAACCTGACCTATTTCGTTCGTTCCGGAGAGTCCGTTGCGGACAGTGTCGGTGTCTCTCCCTCGAAGGAGTTCTATCTTGCCTCCGTGCCTTTCCAGGATCTAGAGAGTATCGCCCTGGCATTAGTAAACGGGGATCTGAGCGGGGAGCGTGTCGCCCACGTCCTTCTGCGCCTCTTCAATGAAGCGGGTTCCCAGCTGGCGGAGAAAACTCTAGAGCTCGGTTCCTTCTTTCACGATGCCAGTTTTCTTTCGGAACTCTTTCCCGGCCTCAACCTGCAGCGTGGGAAGGTCGAAATCTCCTCCGATATTCCAATCTTTGGTACCGCGCTCACCCTGGAAGAAGGGGAGATTTCGAGTTTGCCTCTGGAGCCCTCGCCGGTTTCCTATACGGTTCGCATGATTTCGTCGGAGGGATCGGTCGCGACGGGGGAAATGGCGCTCTGGGCGGAGGGCTTTTTCGTCAGAGGCTACTTCCTGATTTCAGCCGTGGACGAGGAACCAGTTCAGGAAGCGGTATTGGAACTGGTTAATGGGCAGTTGTTCGACCAGTTCCTGCAGCTCTCGTTCGCGGTTTTCGAGGACCCTTTCTTTGCCGAGGAGGCCACGCTCTATTTCGAGCACGCCAACTTCTCGTTCGACTCTGACGTCGTGTCCAACACCTTTGTCCAGATGTTCCTTTCCGACCATGTCACGCTGGAAGGCACCTATGAATTGACCCGCCGAACAGATTGATTAGTGCCCCCGAGATGGAGGAAGTACTTTTGTCTCCCGACCGGAGTCTCTTTCCTTCAATCCGTTGGCTTGAGACAGGGCGGCCTGGGGACCGTCGCTACGTCCACTTTTTTCAAACTTTTTCCGTCGGGAACTGAACATTCTCGAGAATAAAATGATCTAATCAGGGTGATGATTACTCAAAGTCGACCGTGTCGGGTTTCCAGGAAATGGGTTCATCCTACCCTCCTTCCTCTACTCCTCTTTCTGATCGCAGGAGCCTCAAGCGCTGACGCGCTGGCGTCCAGAGAGCACCCTGCCCGAGTCAGTGATCTCGTTGGGAGTGGGGCGTATGAACCGGCCGGAGATGTGGACTGGGATGAATTGACGCCCAACCTCCCCATATTTGCGGGAGATCGGATCTTTTCACACGCGGATTCGAGGGCTGAAGTCGAGCTGGGACGCGACAACTTTCTCCGCATCGCCGACAAGACTGATGTTGTTTTCACCGAGTTGTCAGATGGCCGAACCGGCCTTCAGGTTCACCAGGGGGATTTGATCGTACGGCTCACTCGTCCGGATCGCTTCTTGGTAAAGACCCCGGTTTCCTCGATCGAGCTCCAGAAGAGTGGGCTCTACCGAATCCAGGTCGATGAGAATGGAGCCACCCGGGTGCTGGTTCGTAAGGGACGCGCCCAGGTCGAAAGCCAGCGAGGTAGGCAGAAAGTACAGTCCGGCGAGCAGCTCGTGATCGATGACGCCCAGGCTGGGGTACAGCCCGCAGGGGAACTTGTTTTGGATGATTTTGACCTTTGGAGCGATCGCAAAGATGCCGAGGTTGTTCGGCCCCATTCCGTAAGCTACGACGACATCGGCCATTATCCTGGAGCCTACGACCTGGATCGGTACGGTCACTGGGCAAACTACCATCCACACGGAAGAGTCTGGGTACCGCGAGTCTCGGTGGGGTGGGGTCCCTTTCGCCTCGGGCGCTGGGGCTATCTCTCAGTAGGCTGGACCTGGCTCAGCCATGAACCCTGGGGATGGCTGCCCTACCACTACGGACGTTGGGTCTACTACGAGCCTCATCACCACTGGGCCTGGGTGCCGGGGGGATTCAATCACTGGTATCCGGCTCGGGTTAACTTCTACTTTGGCGGAGGCTATGTCGGCTGGGCTCCCTGGGGACATTACGGGGGGCGCGGTCGCAATGTGGTGATCAACCAAACGTTCATCAACCGGTGGAATCCACGGAATCCAGGCAACGGCCTGAACGTGTTGCGAGAGAGAGACTTTGGAAGAGGCTCGCGACTCGATCGCCGCGTCACTCCCACCCGAGCCATCGCCGGCAGATTTCGGGAGGGACTACCAAACCAGCTAAGTAACCCGGTTCGGGAGGGACGCAACGTACGGGTTAGAGGCGGTGCTGCTCGTTCCGCTCTCGCCTCCCGGTCACGAAGCGTAAACTCGATCCGAGCTGGAACAGTCCAGACAGCCGTGCCGAGCCGACGTGGCGTCACGTCGAGCCGTACGATCTTCTCGGGTACTACCACCTCCAGAGCTGGGAGAGTAGGGAGCACTTCTCCCAGGGTCTTCAGAGGAGGCGAGTCGCAGCCGGGTAGGGCCTCCACTACCAGTCGACGCGGCGGCCCCAACATCATCAAGGTCGCGCCGAGTCGGCCAACGGCCAATCGTTCCAGTGCCAGATCCGGAGCGGGTTCCAGAGCCAGTGCTGGCAGGCAGACCGGTGTGACCTCCTCGGCTCCTCGAGTCCAGCCGGAGCGGGGCTCGACGGGTGGGTCCCTAGGGCAGCGACCGGAAGGCCGAAGCACTCGGAATTCTTCGTTATCGTCGGGTCCGCGGATCTATCGGACTCCCTCGAATCCGAGGCAGTCGAAGCCACGATTCGGTCGCAGTCGTTCGACCAGCCGCTCGAACCCCTCCGTGAGTCGTAGTGGCGGACGATCCCTGCAGCGATCCAGAAGGTCGACGTACGGTTCCACGAGTCGCACTGTACCTCGATCGTCGAGCAGATCGAGCATTGGCCGCCCGTCCCGTTCGGCTCCCCGACCATCGGTACAGCGGCCGAGTCGAAGCAGCCCGAGTCGGGGATCTTCCGGTCGTTCATCCTCTCGATCCAGAAGACGATAGATACGCCTCGCAATCACACCATCTTCGACGCTCCTCGATCGCGAAATCCTCAACTTAGCCCCGCCACCGGCTACGGACCGCCGGATCATTCGAAGAAGAAACTTCGGCCGTCGTGGCGGTGGTTTCCAAGCCGCCGTATTCCTTCCGTCGAGCCTTTGGCTCGAAAAACGACGGCCCGGAGGCCACCGCCACGGTTTTTCGACAATAGTCTCAGACCTCCTGACCTCAGGGATCGCGTCGTTGGCTCGTCAGGAGGCGTATTTCTTTGTGCGGCCGCAGGTTACGTCCGTTTGAGTGAAATGAGCGGGCCCTGGGATTGCGGAAAATAAAAAGGTACCTTCCTCCT
>JAKZYH010000460.1:0-16065 GCA_047514575.1 Acidobacteriota bacterium | reverse complement strand
GAAAAGGAGTCATCGTACCGAAGGAGTCCAGCGTCGCACCGTCTCCTCGTGGAAACCGATTCCGGGAAACCGGCCCCCTTTCCGGGAAATCGGCCACCCTTCCGGAAATCCGGTTTTTAGTGGCCGGTTTCCCGCCGGATTGGGTGGCCGGTTTGCTCCGGAATCAGTGGCCGATTTGCTCTGGAATCAGTGGCCGGTTTCGTCCGGAATACGCACTATTTGGCAGGTTTGACCGTCGTGACCAGCTGCCTGGCGTCCAAGATCCGTCTGGCGAACGGAAAACGTGGTTCCATTACCCTCACTGCCAGTGATTTTGCCATCTTTGCGGCCCTGCTGATGTTTGGCCCCGAAGTGGCCGCCCTGATTGGGGCAATCGAGGGTTTGGTCAGCAGCGTGAGGGTCAGGATCCGTCGGCTGTACAAATACTTGTTCAACATATCCCAGGTCTCGTTGGTCGCGTTTCTAGTGGGAAAGGTCTACCAGGAGTGCCTGGCTAGAGAGCTCTTCCTCGACACCACTCAAGGGCCTCAAGTAATTGGCCTACTCCTGACACTCCTCTTCTGTGCGATCCTGTTCTTCATGATCAATTCCACCCTGGTTACGGTGGCTCTATCCCTGGTGACGGTACAGCCTGCGGTAACCTTCTGGAGGCAGAATCTACTTTGGATTTCTCCCTCCACCTTTACGAGCGCGTCCGCCGCCGCTGTCATCTTTCTCTCGACTCAATCAATAGGGCTCTTTCTGGCTCTGGCAATCGTACCTCTGATCGTTGGCACCTATTACGCACACCAGATCCAGCTCTCTCGCCGAGGAGTGGAGCAGGACTCCTTCTCAGGCAGCCATCTGATGCGGATGACTCACTTGAGGTTCTTCGAGGATAAGCTGCCGAATCAGGCCAAGGGCTACATTGTGACAGTCATCCTGGGGGCGTTCCCTCTTCTGCTCTACAGTGTTGTCCACACGCTGGGACAACCGCAGCAGGGCTGGCTCTACCTGGCAGGTCTGACCATCCTCGCCACCTGTTTTCCGGTGCGAATAGGGCTGTTCAACGACCGTCTCTGGATCACACTGAGCGATATTTTTGTAGTCTCGGCAATGCTGCATCTCGGGCCACAGGCCGCTGTATTGATCGCCGCTGCCGAAGCCCTGACCTTCAACTTCCGGATGAAGGTCCAGGGTGGCTATCGCCGAATCTTCAACATCGCTCAGATTACGATCGTAGCCTTTCTGACTGGACATCTCTTGTCACAGCTGCTGGCGCTGATAGGAACGCCTAATCCCAGCCAGATCGTTGACAGCGCCATCGCATTAGCAATAACTCTGCTCTGCGGCGCAGTCTACTTCCTGTTGACTTCGGGGTTTAGCGCCGGCGCGGCAGCACTGGCCAACTGGCACACATTCGCTCCCATTTGGAGGCGGAGTCTCGCCTGGGCCCCGGTGGGCCTTCTGGGGGTCGCATTAGGCACGTTGGCCTTTCTCTACTCCTGATCCTCCGGGTCTAGCCGGTGGCCTCGGTCGTCGGCTGGACGCTCCCCCTTTTCAGCGATCGCTTTGGCACTTAGACTGGGAGTTCGAGCTCTGAGCTGGTCTAAGAGCAGGTCGAACCTGGTGCCAAGAGAACGAACTTCAGACAATCCAGACTCCGCGGCTAGCCTTTCCCTCTTCGAGTGGGCGCGGGTTGCAGACAATTCAGATCCCGACCGACTACGCCATGCCCTGGCCAAACTGGTAGGCTCAGAACACCTCGATGCCGAAGTAGAGAAGGCTCGGACACTTATCAGGGATGCCCTCGGACGCGGCATTTTCGTCGACGGAGCGCCCATTGTTCTGGTTCGCTGTCCCGGTCGCGCCCGCATCTTCGGCGGTCACTGCGATCTACCCTCCATCGGTGGAATGTCGGTCGACGTAGCAACTCACCAGAGCTTCCTGGCTTTGGTCCAGCGGACCGCCGACAGTCGGGTCCGAGCCGAGAACCTGGACCCGTCCCATCCCCCTGTGGACTTCGGGATCTCAGATTCCGATGCGCTTCCCTCCAACGCCCGGAAGATCCAGGGTCGCTCGGACTGGCTCCACTGGACGCGACAACAGAGCACGGGCCACACCTGGGAGGGCTTGCTCAGGGGAACACTCGCATTCATCCGAACCGCCTGGCTGGATTCAGATCGACAGCGTCGCCGGGCCTTGGAAAACCAAGGTCTCCGGATCCTGGTTTCGGAAAGCGATCTCCCCTCGGGCAAGGGGTTGAGTGCCTCCTCTGCACTTCCGGCAGGGCTGGGCATTGCCCTCAATGCGCTCTGGGAGCCACAACCGGGAAACTCCAGCTCCCTACTGTCCTCCTCCGAGCTGAAACAGTTGGACTACGCAGCTTACTTGGTGGGAGATCTGGGAGGTATGTCGGACATCACCGCCATTCTTGAGGGCCGCCGGGGCGAAGCGACCGTTCTCTGGTACGCACCGGACCGCGTCGACCAACGTCCTCTCATCCCGGACGTCCTTCGCGTCTTTGCCGTTGATTCGGGCGTCGACCGGATGGATGGTCCAGGATCAGACGATTGGCTCAGCAGCTTCTCTCGGCATACCAAGACGCTGGGAAATATGACCCCGCCCTTGGCAGTCCTCTGGATGCGGCACCTCTCACGGACCGTAGAAGAACTCCGTCCCCTGGAGGAAATCCTACGGTCGAGTGGGAGCCAGGCTTCGCGCTGCGGACTTCTACGCGAGTTGACGCCGGCCGGAGCTCTTTCGGCAGACTCTTGCCCAGCCGGGTTCGTCGATCGACTGCTCGAACAGGTTCCCAACAATTGGACACTGGAGCGAATCCAGGGAGTGCTTTATGCTTCCCTGCCCGACCTGCGACAAGGACTGGTAGATCTAGCCGCAGAGCTGGCTCCCCTTGGACAGCAGAGTCCTTCAGAGGCCCGCATCCCGATGCGTCAGATGGCGTGCTATGGAATCCGGGAAATCAGACGGGGAATCGCCTATATCATCGCACTGTCTGCCGGCGACATCTCCACTCTGGTTCGCCTCAGCAACCAGGCCCACGATGGGGATCGAGCCATCTACGATCCCTTCAGAAGGACCTCGAAGGAGCTCCCCGCGCTGACCGCATGGGGCCGCAAAGCACCCAAGGAGGCCTTTCAGCGCAGCCTCCCCGTAATCGACGCCTGGGTGGATCAGTTTCGCGACTTCATGGACCAGGACTGTGGTCCAGAACAGGCAAGCGCGCGCATCAGCGGAGCCGGCCTCGGAGGCCTGATCTCAATTCACGTAGCGGCCCAACATCACCAAAGCGCCGTCGACTGGTGGAGCAATCGAGGACATTCGATCATCCAGATCGATCCCAGCCAGGGCGCCAGTCTGGTCCGCCTCTCCCTTTAAATTGAAACTTGAACGATTCGTCAAGAATCACTAGATATCTTTCCTCGAAGGGCCCCTTGGCGGCTCCTGCGACCAGACGCGCTCTGCATAAGATAGAACACCCATGACACCGAGGTCCAGCGTCCAGATCGCCCCGGTCTGCCCCTCACAGACTAGGAGATTTGTCCCCCGAAAAATGACGTTGGTTGGAAACAGGCCAGGAACGCGAAGTCGATCGATCTCATCTCCGGTCGGTGAAACAACGGCAATCTGACCGTGCCCGAACAGCGTGACATAGAGATCTCCGTTGGCTGCAACACGAATGCCGTCGGGACCTACTCGCCCCCCGAAATGCACGAACTCGGTCAAGCCTTCAGCCAGTCTACCCTCCCGATCCAAGGGCGCTGTCAGGACGTTACCGGTGGTGGTTTCGACAACATAGATCCGCGAGCCGTCGGGTGAAAAATCAAGGCCATTCGTAAACTCCAGATCATCTGCCAGGACCTCAGCCGATCCCTCTTCCGAAACCCAGGACAGCTTGCCTCCAGGACGGCCACGCCAAGCCTTCCCTGGATCGGTGAAGTAGATTCTCCCGTTGGGACCGAAAAGGATCTCGTTGGGGCCACACAATGGACTCCCATTCTGGTAACGGTCACAGAACACGTCCAGCGAGTCCTTCGAGGTCGACTTGTAGATCGTCCGATGCGCATGGTCCGTGATGTAGAGACTGCCATCGGGGTGGATGGCAACTCCCTGGGTCTTTCCGCCAGTGGTGACAAAGTGCGAAACCTCTCCAGCGGCCGAGATCATGGAGACGAAATCGGCGCGGCAATTCGCGACGTAGAGGTTCCCTTCCCGGTCAAAGGCTGGACCCTCGGGCATAGAAAGCCCACGCGCGTACAACTCCGCCTCCTCCAACTCATGCCGCTCGGAGATCGGTCCAAGAATCAGGCTTGGGGCATTGCGTCGGGGAAGAGGTAGCTGGACCTCCCGTCCACAGCGAGCCGAAAGATAGGCTGCCTCCATGATCTCCACACATCGCAGACCGTCCCAGCCTGTCAGAATCGGCTCCTGACCCTCCATCACCCAGGCAGCAAAGCTTGTCAGCTCGGCGCTATAGGCCTCCCGGAATCCGGCTTCATTATCGAACTCGAATCTCTCCCCCTGACCCTCCCAACCCTGAATCGATACGCTCAAGTCGGAGGGATTGTAGAGTACCCCACCCCGCTCCAGGACGATGTGCACACCAAAGGCCTCGCGGAAGCTGCGGACACCGGAGAAGGGACAAACCTGAAGGGTCCCCACCACGCCCGACTCGAAGTGGATCATGAGCGAGATCGCGTCTTCGAAATCGCTGCGCTGATCGGTCTTGACCGGACTCCGGGCGAAGACAGACCCCGCCTCGCCACAGATGTACCGGAGAAAGTCGATATCGTGCACTCCGGACGCGTGGAGAAGACCTCCTCCCTGCTCGCGGTTGAGCCACCACCCCCACCAGTCGCGATGGTAGAAACCGTTGATGTTCACAGCCAGGACGCGTCCCAGTCGCCCGCTCCGGACCACCTCCGCCATCTTCTGGTACTGCGGACGAAGGCGCCGTTTATGGCCAACCATCAGCTTGATCCCTGCCTCATCGGCAGCTTCGATCATGTCATGGCAGTCCTCGACATTGAGGGCCATGGGCTTTTCGCAGAAGATGTGTTTCCCTGCTCCAGCTGCCTCCAGCGCCAGCGAGTGGTGGAGATGATTAGGTGCCGTCAAGAGCACGGCCTGGGCCTCGGATTCGGCGAGGCACTCCCGAAGCGAGCAGGATCCCTGCACCTCCAGACTCCGAGCCAAGGCCTCCAACCTCGAGACCTCGGGGTCGCAGAGACCTACGATCTCAAATTGAGGCAGTGTCCCGATGAGTTCGGCCAAATAGGTGCCAAAGCTCCCGCAGCCGACTATCGCTAACGTCAGTTTATCCATTGTTCAGAGACCCTGATGGTCTGTCTTGCCTCACCGATCCGAGAGCAGGACTCCCCCGGATGCCCAGTGCTCACGAGGAATCTCCTCGAGAACAACCTTGGTGCTCTCCGGCTTGGTTTCGCAGATCTCCACGATCGCATCGGTAAGGGCTTTCACCAGGCGACGCTTCTGGTCCTGGGTACGGCCTTCCAGCATTTTTACATTGATAAATGGCATGAGGTCCTCCTGGGATTGGTTAGCAGCAAAGGGTTACGGCTGGTGGCGGTCTCCTCGTTATCCCGATAGGCACGATGCTGCAACCATGTCCTTGATCTGTTTCAACCAAGATACTACCAGGCACCGCCTAGCCTTGTCCCTGGCTTCGGAGTCCCCTATGCTTTTCCCGATGACAATCCGCGACGCGTGCTCGCGACAGCTGGCAGAATGGACTGCCTGCCGCATATCTACACCTGACCTACCCTGGCTTTGGAGGCGAAAGATGAGGACCAGCCTGTTTATTCTCATGATCTCGGCAGCCGGCAATGTGGCCCTGGGGCAGCTGATCCAGTTGGGCCCGGAACGACAACTCTTCGTGGATGACTCCCTGATAGAGAGCATCAGCGGAGCACGGCGGGTGATGAATCCAGCCGTGAAGGTCAAGCACAACCCCGTGATTCGGCCCGAACATCCCTGGGAGGGCAAGGACGTTCGGGTCTCACATGTTTTCCCGGACGAGACCGGCGGCTTCAGGATGATCTATAGCGGCTACACCTTCAGGGCTACCCAGGGGGACAAAGAGATCATCGTGGAGGGTGAAGGCCAACCCGTTACCTGCCTGGCGACATCCAAGGATGGTATCCACTGGGAGAAACCCGTGCTCAATCTCGTCGAGTTCAATGGATCCAAGGCCAACAACCTGATTCCCAAGGAACAGGTCATGCCCTATATGTTCCGAGACTCCAACGAGACCGATCCCAGCAAGTTGTACAAAGGCCTCATTCGCCGCGGGTCCACCGATACCACCATGCAGTTCGATCTCTACTTCTCACCGGACGGATTGAGTTGGACCGCCTATGAGAACAACCCGGTCATCGACACCTCTCCCCGCATTGGTCGGTGGGGACCCACCGAGTTCATGGGATGGGATCCGATCAGAAAGACCTACGCCGCCCACCTGGAGAATTGTCTCCATCAGCGTTGTTCGCTGGATCGAAGGTTGATCGGACGGGTAGAAAGCCGCGACATGATCCATTGGGGAGTCCCAGAAACCATCATCGTCCCGGATGAAGAGGACTATCCGGATACGGAGTTCTACGATATGCCCGCGATAACCTACCAGGGTGTCTATGTGGGGCTGCTCTGGAACTTTCGCACCACCGACACCACCATCTTGCCCCAGATCGTGTTCAGCCGGGATGGTATTCACTACAACCGGGAATTCAGGGAGCCCTTCATCCGCCGAGGAGACAACGGGGATTTCGACTCTTCGGTGGTGTATCCGGATCAGCCGGTGGTTGTGGACGGTAGGACTTTCAGCTACTACACAGGTGCCAACTGGCGCTCCCCGGAGCACCTTCTGGAGCTTGACGAAGAGGCGATTGGCGCGATCGGGCTGGCCATCAGTCGACAGGACGGCTTCGTTTCGGTGAACGGCGCCAAGGGTGCCATGAAGCTCAATCGCCTGGGGACTTCCAAGAGCGGCACGAGCACCTTCAGCCAGATGACCACGCGATCGTTCAGCTTCTCGGGGAGTCGGCTGCACCTCAATATGAAATCGGCCCTGCGGCAGTGGGGAGCGGGCCCCTGTGAGGTTCGGGTTGAGATCCTGGGACCGGATCATCAATTCGTGAAGGGCTACGGCTTCGAGGAGGCCGATCCCATGACGACGGGAGGACTCTCGAAGGTGGCTTCTTGGAAGGGATCGTCAGATCTGAGCAAGCTGGAAGGGAAACCTGTCAAGCTGCGTTTCTACTTCAAGAATGCAAAGCTCTATTCGTTTGTCTTCAAGTAACTTCCGGCTAGTTCAGGGCGCGCCGGACAGCGACAGCGACCTACATCGATGGCAACCCGATCGCCGTAGGATGGGCACTCTTGCCCGTCAGTGTTCTCGACGGGCAAGAGTGCCCATCCTACCCTCCAACACGCCGAGCAGATCGCGTTTTTACTCAATTTCGGCGCAATCGTCTTCCATACACAGCAAAGACCATAAGATCAAGGGGTTACGTCCTTTCTCCATCCGAATCTGCAAATGAAGTTTCAGCTTAGTCCCTTCCGCTAGAGATAGCTGTGCTGACCCCAGAAGAACTTCGCTTTTAGACCGGCTACCAAACGGGAATCCACCTCACGCCAGCAGCTTGGTAATCACCTCGCCACCGATATCCGTGAGACGGAATTCCCGGCCTTGAAAACGAAAGGTCAGCCGGGTGTGATCGAGTCCCAGCAGGTGGAGAATGGTGGCGTGGATGTCGTGCATGTGAAACGGATCTTCTATCGCGGAAAAACCCAGTTCATCGGTTTTTCCGATGGTCTGACCACCCCGGACTCCTCCGCCGGCGAACCACATGGTGAAGGCATCGATATGGTGGTTCCGGCCGAGGGAATCTCGCTTCTCTCCCATGGGCGTGCGGCCGAACTCGCCTCCCCAGATCACCAGTGTGGAGTCTAGTAGTCCCCGCTGTTTGAGATCCCGGATCAGGGCAGCACAAGGCTGGTCGGTCTCCAGACAAACCTGGTCCAACCCCTCCAGTAGGTTCACACCCGCATTCCCATGATGGTCCCACTGGCTATGATAGAGCTGCACAAAGCGGACACCCCGTTCCACCAGCCGACGTGCCATCAGGCAGTTGTTGGCAAACGACCGGGCACCCGGCTCGGCGCCATACATCTCGAGGGTTTGGGGTGATTCCTGGGAAAAATCGATCAACTCTGGTCCGCTGGTCTGCATCCGGTACGCCATCTCATAGGAAGCGATCCGGGTCGCAATCTCGGGATCTCCGGTCTCGGCCAGATGGGCTAGATTGAGTCTTCGGATCGCCTCCACCCTCTGACCCTGCCTCTGATGGCTTATGCCTCCTGGGCTGGAAAGGTTCAGGATGGGGTCTCCGCCACTGAAGAAGGGGACGCCCTGATGGCTGCTAGGAAGGAAGCCGCTCCCCCAGTTCGTGGCACCAGCCCGGGGTCCCAGGGGACCGGACTGCAAAACCACAAAGGCCGGCAGATCCTGGGCCTCGCTCCCCAGTCCATAGCTGATCCATGAGCCCATGCTGGGCCGACCGGGTCGGCTGGATCCGGTGTTGCTGAAGACCTGGGAGGGGCCGTGGTTGAAGTTGTCCGTGGAAACCGTAGAGATAAAAGCCAGATCGTCCACGACGGAGGCGGTATGCGGCAGGCAGGAAGAGACGGTTTTCCCCGACCGACCGTAGCGCTGAAACACCCGCTCCGATCCCAGAAGCTGCGGCTTCTCCTTGGTAAAAAAGTCCATGAAGGCGAAGCGCTTGTCCTCCAGGAAGGAGTCGGGGATGGGCTGTCCATCCAACTCTCGGAGTCTGGGCTTGTCGTCGAAGAGATCGAGCTGACTGGGGCCACCTACCATATAGAGAAAAATGATGTTTCGAACGCGAGCTGGAAAGTGGGGCTCCTTCGCCATCAACGGAGTCGAAACAGGCCGCGCCTGTCCCAGGAGTCTCCCGTCGGTGAGGAGTGAGGCCAGGGCGACACGGCCCAGCCCCATGGAACAGCGGCTGAAGAAATGTCGCCGCGTAGTCTCTTGCAGCCAGCTATGCTTCGTGTTCATCTCAGTGCTCCTTCCCGTCGTCTAGCGGATCAGGACTTCGCGCAACTCCCTACTCCCTGGTGATGAGCTCGTCCAGATTCAAGAGGACACTGGAGAGCAGGGTCCAAGCGGCCAGTTCCTGAACATCCTTCTCTTCCGAATCCGCAGGAACCAGAGTGCGAGCCTGGGACGGTTCAGCCCGCAGATCCTCCCGCTGTTGGGCAAGGTACCTCTGCAGCTGGGATCGCTCTTCCCGAGAGGGTTCACGGGTCAGACAGAGGCGAAAGGCATAGTCGATCTTCTCAAGGTCCTGCTGTGGGGCCTCAAACATCAATCGCCGGGCCAGACCCTGTGCAAACTCGAAAAAGGCCTCGTCGTTGAGCAGGGTCAGGGCCTGCAGCGGCGTATTGGAACGGCTGCGCCGCGTACAGCTGGTCACCCCATTCGGACTGTCGAACACCATCAACGCCGGGTGGGGTGTCGATCGCCAGAAATGCGTATAGAGCCCCCTGCGATAGCGGTCCTTACCGCTGCTGGCCTTCCACTCACGCTGAATGTGGCCTAATTTGCTCACTCCCGCAGGTTGAGGAGGAAAGACACTGGGTCCTCCTATCTCCCGGTGCAGGAGGCCACTGGCAGCCAAGCACACGTCTCGCACCACTTCCGACTCCAGACGGAGCCGCTGTTGGCGCGCCAGCAGACGGTTCCCCGGGTCAATCTGCTCGAGTTCCGGACGGTAGCCCGAAGATTGACGATAGGTAGCCGAAGTGACGATCAGTCGGTGCAGCGCCTTCAGACTCCAATTGCTTCGGATCAATTCGGAGGCTAACCAGTCCAGCAGCAGGGGGTGGGAGGGCGGAGACCCCTGGGTTCCGAAATCATTCTCGGTGTCCACCAACCCGGTGCCAAAATAGCGCTGCCAGATGCGGTTGACCGTGACTCTGGCCGTCAGGGGATTTTCGGGATGTACCAGCCACTCGGCAAGATCCAGGCGTGTCGGCCTGGAGTCCGACAAAAGGGGAGGCAGGACGGCTGGAACACCTGGCTGCACCAGATCGCCCCGACGGGTGAACTCACCTCCGAGATGAATGTAGGCATCCCTTGGAGTGGGTAGTTCCTCCACCACCAGGGTACTGGTCAGCTTCGGCTCGACAGCCTTGACGGCATCGATGCCTTCTTGCCGAGTCGAATAACCCGGGTCCATTGCCTGGTAAAGCTTGTTGAGGGTCTTGGTCTGGTTCTCATTTCGCTGATCTACCGGTAGATCCAGGATCCGCTGTATCTCCGGATTCAGCTCCTGCCGGGCTTCGGGGGTGAGTTCTCTTTCCCACTGTGGGAACCGAGACAGTAGCTCGATTTCGTAGTCTTTCAACTCCTTTGTCAGAAGCTGCAGCTGGGCACGGATCACTTCACGACTGGCAAACTCCTCTTTCTCTCCAAATTCGATTAGAGGCCAGTGCTCGGGCTTGTCCGTACCCTCCCATTCCGGGCTCTTCTCGTCCACATTGTTGAAGAAGGCATAGAACTGGAAGAACTCACGCTGAGAGATGGGGTCGTACTTGTGGTCGTGGCAGCGAGCACAGCCCAAAGTCAACCCAAGGAAGGCAGCCCCAGTAGTCTCTACTCGATCCACCACTGCCTCAACCCGGTATTGCTCGACATCGACCCCGCCCTCCAGATTCAAGACCGTATTCCGGTGGAACCCGGTGGCGACCCTCTGCTGTTTGCTGGCATCGGGAAGTAGATCTCCGGCTAGCTGCTCTGTTACGAACTGGTCGAAGGGAAGATCTCGATTGAGCGCATTGATGACCCAATCACGGAACATCCAGATCTGCCGGGGCCCGTCTGCAAACCCGTCGGAATCCGCATAGCGAGCCACATCCAGCCACCGACGTCCCCATCGCTCACCGTAGTGCTCGGAAGCCAGCAAACCCTCAACCACTCGCCCGTAGGCCTCGGGACTGGGGTCGGAGAGGAAAGCATCTATTTCCGCCGGTGAAGGAGGCAAACCCACCAGGTCAAGGCTCAGTCGACGCAGCAGCGTCGCCGGAGCCGCCTCGGAGGACGGCTGCAATTCCTGCTTCTCCAGTTTTGCCAGAATGAAGGAATCAATCGGATTTCGAACCCAGTCGAGCCGCCCGACCAGAGGCTCCAGGGAACGTTGAACTGACTGGAAGGACCAGTGTCCCACCACACCAGTGTCCTCCGCCGGCCAGGGTGTTCCGAGTTCTACCCAGCGCCTCAAAGTCTCGATCTCGGAATCGGGCAATTTGCCGCCCAAAGGCATCTTCAGCTCACCCCGGTAAGACAGGACCTGGATCAATCGGCTCTTGTCGGGATCCCCGGGGACAATCGCAGGACCGCGACTTCCTCCTCCGAGTGCGTCCTTCCGACTCTCGAGGGAGAGTCCGCTACTGCGAACCTTGCGGCTATGGCACCCTAGGCAGCGCGTCTCGAGTATCGGTAGAACCTGGTCCTGGAAGGTGGTGGTTTGCTCTTGAACCAAGTTGGGAGAGGGCTCGTTCTGGGGCTGGCCCGGCAGAAAAACAGGAATCAGGATCAGAAAGAAGAGCAGCGAACAACACGTTCCCGCCCAGATTTTCGGTCGGACCAACTGATTCCCATCGGGCTGCATTAGCTCTTAATTATAGATCCTCTCACCCCGCCACGCTAATTCCTGAATCTCTCGGTACAAACCTTGGCGCTACCTCTACCCTTGCCTTTGCCTGCTCCCGCCAATCATGTCGCGTCCTCCGTCCCGATTCAGGGCTTTGATGAGTTGAGGCCACCGGCAAAGTCAGAGACGGAGGTAAGGGCCTGCGCAAAAATAACTTGGCATTTTGGCATCTCATTTTCACACCATCTTCGGCCGCTCCTCAATCGCGAAATCCTCAACGTAGACCGGGCTACGCCTGCGGTTTCGCTCAATCGTTCGCGGCCAAATCTGGTGCAAATCTGAGCGCCAATTCTACGAAGTTATTCTTGCGCAGACCCTAAGGGTAAGAAGAGTTGCCGACGAATCTGCTCGTCCAGTATTTGTCAGACCAGCTCACCAGGGTATAGACTCACACGATCATGGAGCCAACTCTGGAACTACGCTCGAGCGATATTGGCACGTCGCTAACGGGCTTCCTGACCGTCGCTCTGATTTCACTAGTTGCTGTGGCTGGCTGCAGTTGGCAGGAAGCAAAAACACCTGATGCTCAGATGAAGAACATGAATTATCCGGCCGCTACTCGAGGGGACCAGCTAGACGACTACCACGGTGCCAGTGTGGCCGATCCCTACCGTTGGATGGAAGCGCGAGACTCTGAAGAAATCAGGAAATGGGTCGGGGAGCAGAATGCCCTGGCTCAACCATATCTGGAATCCATCGCGAGGCATGAGGGGATCAAGAATCGGCTTACAGAGCTCTGGAACTACGAGCGATTCACCGTTCCGGTGAAGAAGAGCGGGCGCTACTTTTTTGAACGGAACGATGGTCTCCAGGATCAGAGCGTCCTCTATGTCAGCGAGGGCTCCGAGCAGACGTCCCGAGTACTCATCGACCCCAACACCTTCAGTCGAGACGCCACCATCTCCCTCTCCCAGTTCATTCCAAGCCCAGATGCCTCGATGCTTGCCTACAGTGTTTCCGACGGAGGAACCGATTGGGATATCTGGAGGGTTCGCGATGTGAACACAGGTGAAGACCTGAAGGATGAGCTTAGGAATACCAAGTTCACGAGTGTTTCCTGGAACCGGGACAACCAAGGTTTCTACTACAGCCGATATCCCACGGGCCCGGATGGCAAGGGTGACGATTCGAAGCAAGTCAGTATTCACTTTCACCGGCTCGGCAATCCCCAGAAGGACGACCAGCAGGTATTCTCAATCACGGATCATCCTACTCGAAACCCTTATCCTGAGCTGACCGAGGATGGCCGTTACCTGCTCATCAGGGTGTCCGACGGCTTTAACACGAATGGCATCTATTTCCAGGATCTGAAGCAGAGCACCACCCGGGTTGTCCGTCTCTTCGATGCCTGGGATGCGCTCTACACCTTTCTCGGCAACCGGGGATCCCTGCTCTTCTTTCATACGACGCGTGATGCGCCCAACGGCCGCGTCATTGCAGTGAACGCCGATGCCGCGCCGGGAGGGGCCCTCGAGGAGATCGTCCCCGAAGCAGAACAAGTCCTGGAGATGGCAACACTGGTTGGCGGCCGGATCATCGCGCAATACCTGGAACATGCGCAGAGTGTAGTCAAGGTATTCGGCATCGAGGGTACTCTCGAGTCCTCCGTCGCCCTACCCGGAGTCGGAACCGCTGGGGGCTTCGCCGGTCGCCTGGAAGATAGCGAGACCTTCTACTCCTACACCGACTTCACCACTCCGATCACGATCTACCGCTACGACGTACAAACCGGACAGAGTTCCCTCTTCAAGCAGGCGAGCGTCTCGCTGGACACGAGCGTGTACGTGACAAAGCAGGTGTTCTTCGAGAGTGTGGATGGGACCCGCATCCCCATGTTCCTGGTGCACCATAAGAATGCCGCTTTGGACGGTCAGAATCCCACCCTGCTCTACGGATACGGGGGATTCAACATAGCACTGACACCGCAGTATCGGACCGACCAAATGGTGTGGTTGGAGCTGGGGGGAGTGCTCGCAATTCCCAATCTGCGAGGGGGATCGGAGTACGGTGAGGCCTGGCACCTCGCCGGCACTAAACTCCAGAAACAGAACGTGTTTGATGATTTCATCGCGGCCGCGGAGTGGCTGATCCAAGAAGGCTACACATCGTCCGAAAAACTCGCGATACAAGGTCGCAGCAATGGCGGCCTGCTGGTCGGCGCCGCCATGACGCAGCGGCCCGAACTATTCGGGGCGGCCCTGCCAGCGGTCGGAGTCCTGGATATGCTGCGCTACCATACCGCCAGCGCCAATGCCAGGCAGTGGTCCAGCGACTATGGGCTCAGTGAAGAGGTGGAGGAATTCAAGGCACTCTACGCCTACTCTCCCTATCACAACGTTTCACAGGGGACCTGTTATCCACCCACCCTGATCACAACCGGAGATCACGACGATCGGGTCGTGCCCTGGCACAGCTACAAGTTCGGGGCCGCGCTGCAGGCGGCTCAAGACTGTACGAATCCGATCATCGTCCGGATTGAGACCCGTGCCGGACACGGAGCGGGAAAGCCAACCTGGATGCGGATCGAGGATGTCGCAAACCACTGGGCCTTCCTGATTCGAGTTCTGGCGGTCGATTGAGTTGTCCTGTGCCACCACCGAGCCGCGCTGGATCATGCGGCTGCAAACTTCAGTCCGGCTATCATCGACAGCCTCCCCAACGCCCCCGACGTTCAGACATTCAGACGAATTCAACATCCTCTGGCCCCCTCCAAACTTCATTCGGGTGAGATAGCCACCATTCCTCAAGGGCTTGTTCTGCCGCGCAGAGGTTGCCCCGATACCTCAATCCACCATGTGAGATGTTGAGACTGACGGCAACTTGATCGCCGGCATCCACCCAGTGGGGCGTGAGAAGCTGATTCCATAGAAACTGACCGGGTTCCATGACGAAGGAAAGGATCTCCTCTGGCTCAATCTCTCGGGGTCTGCTCATCCGCTCCCTGAAGTCCTCCCGAACCGAATCTTGAAGAGGGGCCCACTTCGAAGGATTCTTGAAACCATTGAAGGTCTTGATTCCATAGACCTGCCAGGCAAGGACCTGAGACAAGTCCATGTGATAATTCGTGGCTGAGTCGGGTCCAGAGACGAACAAAATGGGAAAGCATCGACGCCAGCTGAAGCCTGCCTCCCTGAGAAAGCTCTTCCAGGGCGTCATGACCTGCTCACGGAGTCCCCACAGAATCTCCCCCTGGCCGTCGAAGTTGGACAGATTGAAATGCGACATCTGAAACGGACCCGCCACTGCCTTCTCTAACGGAAGAGCCCGAAACTCCTCCGAAATATCCTTTTCGTCCGCCCGATCACCCTTCTTTCCTCTCAGAATGCGAGCTTCAGGATCAGAACGAAGAGCTTCGACCAGGGACTCAAGCGGTGGGAACGCGTAGTCGAAGGGAATGCACTCTCCCCCGAGTCGGAAGTTGAGATGGCCCCCCCAATAGCGCTGAAATTCAGCACCTGTAGTGATCTTTCTGGGGCAGGATGAGAACTGCGGGCTGCTCGCGCTCAGCATTCTTCAGGAAAATAGAGGTCGTCGTTACTGAGGCCGACCCTCGGCTCCAAGCCGAGGGGTTCGGGATGTCGAAAAGAATTCGACTTATCCTGCTAACGTCGTGGCGGTGGTCTCCAGGCCGCCGTTGGTCGAGCTAGGCTCGACCAATATACTTCGGCCTGGAGACCGAAGCCACGTCAAAGACCCGCTCTACCACTCTTCAACTGCACTCGGAGATAACCCTACCGTCCCTACGGGACTTCGGGAACCTTCTCTGCGCCTGTTCATGGTAGTGCTCTTTCGCTCCTTCGATGTCGACGGCGTGCGCCCAGGCAGCAACACCCGCATCGCTATCCTGAACACTGATCAGCTTGTAACGGTGACCACAGGTGCTTCGCTCCCGAGGGGCTTCGGACTGATGGCGAATGATTGTGGCTCCCGGCCGCGAGCTGTTCCTGGATCCAGGCATCGGTCTCTTCTTGTCGCTCCCCTGAATAGAAACGTTGAGGCGAAGTAGGAGGCTACACCGGCTCAATAGGAACTTCAACTGCCGGATCCCGTCCGGCTGCACGACATGAAAGTGATGCCATGGGTGCAAATCGCAGGATCTCCTAGAAAGGGTCAAACTCCGGGCTATTGCCACTTTCTTGTCGTGCACCCATCCCATCCTCTCCTCCACCAGGAGCAGAGACCCATTCTCCTTCTTGGGGTGCTCACAAAAGGGATCCCTGTCACCGTTTCGGCTGGGAGGTAAAAAATCAAGCTTATTCTTGACAATACCGATCAAAAAGGTAGAGAATGGCGTAGTCGGATCGCTCTGAAG
>JAKZYH010000459.1:0-14279 GCA_047514575.1 Acidobacteriota bacterium | reverse complement strand
GGTGTTTCACCGTCCTCCACTGCCTGCGAGCTGATAATCGGGCCCGGTACTTTCGGAGTGGTCAGCGCTGACGCCTACCTCGGCTCCGGTGGTACGCCTCACGTCGTCCCGGTCGAACTGAGGAGCTTTACCGTCGAGTAGGGCGTCGTCTCCGCACTCTCGACTCCGTCGCGCTCACCACAACAGGACTTCAGAATAAGCGAACCGGCGCTCCGCTGCCGGGTGCCCCCTGAAACCTGCAACGGCCTGCATTCATACTATAGAATCTATTCTCATCATGCCTGGCACTTGGACCTTCGACTCGGTGGCAAGGCTCCCGGCCTCGGAGGACAACGTAGCGATCGCTGCCCAGACAGTCCCAGCGGGAACCCGCATCGAATGGATTGATCGGCAGCTGACAATCGACTACACGGTGCTGGAAGGACACCGCTTCGCCATCGAAGTCATTCCCCGGGGGGAGCCCCTTCTATCCTGGGGGCTACCCTTTGGCTTCGCTAGCCGGGACATTCAGCCCGGTAACTACGTCTGCAACGAGCGAGTCCTTTGGGCCCTGGGTAGCCGAAACGTCGACTTCGAACGTCCCTCTGAAGCCAATTTCCAGGACAAGATACAAGCCTACGCCCTGGACGAGGAACGCTGTCAGCCTTCGGAACAGGTTCCTCTGAGGTCGGAGTCGCGCAGCTTTCTGGGTTACCAGAGGCCTGGGAATCGTGGAGTTGGCACCAGAAACTACATTGTGGTTCTGGGGACTTCGTCTCGCGCCGCCAGCTACGCTAGAGTCCTGGCAAATCGTTTTCTGGATGCGACGCCAGACCAGGATCACTTCGACGGCGTGGTCGCGGTCTCGCACACAGAAGGGGGTGGCAGCAAAGCGCCAAACAATCAGGAGCTGCTGCTCAGGACACTGGCCGGTTTTGTGGTCCATCCCAACGTGGGTGCGGTGCTTGCCGTGGATTGGGGCAAGGAGGCTGTTACCAACCTGCTGCTTCAGCAATACATGGAAGCCCATGACTACGCCCTGCCGGACGTGCTTCACGACTTTTTTACGCTGGGAAGCGATTTCCAGACCGATCTCGAGCGTGGAGGTCGGATCGTCCAAAACTGGCTCGATCCGGTGAGCCGCTACCAGCGTCAGGAGCACTCGCTGGCTCATCTGAAACTCGCGCTTCAGTGCGGAGGATCCGACGCCTTCTCGGGGATTTCGGGCAACCCGCTTGCCGCCTGGGTCGGCAAGGAGATCATTCAGTTCGGCGGCTGCGCCAACCTGGCAGAGACCGACGAGCTGGTGGGCGCTGAAGACTACGTCCTACAGAAGGTCAGAAGCGTCGAGGTGGCGCATCAGTTTCTAGCCTGCGTCGAACGCTTCAAGGAACGGGCGGCCTGGCATGGCGAGACGGCCGAAGGAAACCCCTCCGGTGGCAACATCTATCGTGGACTCTACAACATCGTTCTGAAGTCTATCGGCGCCGCCGCCAAGCGCCATCCTGAGGTACGGCTCGACTACGTAATCAACTACGGCGAACGAATGAGCCGGCCCGGCTTCTACTTCATGGACAGTCCCGGTAACGACCTGGAGAGCATCGCGGGACAGGTGGCCTCGGGCGCCAACATGATCTTCTTCACCACCGGAAATGGCTCAATCACGAATTTCCCCTTCGTTCCCACGATCAAGATCGTCACCACCAGCGGACGCTACGAGCTTCTCTCCGACGACATGGACGTCAACGCCGGGCGCTACCTGGACGGTGCGCCGCTCCCGGAAGTGGGTCAGGGTCTTCTGGACCTGGCAGTGTCGGTAGCCTCGGGCAGTCGCAGCGTGGGAGAAAAGGCGGGACATTCCCAGGTATCCATCTGGCGCAACTGGCCGCAGAGCGACGCCAGCGCCCTGGCAGCTCTAACCGATGCACCTGAGCCTGAAGGGACGCCTCTCCTGGTCAAGACTGGGGCTTCGACCCCGAAACACAACTTCGAGGGCATACCGGTCGACGGCAGCCATGCCACCGATCAGATCGCTCTCATCCTCCCGACCAGCCTCTGTTCCAGCCAGATCGCCCGTCTCATCACCCGGGAGATGAACGCCCGTCGAGATCCATCAGGGCCCTCGATTTCCCGATTCGAGTCCCTGCCCCACACCGAGGGCTGCGGTGTCTCCGGAGGTCCAACTCGAGAGCTCTATATCCGCACCATGTTGGGGCATCTATCTCATCCGCTCGTCCGCTTCGGCCTACTTCTGGAGCACGGGTGTGAGATCACGCACAACGACTACATGTCTCATGAGCTGGAGCGCATGGGTCTGGATCCCACCCGATTCGGCTGGGCAAGCGTCCAGATGGACGGTGGCATCGAGAAGGTCAAGAAGAAGGTCCAGACCTGGTTTGAGATCGCGGAAGCAGCCAACCCGACGCCAGGTCGAGAAAGAGCGAGCTTGGAAGCCCTTCGCATCGGGATCCTCTCCACTGGACCCCTCTCAACCGCTGCCGCCCACAATTTGATCCGACTGACGCAGAGCCTGGTCGACGCCGGCGCCACGGTCCTGATTCCGGAAAGCTCGACGCTCTTGTCGTCCTCGGCGCACCTGGCCACGCTCCTGGGATCCGACCGGTTTCAAGCTTCTATCGCCTATGGACAGAGGCCGCAAATCCCGGGCCTGCACGTCATGGAATGCCCTACCGATCATTGGGTGGAAACACTGACCGGCCTGGGCGCAACTGGAATCGAGGTCATGCTGGCACACGTCGCCGACCACCCTCAACAGACCCATCCAATGGTTCCGATGCTTCAGGTAGCCGAAAGCGGTGGAGTAGGCGAGCGTTTTAGGCGGGATCTCGATCTGGTCCTGGAAGGAGATTCCGAGGACTGGATGGATCAACTATTGCAGCTGATCCTCGAAGTAGCTTCCGGTCGCTACGTTCCCGTCCTGCACGCCCAGGGCAATGCGGACTTCCAGATCACCCGGGGGTTGCTGGGCGTTTCGATGTAGCTGAACTCGGCTGAAACTTGATTTTTCAGACTTGGAGGAAAAAGGGACGTCACTCATTGATGTTGCGATGAATCGGGCGTGTTTGAGACATGTTTCTACGCCTTCAGCGTAGGTGATCTTCTGAAGTGGGAAGAAGCTTCTTTTCTCGAACGATCCAGAGTGGCCGGAAGGCAGTACTGACCAGCATCAAGAGTTTGTCGCAAAACATGGTGCCGAGTGCTGCCGACCCTTGCTGACCTATGAGATCTGACCGCAGATGCTGAATTGGCGACTACAAACAGGTCTGGCGATCCTCTTGCTCAACGCTGTCTACCTGTACTCGGACGACTCCCCAAGCCTGTTCTACGTCATCAATGTCCTGCTTCATCTGGGCTTGGGCCTCCTGATATGGGTGGGGCTACTGTGGATCGCAAGGCAGCACTTCAGAACCGTGTCCAGGACGGGTCAGCTTGCTCTCCTGGCCCTGGTCTTGAGCGGGGCTTCGGGGGTCGCTCTCGTACTCACCGGAAATACCCGGCCACACAGATGGTTGCTGGACGGGCACATCATTCTTTCCGTCCTGGGCGTGGCTGCGTTGCTCGGCTACCTGGTGATCAAACGAAGCAGGCGCTGGCCGGCGTTCGTACTTGTCTTCCTGCTCGCCCTCCTGATGCCGATAGGGGTCGCTGAGTGGGATCGCCTCTATCCAGAACCCACCTCTAGCATCGTCAACCCTCTAGTAATACCCACAAGCATGGAGGAGGAAGGCGCCGGTCCAAGTAGCCACTTCTTCCCCTCCTCCGCCGACACCAACGTAGGAGACACCATACCCTCGAATTTCTTCATGAAGTCGGAGTCCTGTGCCCAGGTGGGATGTCATCCTGATATCTACAAACAATGGTTCTCCAGTGCACACCATTTCTCCTCCTTCAATAATCAGTGGTATCGCAAGTCAATCGAATACATGCAGGACGTGGTCGGGACCGATCCTTCCAAGTTTTGTGGTGGATGTCATGACCACGCGGTGTTCTTCAACGGCATGATGGATGAGCCCATCAAGGATCAGCTGGAGCGTCCCGAGGCACACGTGGGGCTCGCCTGCACCTCCTGCCATTCGATCGTGGCAGTCAGGAGTAGCATGGGCAACGGAGACTTCGTTATTGAGTACCCCCCTCTCCAGGGCTAGGCGTGCTGATCTTCGACTACAACAACGACGACTGGCCCGACATCATGCTGGCCAATGCCACCCAACCCAACAAACTCTGGGAAAACCAGAAGGATGGGACCTTCTCCGAAATGGGTCTGCTTGCGGGAGTGGCCTTCAGCGAAGACGGGGTGGCGCGAGGGGCGATGGGGATCGATGCCGGAGACTACGACCACTCTGGTCAGCCTAGCGTCGTCATCGGCAATTTTTCCAATGAAATGGTGACCCTCTATCACAACGAGGGAAGCGGCTTCTTCATCGACGAGGCTCCCACTTCCAGCATTGGACCGGCGACTCTATTGACACTGGCATTCAGCTGTTTCTTCTTCGACTACGACCTGGACGGCTTTCTCGACGTCTATGTGGCGAACGGTCACGTCGAGAACGACATCAGCCGGGTCCAGCAGGAAGTCCGGTACGCTCAACCACCACACCTGTTCAGAAACCTGGATGGTCGCCGATTTCAAGAAGTCACCGCGCAGGTGGGAAAAGTATTTAGCGCCCCCCGAGTAGGCCGCGGCGCCGCCTATGGAGACTATGACAGGGACGGAGATCTGGACATCCTGGTCACCTCTAGCGGCGGTTCCGCCAAGCTGTTTCGCAACGAGGGCGGCAGCCTCAACAACTGGATCACGCTCCGCCTGGTAGGAAAGCAAAGCAATCGAGACGGCATCGGCGCGAAGGTCCGGCTTCGCGCTGGGGGGCATCACTCAGTCCAGCTCGGTGAGGACTGGATCCAGCTATTGCAGTCAGTCCCAGCTGGCGCTGACCTTCGGCCTGAAAGCCGCGACTCGAATCGATTCTCTGGAAATTCTCTGGCCAAAGGGGAAGAAGCAGGTGCTGACTGAGCTGTCGATCAACAAGGCCGTAACGATTCACGAAGAGCGGGGAGTGATTCGATAGCGGTATCGCTCCAGATCCAGGGCCCCATTTGCTCCGAACTCGATGCCCTCCGCTTCCAACAGCGCTCGCTGCAGTCCAGGCGGATGAGCCCCGGTCTCATCACTAGAGCACCGGCCGGCCGCATTGACGACTCGATGCCAGGGAAGACCGGGAGGACACGAATGAAGGGCCCAGCCGACAGCGCGTGCCGAGAGGGGGCGTTCGAGTAGACCGGCGATCTGCCCATAGTTCATGACCCTGCCCTCAGGGATACGTCTGACGATCTCGTAGACCTGGCCCCAGGCACTTTCCTTCACGACTGGCAAGTGGATTCTCAGTACTGACTAGCTTTGGTTGGCTTCCTAGAAATACGCTTAATCCGCAATCCCGTTGGGATTGACCTCGCTTGATCGGGCATCCAGAGATGGAGACCGGCCCAACCATGTTTCAGACACCACTCTAGGAAACAAGCCTCATCTCCTCAGGATCCCAATGGTAGGCCCGATTCTCTCGGTAGCTCAAGTTACAAATCAGGGCTGGAGCGGCCGCCCTGAAGCCATAGGCAGCGTTCTCTACGACCGGATCGCCTCCGCGCATCGCATTGAAAAAGTTCGTGAAGTGGTCGAGGCGGGAGTTGTAGTCTTCAGGAGTACGGTACAGCTTCTCGCTTGAAGGGACTAGAGGAGGCCGCTTCGGCTGGGGATAGTCTCTTCGGTACTGCTCCATGAACTTCTCTTGCTGATCCTCAGTAAAAGTACGCACCGTGTGCCCAGGTTCCGATCTGGGACTGAGGCGTGTGACCCTCACTTCATCTGAGCCGATCGTCATCACTCCCTCATCGCCTACGAACCGAAACAACGTCCCTCCGCCGCTTCCGTCGGCGAAGTTGACCTGAAGTGCCATGTTGAAGGCGGGATGGTTGTCGCTGGCAGAGTAATCGAAGAGGCTCATCACTATATCCGGGACATCGCGCCCGTCTTTCCAGTGTCGCAAGCCTCCCGTCGAGAAGATCCGAGTAGGACCGTTCGAACCCAGTACAAGATGGATGCCGGAAAAAAGGTGCACGAACAAATCCCCCGGAATACCTGTCCCGTAGTCCCAATAGTTCCTCCAGCGAAAAAATCGGAGGGGATCGAAAGGACGCTTGGGTGCGCTCCCGAGAAAGGTTTGCCAATCTACGGTCTGAGGTGAGGCATCGGTAGGAACAGAGTACTGCCAGGCACCAGTGGCAGAGTTGCGATTGTAGGAGGCTTCGACCACATTGAGGGTACCAATCGCACCGGACTGGTAGAGCTCTCTGGCCTTCTCGTAGAGGAGCGAGCTGACGTACTGGCTCCCCACTTGAAGCAGCTTGCCGGTGATCCGCTCAGTCTCCAGGACTCGCGGTCCCTCCTCGAGATCGTGAACCATAGGCTTCTCGAGGTAGACCGCCTTGCCTGCGTTCATGGCCTCAATCGCGATCTGGGCGTGCCAGTGATCCGAGGTTGCGACGATCAGCGCATCGACATCCGAACGCGCCAGCAGCTCTCGATAATCCCGCGTGGTAGCCACCTCAGGACCGTAGACTTCTTGGACCCTGAGGAGACGACCGTCGTAGCAGTCTGCGGCCGCGACGAATTCAGTTCCCGGGACCTCCAGAGCGGTACGTGTGTCACCAAAACCCATTCCGCCCATACCGATCGTCGCGAAGCGAATCGAGTCATTGGGAGCAACAGTCCGACTGCCACCCGATTCTCTCGCCCGTCCACGCGCCAGAATAGCCGGAGCCATGGGCGCTGTAACCGCAGCCACTTTGATAAAATCCCGACGCGAACTTCCTCTCTTCGACATGCTACCTCCTGGCTTGTTTAGAGCAGCGGAACACAAATCAGTGTGGATGCCAGGATAGCTCGGTCGGCTGGAGAAAGTCGAGACCGGCAAGTGCCGACTTTCCGGCACAGAAGCCTTCCGGTTTGAGCTTGACAGCCGGAACTGCTCACCCTAGCATCCGAACCAAACGGACTCGATATTTCACACTGATGACAGCATCGGAGTGCTTCACCAAGGAGCCCAGCAATGAATGAGACCAAGAGAGCGTTTGAGGCCATCGACCAGATGAAGGCCGAGATCGTAGAGACAATCAGCCGGGTCGTTCAGGTTCCCAGCGTCAATCCCAAATATCCAGGAGTGGTCTCAGAAGAGGTTCTGGGGGGCGAAACTCGTGCCAACGAGTTGATCGGTGAGCTTTACCGGTCGATCGGCTGCGAGGTCGATCTCTGGGAAGAGGAGGCTAGACGCGCCAACGCGGTCGGTGTCTTGAAGGGCAGTGGCGGCGGCAAGTCTCTGATCTTCAACGGCCATATCGATACCGTTCCGGTAGGACGCCACGAAGACTGGAAGTGGTCGGATCCCTACAGTGGCCGGGTCGAAGACGGAAAGATCTACGGGCGCGGATCCTGTGACATGAAGGGCCCCGTGGTAGCCCAGGCAATGGCGGCCAAGGCTCTTCAGAACCTGGGGATCAAGCTCCAGGGCGATCTGATCCTGGAAAGCGTCGTGGGTGAAGAGGTCATGGACCACGAAGCGGGAGCTTCGGCTACGATCCGCCGAGGCTACAAAGCCGATGCTGCTATCGTCTCGGAGCCGTCAGCTCCAGAGGCTCCCCTGGCCGTCGTGCCCGTCAGCCCGGGGCTCCTCTGGATGGCCGTCACGTGTCGCGGCAAGTCCAGTCACGCCGCGACCCGAGGCGAGACCTTCCGGGCCGGAGGTGCCGGAGCCAAGGTCGCGGTGAACGCCATCGACAAGGGAGTCTTCATCTTCAACTGCATCCAGAAGCTGGAGCAGGAATGGGGACTGACCAAGAAACATCCTCTCTTCAAGCCCGGGCACTTCACGCTGCACCCCGGTGTGATCACGGGGGCCCCGCATGGCGTGGCCGTCCCCTTCTTCATCTCGGAATTCTGCACTATTGAATATGCCATCTGGCACCACCCCGACGAGGACGTCGAGGACGTCAAGAAGGAGATCGAGGACTATATCCGGCACTCGGCTGCGCTGGACGAGTGGCTTCGCGACCATCCTCCCGAGATCGAGTGGAAGCTCCACTGGCCCCCCTTTTCAGTGGACGAGGACCATCCCATCTGTACCACTATCGGACAGGCCCACGAGCTCGCAGCCCAGGGAACCCGTTTCGAGGGACCCGCGGTGGTGCAGGGCTTCTATGCCGTCTGCGACGCTGTCTTTCTGAGCCAGGGTGGAATTCCCAGTGTGGTCTATGGTCCCGGCAGTCTACTGCACGCGCATGCCGTGGACGAGTTCCTGGACATCGACGAACTGATGGTGGCAGCCAAAGCCTATGCGGCAGCTGCGATGGACTGGTGCGGGGTTGCGTGAAGACGGGTTGCAAATGACAAGTTACAAGTTACGGGTTCTAAAGACCAAGGTCCGAACAAGAGAGAGGAAGGGAAACGATGGTAAGACTTAGCGTGGTTCATACAAGTATTCTGATCTGCGTTGTCTTGGTATCCTTTTTTTCAGTAATGGCGGGGACCGCCCCTCAGCTTGCCGTCGGTCGATTCGCGGGATGCAACTATAAATCCTTCACCGACATAACCAATCGACTGGGACAGCAGTGTCAAATCTTTGGCCAGCTTCATCGTGGCGCCGGTCTGAACCCCAGGATCCCGATCGAGATCACCGCGGCGCGTGACGGCGAAGCCTTCCTCCTCAAAGGAGGCCAGACGGGAATCAGCAACACATTCACTGCCAATATCCCTGCTGATGGCACCGTGAGATTTAACTTCGTTCGGCCCTCCGGAGCGCAAGGGTTCACGACAAACGCTCTAACCATCTTCGCCCAATGCCCATCGGGATTGTTCTACCAAGCCGGATATGAAATCGATTGTCCCAGCTTCGATGACTCGTTTACCTATCCCTACTCCCTGGACAAACTCATTCCTCTCGGCAGTTGTGCTATGGCGCCCATCCACCCTCAGCAGAACACTCCCGCGGTCGCCATCGTCGGACCGCCCAATGATCCAATCGACGCGACTGTGAGGTCAACCATCCGCGGACCAAACGGCAATGTCTTGGATGTAGACACTTTTTCCACCAACGGAGAGCATCGAGCCAGAACGCTATGGGAGGTCAATACGGGGCTGGACCCGACTCAAGTTCCACTCAGTGCCACCTGGGAGATCTGCCCTCTTCCCAATTTGGGCCGAGCAGGTGGGATCGCTGCGGTGTTCCACGAGATCAACAGCGGGGGGCTGCTCTCAGTCGCCGACCACCAGGTAGGTCCAGCCAACGACAAGTGTAATAGCAACCAGAATACGTTGTGCCTGGGACCTGCCGGGCGTTTCCGAACTCAGCTCCGGACACGCAACTCTGAAAACGATCCCTTGCAGCTGGCCCAGGGGACTCAGTTCGACGATTACGGAGTATTCTTTTTCTTCGATCCTGACAACATCGAGATGGTGGTCAAGGTCCTCGATGCCTGTGACCTTGAAGGCTTCAACAGTTTCTGGGTTTTCGCCGCCGGGCTGACCGATGTTGAGGTCACCCTAACGGTGACCGACACTCAGACCGGTTCGTCAAAGGAGTATTTCAACCCGCTAAACACCGCGTTCCAGCCGATCCAGGATACGTCGGCCTTCGCCACTTGTCCCTAGTGGGGGTGGCCTCCAGGCCGCCCTGCTTCTAGCCAAAGGCTCGAAGCAAAAAATACCGGCGGCCTGGAGGCCACCACCACGACCTTTCACGATCTAGTCGCGCCGAATCGCTCTCACGTAGACATTCTTGAAGTAGAGTGGATTTCCGTGACTCTGGAGCTCGATCGATCCGGCGGGGAAGATGGGTTTGGTCCTATCCCAGTAGTTCTCCAAGGTGACATTGTGCACTACCAGTTGATGATTCAGAAAAACTGTGACCTTCTCCCCTGTCATCAGAATGCGGAACTGATTCCATTGACCGACTGGCTTATCTGCCACCACTAGCGGTTTAGCTGGGTTCTTCTTGTTGTTCCAGAGCGCGCCGGATCCCTCGGGATCGTCCCAGATCTGTACCTGGGGGCTGCCTCGAAGGTAGATGCCACTGTCCCCTTTGGTTCCGATCTTCCAGTCCACCCAGAGCTCGAAATCTCCGTAGTCTTTGAGACTGCAGAGACTCGCCCCCTTTCCATCGAACTGCAGCATTGCGTCGACAACCTTCCAGTGAGCCCGCATCTTGGCGTCGGCCTCTTTCTGGGCGGCTGCCAGTTCCTCTGGGGACATCTTGGAACGCTTGAGTGGATCGGCTACCAGTCCCTTCCAATTGGCCAAATCCATGCCATTGAACAGGGCTTCAAAACCCTCCGGAGCCAGATTGTCTACTTGCTGTTCTCCCAGATCCTTGATGCGGATCTTGCGGAAGGCCACTTCACTGCTGTGGCCGAGCAATCCAAGGTGTCCACTGGAACGCATAAAGCCGGGATGAGCTTGTAGTACCTCTGGGCCTTGGACATCGTTCAGGTTTGCACTCACGATCACCTTGTCGTTCAGCGTCACCTGGATGCGCCGGCCGATACAAACGATCTCCTCCTGATTCCATTCTCCGAACGGTTTCAGCGCGCCTCGGCGGGCCGGGACCAGCCCGTAGACCGAGCCATGCACCTGATACGGCTTGATGTTCGCGAACTTGGCAGCGGGGTTGTCCAGGATCTGGATCTCCGTCCCCGCAACGGACGTTAGACCCTCCCCCGGGGCTCTGATCGCAACCCCGTTGTTGCCACCCTCCTGGAGCTTGAACTCAAAGCGGAAGACAAAGTTGGCATATTCCTTTTCCGTGAGGAGATTGCCGCTTTCGTCGGCTGCGCTGAGCAGGACACCGTCCTTGACGACGTAGCCGCCCCCCTTCTGGTCGACCATGATCCAGCCGTCCAGGTTCTTTCCATTGAAAAGGGAGACGAAACCAGGCTCATGTCCCGACCCCAACAAGAGGTGGGAAGAAAGCGCACCAACGAGGAATAGAAAGCCGATCCCCAAGAAACAACTCTTTTCGTGATTCATCTTGTGCCTTTCTTTCGGGTGGTCACATCTTCACCCAGACCGACCCTTTTTCGCTGGACTCAACCGCTCTGGTAATGAACTCCATGCCCCGACGGCCGTCGTAGACCGTGGGGAAGTCATAGTCTTCCGTCGAGAGAGGAGCACCATCGATGTACCTTCGAATCGCTTCCACCGCACCAGAATAGATGGTGGCAAAGGCCTCCAGGTAACCTTCGGGGTGTCCGGGAGGGATACGGGTTACGGCGCTAGCGTCCTCCGACAGATATCCGGCCTGAGCCCGCGTCAGGGTCTGCCTGGGCTGGCCGTAGCGATAAACACCGAGGGAGTTGGGTTCTTCTTGAGCCCATAGGATGGCACCTTCGGAAGCATAGACCCGAAGCCTCAGTCCATTCTCCTCGCCGGTCGCGATCTGGCTGATGGTGAGGACACCTTTTCCTCCTCCCCTGAAGCGAAGCAAGACATTGGCATCTTCATCCAAGGTCCGATTGGGAAGAAAGGTGCTCTTGTCGGCGCAGATCTCCGCGATCGGGTCGCCGGTCACGTACTCCAGCAAGTTGACACAGTGAGTCCCCAGGTCGCCCAGAGTGCCTCCGATACCCGCCTGAGCGGGATCCACTCGCCAGGAGGCCTGCTTATGACCGAGCTTTTCGTGCTGGACGCTGAGAAAATCTTGAAGGTATTCCACCACTACCTTCCGTACCCTGCCCATCTCCTGGGAACGGAAGAGATGTCGGGCGTGCCTGACCATGGGATGACCCGTGTAATTGTGGGTCAGGGCGAAGACGAGCCCAGTCTGCTCCACTACCTGGCAAAGCTCCTGGGCCTGTTCCAGGCTGTAGGTGACGGGCTTGTCGCAGACGACGTGGAATCCTGACTCCAGGAAGGTCCTGGCGATGTCGAAGTGGGAGACATTCGGAGTAACGACGCTGACGAAGTCGATGCGCTTCTCAGGGGGAAGAGCCGCCTCGGCTTTCGCCATTTCCTCGTAGCTCGGGTAGCAACGGGTCTCATCCAGATACAGCTCTTTGCCGGTGGACCTGGTGTTTTCAAAGTCCTGAGAAAAGCAGCCGGCAGCGAGTTCGACCTGTTGATCGAGGCTGGCCGCTATCCGGTGGACGCCGCCGATGAACGCGCCCTGACCGCCCCCAACCATTCCCATCCGAAGCTTCCGCTTCCAGGATTTCATGCTCACCACCTTTCGAATAACGCGCCAGGTCCCGAGTGACAGTCATTTCGGACCCAATGGAATCACAGGACAGGTGATGGTGCAAGGCGATAGAAGTGGCGTCCTCAGTTGAAGTACACTCTTTTGACATTGAACGTTCATTTCGATTCTACTGACGGAGGCCCAGGCAATGTCACGCATCCCGAGAAGACAGTTCTTATCCCGTTCTATCAACGGCGCAGTCGCGGCAAGCTCCCTGGGAGTGGCCGCTCTAGCAAAGCCGCCCGCTAGACACGACCAAATTGGAGCCGCCCTGATCGGTACAACCCACCCGCATGCCCTGGGACATCGGAAGGCGATTGAACGATCCCAGAACTACAGCCTGCTTGGTGTGGCGGAACCGAACCCAGACCTCTTGAAGCGAGCCAAGAAGGATTCACGATGGGAAGGCGTGACGTGGATGGAGGTGGATTCTCTGTTGGCGGACAAGCGGGTGCAGATGGTTTGCGTCGAAACCGACCCCCTGGAGGCCCTTACCTACTCGCGGATGGCAGTTGAGGCGAACAAACACACCAAGATCGATAAACCTCCCGGAGCCGACTTTAGGGCTCTCACGCAGATTCTCGACGAGGCGGGACGTCGCGAGCTTCTGATTCAGATGGGTTACGTCTACCGCTACAACCCGGCTTTCCGTCTAGCTCATCGGGCTCTTCAGGAGAACTGGTTAGGACCAATTCGCTCGGTAGCCTGCCAGATGAACGACACTTTGAGTCCAGCTGGCCGGCGCCGACTGGACCGGTATCCAGGAGGGCAGATGTTCGAGATCTGCGGACACATGATCGATGCGCTGATCTGGCTCCTGGGCAATCCTGTGCGCGTCAGTCCGGTGCTGCGGCATAGCGATCCGGTTCCTGACAAACTGGAAGATGATGTGCTGGCCATGTTTGAGTTCGACCCGGCGGTCGCGTTGGTCAAGAGTCACACCCGAGACGGCAACCTCTACTTCTATATCTTCGGAGAGAAGGGATCGATCCTGATCGATTCGCCAGATCGCCCTCGGATGAGGATGGTCTTGAGCTCCAGACAGGGTGACTACCGAGCGGGGACGCAGGAGGTGCCACTAGGTCCTTCAGAACGATACCTTCCGGACCTGGATGATCTGGCCGGCGCCATCAGAGAAGGTCGGCAAGTGGAGTTCTTTACACCCGAGCATGATCTGAACGTCCAAAAGGCCCTGCTCACCGCGAGCGGCCTCATCGTCTGACGACTGTAAATAGGGAGAACCATCACATGAAACCCATCCACAGAAGGCGCTTTCTTACCAGATCTATAGGCGCAGCCACCCTCGGCGGCGCGGCTATCCGCACCGTTGCGGCCTCTCCCGGAGACAGAATCGGGGTAACCGTGATCGGGGTCAACGGCATGGGCCACGGCCATCTGCGTAATCTGACCAAGCGTTCGGACGTCCGGATCGTTAGTCTGTGTGACGTCGATGAGAGCGTGCTGGCTCGAGGCGTTGAGACGGTCGCCAAGTCTCACCACGAGAAGCCCAAGCTGGTGTCCGACTTTCGGGAAGTGCTACAGGATTCCGCTGTGGACGCCGTGGTGATCGCCACCCCGCATCACTGGCACTGTCCCATCGCTCTGCCGGCGCTCGCGGCAGGCAAGGATTGCTATGTGGAAAAACCCGCCAGCCACGTCTTCCAGGAGGGCAGGGCGCTGGTCGAGGCCGCGCGCAAACACAACCGTTTGGTGCAGCACGGGACTCAGATGCGTAACACCGAGGTGACGTTTCTGGCGGGCGAAGTGTTGGAGTCTGGAATTCTGGGCGAGATCAAGATGACCAAGGCCTGGAACGTCCAGCGGGGCCATGGGATGGAGCCCAAGCCGGATGCCCCCGTTCCCGCCGGAGTAGACTATGACAGGTGGCTGGGTCCGGCCCCCAAACGTCCCTTCAACCCCAATCGATTCCACCGGACCTGGCGCCTCTACCGGGACTACGGCAACGGCGACATGGGCGACGACGGAGCCCACGACCTGGACATG
>JAKZYH010000458.1:0-3804 GCA_047514575.1 Acidobacteriota bacterium | reverse complement strand
GCACTATTGAGAACCTAGCACCGCCTCCTCAGCAGCCGATCCCGTTCAGCCACAAGGTCCATGCCAGAACTCAGGGCAAGCAGCGAGATTGGATCAGCGTCGGCGGAGATCGCGGTCACATGCGCTATTCCCCGCTCGATCAGATCAACCGCAAGAACGTGGACAACCTGAAAGTCGCCTGGACCTATCACACCGGGGAACTGAAGGGCAGGAGGGGCAAAATCATCGAGTGCACTCCGATCGTGATCGATGGGGTGATGTATATCACGACCGCCTATCTGAAGGTGGTGGCCCTGGACGCAGCCAGCGGGCGGCAGCTGTGGAGGTTCGATCCGCCTCCCCACCCAACGGTGGGAGACGGAAAGCTTGCACGAGTGGCTTCGGCCGGTGTGAACCGAGGGGTTGCGTACTGGTCGGACGGTAGAGAGGGGGGAGAGCGGCGCATCCTACACGGCTCCGCCGACAGCCGCCTGTTCTCTCTGGATGCCAGGACCGGCGAGCCGGATCCGGGCTTCGGCCAAGGGGGTACCCTGGATCTTCGGAAGGAAATCAAACGGGACATCTCGCGTCTTCGATACGGGCCCACCGCGGCTCCAGCCATTTACCAGGACATCGTCATTCTCGGCGTCTCGAGTGACGAGGGTCCAGGCCCGGTGGCACCGGGCGATGTGCGAGCTTTCGATGTCCGCTCAGGCCGGGAGGTCTGGCGCTTCCACACCGTGCCGAGGCCGGGTGAGTTTGGCAACGACACCTGGGAAGGAGACTCGTGGAAGGACCGTGGCGGCGCCAATGCCTGGGGTGGTGCCAGTGTCGATGAGAAGCGAGGCATGGTCTTCGTCGGCCTGGGATCGGCCGCATATGACTATTACGGCGGCGACCGAAAAGGACAGAACCTGTTTGCGAATTCGGTGGTGGCGCTTGATGCCAGGACGGGACGGCGAATCTGGCATTTTCAAACCGTGCATCATGACCTCTGGGATCACGACCTACCGGTCTATCCCAACCTGGTGCAGGTGACGCACGGTGGCAAACAGATCGACGCTGTGGCTCAGGTCGGTAAGCAGGGCTATGTATTTCTATTCGATCGAGTAACCGGCAAGCCGCTGTTCGAAATCGAGGAGCGGCCCGTGCCGCCCTCCGATGTCCCCGGTGAGGAAGCCTGGCCGACTCAACCCATCCCGGTCAAGCCACCGCCCTTCGCACGCCAGGACTACGGTGAGGATGACCTGACGAACATCTCTAAAGAGGCCCACGATGTGGCGCTAGAAAAGTATCGGAAGGTTCGAGCCGGATCGGCCTTCAATCCACCGAGTCTAGAGGGGACCCTGGTCGTTCCAGGATTCTACGGCGGGGCCGCCTGGTCGGGGGCCTCATTCGACCCAACCACCGGAATCCTCTACGTCAACTCGAACAATGTGTTACACGTCCTGACCCTGGTGAAGGCGGAGCCTGGGAAAGGCTACCGCTACAAGCGTATCCCCTCTCCACTCTTCCGCGATGACGAGGGTTATCCAGCCAACGAACCCCCCTGGGGAGTGCTCACAGCCATCGACCTCAACCAGGGAGAGTTCCGGTGGCAGGTGCCGTTGGGGGAGTACCCGGAGCTTACGGCTCGTGGAATTCCACCCACTGGAGCCTTGAACTTGGGCGGAACCATCGTCACCGCCGGCGGGCTTGTTTTCATCGGAGCCACCAGGGACGAAAAGTTCCACGCTTTCGACAAGGACACCGGCCAGCTTCTGTGGGAGTATTCGCTTCCGGCCGGCGGCTATGCCACGCCCAGCACCTACATGCTTGACGGATGCCACTTCGTCGTGATCGCAGCCGGTGGGGCTGGTTACATTGGAACCCCGGCTGGGGACTCCTTCTTAGCCTTTAGCCTGCCCTCCTCTACCGAGGTGACCGAACGATGACTCACGGATCACCGCTCTGGAGAAATACTCAGAAGCAGTTAAATTAGATAGGTAGCCGTAAAAAGGAGAAGGATGGCAGCCCAAACACTCGAGTTCAGGCCAGTGACCGCATGTTGTGGCGCCGAGGTACACGGCCTCGACCTGTCGGCGCCTATCGAAGAGGGAATAGTGGATGCACTTAGCCGCGAGCTCGCCGAGTACGGTGTGCTGTTCTTCCGAGACCAGACGATGACACCCGAACAGCAGAAAGCACTGGGTCGTTGCTTCGGGGAGCTACACCTGCATCCGGCTTGGCCCCGGCTCCTCAAAGGTCATCCCGAGATCATGGAGATCTACAGTGACGAGCATACCCAGCGCATCGCAGGAGGGCAGTGGCACTCGGATGTTTCTTGCGATCTTGCGCCCCCGCTGGGTACTATCCTGCAGATGCTCGAGGTGCCTCCCGTAGGCGGTGACACCCTGTTCGCAAATATGTCTGCGGCCTTTGAGGCCCTCTCGACTCCAATGCAGCGGTTTCTCGAGGGTTTGACTGCATTGCACGACGGTGAGTACGTCTACCGCGGTCGATATCAAGATGCCCAGGAAGAAGGCAGGACATACCCGAAAGCCGAACATCCGGTAGTCCGCACTCACCCGGTGAGCGGCCGAAAGGTCCTGTTCGTGAACCGCCTCTTCACCACTCACATTCTCGAACTCACGAGGCACGAAAGCGATGCCGTCCTCGCCACGGTGTTGGAACACCTTGAGAAACCCGAATTCCAGTGCCGTTTCCAGTGGCAGCCGGGCTCGGTGGCATTCTGGGACAACCGCTGTGCTCAACACCACGCCATGTGGGACTACTATCCCCACCGTCGGCGTGGCCTCCGAGTGACCATCAAGGGCGATCGGCCAGTGTGATCCAGCTTCAGGGTAGTATATTGTCGATCCGAGCGACTTGGCACACACTTCTTTGAGAGTAGACGCCACCAAGAATTAAGGCACCACGACCTGAACTCCCCGTCTGTAGACCGAGAAGCTCATGGGGAGGTTTCCCACCAGCTCACCGTCCATCTGAACCGGTACTGAAGGATCCCCGGCAACTTCGACCCGTTGGACCTTTCGGTAGACCACATCCGGGTAATCCAGGTGCTTTCTTCTGAGGACTCCCCACAGATAGTGCAGAAAGCGAGTCTTCCGCTTGGAGGTAAACAGACACACGTCCAGGCACTCTTCGTAGACGCTGGCTTGAGGCGCCATCAAGAGATGGCCCCCGTATCGGCGCGCGTTTGCAATCACCGCGAAGCTGGCTTCCCATTCGGTCCCGTCCAGGGTCACGTGAAAAGGCCGAAGAGGACAATTCCAAAGAGACGCCAATCCCGTCAACCAGTAGGCTCCTATTCCCAGGGTCTTCTTCAAGCCTGGAGGCACCCTCGCGATCACTTCAGCATCAAGCCCGATACCCGACATCAGGTGAAAGCACCTCCCATTTCCTTCCCCCAGACAGATGCTCCTCGCCGTCCCCGAAGCCGCGATCGGCAGGGCGTCCTTGAGGCGCAGAGGGATGCCCAGTTCACGGGCCAACACGTTGGCGGTCCCCGCCGGTAACACCGCCACTGGAATCTTCCAGGGAGCCACCAGCCGGAAGGCCTCATGAAGGGTCCCGTCCCCCCCGTAGACAATCAACCGATCCTTGCCGGCCAGGTCCAACCTTGAGTCCCGGGAACTGGGCAGTAGTGTCTCAGTTGAATCGGGTTCGGAGTTCGGCACAGCTGCGCGGGGGAGGCGCGTGCTCACTGGCTCGGCCCTTACACCATGCTGCTTCAGGAGCTGCACCAAGGAACGCAGGCGTTTCTCAGAGAGAGGAAAGCGTCCGGCCGCGGGATTGTAGAGGAGGACCGCCTCGGTCATGCTT
>JAKZYH010000457.1:0-17777 GCA_047514575.1 Acidobacteriota bacterium | reverse complement strand
AACCAGGATGCGCCCCCGGGGCATGAGTTGATATGGCAGGGTTATTCCCACCTCCAGCTCCTGTGTGAAGGGTTCGCACTGGGAGACCCAGAAACATGACTTTGTCCTGCACAGGATTACGGGTAAAAGGCAGGGCTAGCCCGCATTTCTCAGACCCGACGAACGGCGGCTTGGAAGCTGCCACGAGCCGGATTCTAGGGGTAACTTTGCAAGCCGGTACGGTGGCCCTCTACGAAATCCCAATCGATCTCGACCCCCAGTCCAGGACCATCGGGTATAGGGACATGCCCGTTTTCGTCGATGGCGTCTAGATCGTCGCTGTAGTTGGTGTAGAAAGGCGGCGAGGAGCTGGGGGCCTCGGGGTGAACGAGGCCTAGCTCGTAATAGTTGGCATTTCGGATAGCCGCCAGACAGTGACGCTGGGCTGGGCCGGGCGCATGGATTTCGACGTCCAGGCCAAAACCTTCGGCCGCGTGAGCCACCTTCATCGCTCCGGTTATGCCCAAATCATAGGTGGGGTTTACCCGCATGTAATCCGTTGCTTCGGCCACAACCATATCGACCTTGGGCTCCAAGCTACGAACATGCTCACCCATCAGAATCGGAGTCTTGATCATCTGGCGCAGTTTGCGTTGGGCAAAGAACGAGATTCCACCATCCTTGAAGGGATCCTCATACCAGAAGAAATCGGCCTCGTCACAAGCCCGTCCAACGTAAAGGGCATCGGCGAAGGTCTCATACTCGCACGCCGGATCGAGCATCAAGGCCATCTTCTTTCCGACTTGTTGGCGCACCGCTAGAACGTTATCGGCCTCCCGCTGAATAGGGGCGTTGCTCCAGCCATGGATCTTGAAGGCTCGATAGCCCATATCGGAACATTGCTGGGCAAAGTCAGCAAACGCCTCGGGGCTGTCGAGGCCACCGTTTTCGTCTCCATGGTAGGTGGATGCGTAGGCAGGAATACTGGTCCGGTACCCCCCAAGTAGTTCCCAAACGGGAGCATTGTAGATTTTCCCGGCAATATCCCATAAGGCGATATCCACCAGACCCATACTCAGGCGGTCCTGCTTGCGCAAGGCGCGTTTCACATCGTTGTAAATCAATTCACGCCGTAAAGGGTTCCGTCCGATGAGGTAGTCGAAAAAGCTTCTCATTTGCGCATAATCACTGGGACTGCCTCCGGCAAACTCTCCAGTGATGCCCTGGTCGGTATGGATTTGCAGAACATGTTCAGTCCGCTTCAGCGTGGCACCGGCCTTATAGACCAGATTGAAGCCGTTGTAGTAATCATCCAGAGCCAGGTTTGGCGTTTCCCATTGAAATTCGTGAATATCGATTCTTGCAATCTTGAGCTGATTTCCCATAATGTCGACTCAGTCCGTGGTGCTCACGTAGAGCGCATGGAATCCTAGATCCTGTCTCTGATCGCCCTCGAAGCTGACGCGGATTTTGAAGTTGCCATCGAGTCCCGAGATAACGTCCCTTCCTTCCCAGTTCACCGGCACCCTGAGTCCCGATCTCCGAACCAGCGCCGCCACTTCGCCCGAGTAACCAGGGAGGGGTTTTTCCCGTGCATCCAGTAGCTCCACCTTGAACCAACCTCTCTTCGAGACACCGGACGCGTTGAAGTACACTCGTGCGGTTCCATCCACCCGCATGGAGTTTGTGACCAGGGCAGCAGGCTTGATTGGATCTTTGAGTGAGAGAGAGCCGAAGCGGTCTTGCTCCAGCGTTACCAGTCCCAGCCCGCCCCGTGGGCGGTAGTCGGTCCCCAACCGTAGATCCCAGTGGCCGTAGTAGATGAAGGTTTCGTCGTCGACCTGCTCGTAGCCCTGTCCGTGGATCAGCCCACCCTGATCCCAGCTGCCATCTGGTCCCCTTGAAATAAAAACAAAGTCGGGCTCAGGTTCCCTGAAGTGGTGACCGTCGTTGCTGATGAGAAAGCCCAGGTCCATGGACCGGTCCTGGGGCTTTGGTGCTCCGTGCCAAAGCCCATAGGTAGCAAGCAAGACATTACCCCGGTTCCAGACTCCAGCCGGTTCGTGGGCCTCCTCTCCCTGGCCGGCGGGAGCCGAACGGTATCCGTGGCGGACGAAGGCAAGGGTCCGAGTGTCGGACCAGTGGATCAGATCGGGAGAGCGGAAGATAGTCATGAGTCGACCCGCCGCCTGTCCGTTGGGCAGCCACACCCAAGGGCGGAGCTGCTGTCCCGGTAGGTAGTAGAGTCCCTTCCACTTGTACAAGCCTCCCTGCTCGAAGTGCTGGGCAGGAAGGACGAGATCCTCCGTCATGAGCTTGTAGTTCTCAAACCTGGCATCCACGCCCAGCTGCCATCTGAGACCATCTTCACTGAAGAGGGGCACCGAGGTATCTCCCTCTGCCCAACGCACATAGAGCATCATTTTGAAGCGTCTGGAAGGATCCGGATCCTCGGGCTCATGGAGGACGGCCAGGTGCAATCCCATGACTCCGGGCGGCTCCAGCAGGACCAGGTTGTTGTCTTTGCTCCCCTTGTACTCGACCAATCCCAGCTTGGGTTTGACCCAGTCAATGCCGTCTTCGCTCTCGGCATAGGCCGGCTGCCAGCCAAAGAAGCCCCGTTCGTCTTTATAGAAGTCGAAGGCTTCTTCGTCAGCGGCTACGTACCAGAGCTTGAACTTTCCTTGGTGTCGAATGATAGAGCCGTAGAATTGAACCGACCACTCATCGGGCTCTCCCGGGCTGCCCAGTTTCACCAGCGGATTCTGCGAATGTTTTCTGGGAGAGTGCATCGTCAGCACCAGGTTGTCGAGGAAGGGCACCGATACGTCGTCGAAGGCAAAGAAGGTAGCTTCTTCGACCTTGGGATTACTCGTATCCATCGTGACTCCGGCAGCTACGGAGGCTTCTTCGACGGCGCCAGGACTGCAGCTGCTAGAGGACACCCATAGTACGACAACCCCACAGGCCAGCCGACCCAGATAGTTGAATCTCCGCACTTTCATGGGATCTCTCCTTGCCTCGTCGTCGAGACTAGTGGGGTAGGCCGAAAACAAGGATCAGGTTACCGGCCGCACTGAACACCCGCTTAAGTGGGCTCGGTCATCATCGAGAGTGACATCCAGGGTTTGCTTGGGAATGTGGTCTTCGGTGATCCGTCCGCCGCTAAGAACTACCTTGCCGTCCTACCACTGGACTATACTCCCGGTAAGTTTGCGGCCTACGCCCATATAGCCACCGTGTTGGGCCTGTTCACCGGCCTCTCGGCCCAGAATCCCAACCCCGATCCGACAGACGTGGTGGTGGAGGTATTCGAAGCGGATTCCACTCGCGTGGGCCGCTGGACCAGCACACTGCGCCCCTTTGGCAGGTTCTCGCTTACGTTACCGAGCATTATTCCCGCATCCAGCAATATGGGAGGGGGCTATTTTACATATTCTTCGAGTCTTCCCACCTCGTCCTTCGCTCTTTTCGGGTACAACGACCTGAGGGCGCTCTCGGCGATCAGTGGCCTCCGCTTTGGGACCTCGACGCTGCCTCCACCGACCAATCCGGTACCGGTGCTGAACAGTCTCAACCCCAGCAGCGCCGCCCAGGGCACTTCCGCGCTGACTCTAGAGGTGCGGGGGCAAGACTTTGTGGCCGCCTCGGTCGTCCGTTGGAACGGGTCAGATCGACCCACCACCTTTGTCGACGGCCGGAATCTTGAGGCTCAGATCGGCGACGAGGATCTGGCGGAAGCCGGGCAGGTGGAAGTGACCGTTTTTTCTCCCTCGCCTGGGGGAGGTACGTCCGACGGCCGGACCTTTCAAGTAAACGCCTCCAACCCGGTGCCGGCGATTACCAGTATCGATCCCGATTCCAGAGCCGTCGGTAGTCCCGCCTTTACCTTGACCGTCAACGGCGAGAACTTTGTCCCGGGCTCGACGGTGAGGTGGAACGGATCCAATCGATCCACGACGTTCATCAGCAGCGCACAGCTGGAGGCAGCGATTCCGGCCTCTGATATCCAGAGCACCGGCAGCGCCACCATCACCGTCTTTAACCCCACTCCCGGTGGGGGAACTTCCAATGCGATCGAGTTCGATAAGCTGGCTAGTGGGACCGGTCCCGCGGTCACCGATGTGCGGGCGTCGACCGTGCATCCCGGCCTGGTCGTCACCTCGATTGATCTCAACGATGCGGACGGTGACATCACCGCCGTAGATTTCGAGTTCTTTCAGGGTAATCAGAGCGAGCTGTCGTTAACTGCTTCCTCGCCTGACGACATCGATCTCACCGACTTTCAATGTTGCAATCTAGCGATATGGGTGAGTGGCTTTGACGGAGAAGCGGACTTGCTGGACCGGGTCGAGATCGAGGTCAGGGACGCGATGGGGCAATCCAGTGGTGTTTTCTCTGCCCCGCTGCTGACTAATCTAGTCGTGAACCCGGGAGCCGAGACCGGTTTGGGATCGGCCGATGGCAGCGTGGTGGCGATCCCCGGCTGGGACACCCTCGACAATTTTACGGCGGTGCAATACGGGGTAGCCTCCTTTCCCAGTACCGCTCAAGGCGACCGGATCTCGGGCGGGAGCAACTTTTTCTCGGGTGGACCCAACGCCGACTTTTCCGATGCTCTGCAAACTATCGACATTTCCAATCAGGCAGTGCAGATAGATGCCGGCAACGTGGAGGCGGTAGTTAACGCTTTTCTGGCATCCTTCGGCAGCAGCGACGACAACGCTACGGTTTTCGTCGACTTCTTCGATGAGGATTTCGAATTTCTGGACACTCTTGAACTAGGCCCTCGGAGCGGTTCGAACAATGACTTTTTTCTGCATCAGGGCAGCATCACTGTTCCGGCCGGGACTCGCCTTATCGATGTGTATCTGGTTGCCGAGCGGGTGGATGGGAGCTATAACGACGGCTTCTTCGACAACATCTTTTTTGGGCTCCGCAACAACGGGAACTGAGTGCTCCGCCCCACTACCGTCCGGTTTAAAGTCAAACGATTCAAATGATATCAATCGGGGTAGCGATTTGGCCTATTTCATCTTGTGAGGGCCAACCGAGGTTCAAGTCACACCTTGAAGTTTTACGGGCGTTCGCCCCGAGAAAGGCGGGTGTTGATCTCGTCAACGAGCGGAAGCGTATCACCGATGCCATCGACGACATAATGGGCTCCTGCATGGTACATCCGCTGGTAAGCACGTTCTAGCTTGAGGGCCCGGATTCCCGGTTCCAGCGCCTCGACTTCGGTTTCGGTCATACCCACTTCATTGCCAGTCTTGGCCAACCCGATCGTCCACATGCCGGCGTTGAGACCTTCGGCGATATCGGGCAGAGTGTCGCCCACTTTCACAAAGGCCTCCATGGGATAGATCTGCAGGTCGAAGGCGTTCTGCAGGCACATCCAGGGAGCGGGTCGCCCGGACGGTACCTGGGTGGCGCAGACTGTCGCGTCGGGAACGTATCCACGCTTCTCAGCCTCTCGGCAGAGCAAGTCCATCATTTCTCCGGTGTAGCCTGTCGTCGAACCGATTTTCATGCCACGCTTTCGGAAGTCGGCGACAGCTTCGAGCGTGCCGGGAATCAAATCCGCATACTCGGCAAGGCAGTCCAGCTGCAGAGGCACGAAGTCCTCGAACATCTGCCCGACATCGTCATCGTTCGGCTGGCGTCCATGGACTTCTTCCCACTTCTCGGCCACCGGTTCCATCTGCGAGATCTGCCGGATGTGGACCTTTTTGTGAGCTCCCATGGGCTCACGAGCCTGTTCGATTGTGATGTCAACGCCCTTGCGTTTATAGACTTCTCTGAACACGATCGCCGGGGCGAAGCAGCCGTAGTCCATCGTAGTCCCCGCCCAATCGAGAATCACGCCTTGGAGCGGTCCCCGGTATGACCGCTGAAAAAAGAAATCCATATACCCGTTTCCTTGTTGGATTGAATCAGGAGTGATCAGTAGGAGTTCGCCCCAGCGACAAGTCAGTCCACCTGAGGGACTTGAGCAGCTGCTTCAAGCTCCTTGACCCGGCGCTCCAGGGGCCATTCTGAGAATGCCAGGAACACTACCAATATTAGGTTCGCGAGAGGTATCACGAGCAGGAGTGCCAGCGCACCGCTATTTCCGGTCTTGGATATCAACTTCCACCAGACCGCAATAAACAGGGCCAGGAAGATTGCTATTAGTCCACAGCCGAAGATACCTCCGACCAATCCGATTAGTTCATTTTGGTTCACTGGGATCCTCCTTGGTGATAGTCAGCTATCTCATTCCTGAGCACCTTTGGCGCATCGGCACGGCGAATTTAGCCCCATGGCCTTAGTCGCTGCTTAGGGTTCGGTCAAGAATAACTTCACATTCTCGCGCTCATCTTTCCCACCATCTTCGGCCGCTCCTCAATCGCGAAATCCTCAACGTAGGCCTGGCTACACCTCCGGATTCGCTCAATCGTTCGCGACCAAATCTGGTGCAAATCTGAGCACGAACTCTGCGAACTTATTCTTGACCGAACCCTTAGTCTATCAGCCCTTGGGTAGTTCAGCCATGTCCTCCTTTTCGGCCTCAGGCAGAAGCCCGATTGACGGATGAAAACTCGGGCACTATGATTGCTCGACTTATCAAAGACCCTCCTCTCAAGCGATGGTGTCCACTCATTTCTGACCCGCCCAGGAGGGTCCTGGAGTACGCCATGAGAAGACGCCCGAGCCTACTTCTGTTGGTGGCTTTCTTCTGTCCTCTGTATGCTTTTTCCATCGCACCAGAATCATTCGAGGCAGAGCTGCGAGAAGGGCGACGACTATTCTCGCTTCAGTGTGGTCGTTGCCATGGGATGGAAGGAAAGGGCGGGACCGGACCAAGTCTTGTCAATCCACGGCTTCGGCGCGCGCCCAACCTGGAGCGACTTGAGGAGGTCATTCGCGACGGTATTCCGTGGACGGGAATGCCACGAAACTGGATGCTGATGGAGAAAGAGGTCAGCCTGGTGGCGGCCTTCGTCCTCTCCCTGGGGCGCCAATCGGCCGACGTAGTCGAGGGAGACCCCGAACAGGGACGGCGTGTCTACCAACGAGCCCAATGCTCCAGCTGTCACATCCTGGACGGAGAAGGTAAGGGAATTGGCCCGCAGCTGAGTGCGGTCGGTGCCCTGAGAGGCGTTGAATATCTTCGACAGAGCCCTTGGCCAAGCCGCCGGTAAAGCCTAAGAACGCCGAATGGGCACCCCAGCCGAAAGCGATCGAGAGCGTGCACTACCGCAGTGACGGACAAGGATCTCTAGAAGAAGGACATTCACACCTCTTCCTACTCCCTGCGACGGGGGGCACGCCGCGCCAGCTGACGCAGGGGGATTACAACCATGTTGGCGAACCGGTCTGGCTTCCCCAAAACTCTGGAATTCTCATCACCGCTAACCGCTCCCCGGATTGGGAGTCCGAACCCCGAGGTTCCGAGATCTACAAGATCTCGCTCGAGGGCGAGATCAAGGCGCTGACCGATAGAAACGGACCCGACACGAGTCCTACCCTTTCCCCCGACGGATCTTCGATTGCCTATACCGGTTTCGACGACGAGGGGCTGAGCTACCAACCCGCCCACCTCTACCTGATGGACCGAGACGGGGGAAACCAGCGGACCTTGGCGGCCCAGCTGGACCGCTCAGTCTCGAGTCCACAGTGGGCCCCTGACGGCGAGGGGATCTATGTCATGTACGGAGACCGAGGCCTGACTCGTGTGGCGCTCGTCACGCTTGAGGGTCAGATCCGGAACCTGGTGGATGACGTAGGGGGTCTGGCCCTGGGCCGCCCCTACGGGTCTGGCTCCTTCCACGTGGGCAAAGTAGGGATTGTCTATACCTCGACCGGAACACAAGCTCCTTCCGAGGTAACGATCTGAAACAGCCGAGGCAAAACTACCAGACTCACTCATCTCAACGACGATCTCCTGGGACACAAAACGTTGGGTCGGGTGGAGAGAATGACCTATCGATCCCCAGTGGACAATCGCGAGATCGAGGGCTGGATCATGACGCCCCCAGGATTCGATCCGGGAAAGAAATACCCGCTCATTCTGGAGATCCACGGAGGACCCTACGCCTACTATGGACCCTATTTCGCGGTCGAACTTCAGCTCATGGCGGCGAAGGATTATGTAGTGCTCTACGTCAACCCGAGAGGCAGTACCAGCTACGGCATCGAGTTTGCGAATCTCATCCACCAGAAATACCCGAGCCAGGACTACGATGACCTGATGGCGGGCGTTGACGCTACCATCCGGAAGGGTTTCGTGGACCCCAGACAGCTCTATGTGACGGGCGGCTCCGGTGGCGGCGTTCTGACGGCCTGGATCGTGGGTAAGACCAACCGCTTCCGAGCAGCAGTCGCTTCCAAACCCGTGATCAATTGGATCAGTGCAGCCGGCACCAGCGACATCTACCTGACGTTTCTCCGGTACTGGATGCCGGCACCCTTCTGGGAAGATTTCGAAACCTACTGGAAGTATTCGCCGCTCTCTCTGGTTGGAAACGTCACGACCCCGACGATGCTGCTCACGGGTGAATCCGACTACCGCACACCCATCTCCGAAACCGAGCAATACTACCAGGCGCTCAAGGCGAGAAAGATAGACACCGCGATGGTGAGAATTCCCGAAGCTTCGCACGGCATCATCGAACGCCCCAGCCACTTGATCGCAAAGGTGAACTACAGCCTGGCCTGGTTTGAGAGATACCGTTCTCCAGAGTAAAGCACCGAATCGCAAGCACCGCTCTCCGGAGCTGGATCCGGCTGCAGGAGCAAAGACACAACCGATAAAAAGGAGTTGAAGATGACAAGCTTAGCCCGGATGACTGCCCTGCTGATTATGTCTATGACCTCGCAACTGGTCGCCACCTCCTACGTCATGATGAAAGACGCAGATCTTGCCGACCAGGCAGAATCGATCGTATTGGGCACCGTCACCAGCCGCGAGACGGGCCTCTGGGCTCGTCCCATTACCCGTTATCGGGTCGACGTGGAGGAGTTCCTCAAGGGTTCGGCACCTTCCCAATCTGTCACGGTGGACGTGATGGGCGGGGAGAGCGCCGACGGCACTCTCCTGGTGCTGTTTGATTCCCCCGGTTTTCGGGTGGGTGATCGAGTGATTCTCTTCCTCGTCTCCAGGCCCGATGGCAGTCTGGCGATCCTTCACCTCTCCCTGGGGGCCTTTACGGAGATGAAGTCCGGAACCGGGCAGATCGCTTACCGTAACATAGCCGAGGCCGCTGACCTCAGCTACAACTCAGAAACCTCGCGACAATTCAACGGCCAGCAGAGAGGCTTCGAAAAGTTCTACCGGTGGTTGGCGGACCGCAGCCAGGGCGACCCGCGGCCCATGGACTATTTCGTCTCTGGACAGAGTAACGCCGTTGTCAACGATTTTTCTATTTCAGGCTTCAGTTCACGGATTTTCGACTTCGACAACGGGGGAACCGTGGAATGGAGAATCCACCAGGACGGGCAGCTGGGCCTGACGGGTGGCGGCACTACCGAGTTCGAAAACGCAATCGCAGCATGGAATGGGGTTCCGGATGCCAGTGTCAACTACACTGTGGGGGGTACCACGACGGAGACGGCAGGTCTCGCAGAGGATGGAGTCAACGCCATCATCTTCGACGATCCCAACGGGGAAGTCGCGGGCACTTACAGCTGCACCTCCGGCGGTGTCCTGGGGCGGGGAGGGTTCATCGCCCGTGGACAAGTCCAAGTCTTCGAAGGACAAAGCTTCATTCCAGTCATCGAAGTAAACATCGTCATGAATGATGGGGTCGACTGCACCTTCCAAGCTGCGGGAGGCGGCGGGCGGGCGGAAGAGGTCTTCGCGCACGAGCTAGGCCACACACTGGGACTTGGGCACTCCTGTGGTCAGTTCATGGCTTGCACCAACCCGCTTCTGGACCAGGCTCTGATGCGGGCCTCGGCTCACTTCGATGGACGGGGCGCCCAGCTCAATCCAGACGACCGGTCTGGCATCCTCTACCTTTACAAAAGCCTCAACCCCTTTGCCAACATCCTGATCGCCGAATACGCCAACGGACTCCTGGCAGGAGCTCCGAACCGGACCCGAGTGGTCCTCCGAAACAACGGGACCGTCACCGATAATGGAACGATCGCCTTCTTCAATCAGTCGGGAAATCCGCAGGTTGTACCCATTGGAGGCTCCAACGTGAGCAGCCTCAGTTACAGTGTCCTGCCCGGAGGAGTCTTCGACGTCCAGACCGCTGGGACCGGGAACCTGGTAATCGGTCCCCTGGAGATCACCTCCAACCTGGGGGAAGCCTCGGTCCTGGAAGCAACGATAGTCTTCGACATCCTGGGTAACTTCGTCTCCGTCGACAGCGCACCGGCCAGTGCCAATCAACAGATCTTCGCCAGCCGGAATTCGTCGGAAAACACCGGAGTGGCCCTCTACAATCCGGACAGGAACAACTCCGTCACGCTGAACGTCACCCTGATCGACAGCGTTGGCAACCAGCGCAGTAGGGTTTCGGTGGTTCTGGCACCTCAGCAGCAGATCGCTGTCTTCGTGGACCAGGCCCGGCTGTTCCAGAACTTCTTCAACTCCAATCCCGCGGATTTCACCGGTACCATGACCATCCAATCAACCAATGGAGCCCTGGTAGTGGCCTTGGGTCTGCTCCAGAGAATTGATACGCAGGCCTTGATCGCCGTTTCGACATCGCGCCGGGTTCAACCCTGATAGTGGAGCAGTTGTCGGTGGAGAAGTGAGCGTGATTCCAGTATACAAGGATGCAATAGCCAGGCTAACATTGACCCATGTTCGGTGAACGGGCGCCCAGACTAGTACGCTGCCTCACACTGTTGGGTATCGGCCAACTCCTGCTCTGGACAAGTTCTCTACCCATCCAGCTGAGGGCTGCGTCTCCACCTGAGCCCTCAGTCGTCGAGTTCAACCGCGATATTCGGCCGATCCTTTCCGAAAAGTGCTTTGCCTGCCACGGTCCCGACAAGAACGCCCGCAAGGCGACTTTTCGGCTCGATACCCAGGAAGGGATCCTTACCCCTTTGAGCAGTGGAGCCCTCGCCATCGTCCCGGGCGACCCGTCCGCTAGCCCGCTGTGGCAACGAATCTCCTCCGTAGACAGGGCCGTCCGCATGCCTCCGGCATATCTCGGGCACGACAAACTGAACGACGAGCAGGTAAGCCTGATCCGGAAGTGGATTGAGCAGGGTGCCAAGTGGCAGTCACACTGGTCGTTCATCGCCCCACGGCGAGTGCTTGAACCAGCGGTCGAATCCCGAGACTGGCCCCGCAACCCGATTGACTACTTCATTCTGGGCAGGCTGGAGGGAGAGGGCCTGCAGCCCTCTGCCGAGGCCGATGCTACGCGCTTGATTCGCCGTCTGGCGCTCGATCTAACCGGTCTTCCACCCACACCTGCGGAAGTCGACGCCTTCCTGGAGGACGCTTCGCGAAAGGCCTATGAGAAGGTGGTCGACCGTCTTCTCCAGTCCCCCCGATTCGGTGAGCGAATGGCAGCCAACTGGCTCGATGTGGCCCGCTACGCTGACACCAACGGGTATCAGAGCGACGGCAAGCGGAACATGTGGCGCTGGCGAGACTGGGTCATCGACGCCTTCAACCGAAACCTGCCCTTTGATCGCTTCACTATCGAGCAAATCGCGGGCGACATGCTGCCTGATGCCAACCGAGACCAGATCATTGCGACCGGATTCAACCGAAATCATCGGACCAGTGCCGAGGGAGGAATCATCGACGAAGAGTTCCGGGTGGACTATGTGGCCGATCGGCTCGAGACCACCTCCACGGTATGGCTAGGATTAACGATCGGCTGCGCCCGCTGCCACGACCACAAGTTCGATCCCATCAGCCAGAAGGAGTACTACCAGTTATTCGCCTACTTCAACAACGTTCCGGAAAATGGATTTGTCTACAACTTCGGGAACGAGGAGCCACTGATCAAGGCCCCCGTCCCGGAACAGGTGGCCAGGCTGCACGAGTTGGACCGGAAGCTGGCGGCTTCCCAGCAGGAGTATGCCGCGCTCAGGGACAAGGTTCGCCAAAAGCAGTCCGCCTGGGAGGGCTGGGTTGCTGGCTCCGAGATGTCGGATTGGTCTATACAGGAAGGACTTCTCCTACACTTTCCACTTGACGGTGATCTGGAAGAAAGGGCAGGCATCTACGAGGTCTCCCCGTCGGAACCCTACGACAGGGAATCCGATTCTGAAGAAGTGGGTGGCCTGGCGGCAAAGCGGCCGGTGGTGGTCGACATGATTGGGAATGGGCTCTCCTTTGTCCCCGGACGCATAGGCCAGGCTGGACGTTTCGACGGCCGGGGCTTCGTCAACGCTGGAAAGGTGGTTCCCTTCGACTACCTTGATTCCTTTAGTCTGGGAGCCTGGATCTATCCCACCTCTGGCGACGGAGCCATCATCTCCAGCGTCCAGGATCAAGTCCAGGGCTCTGGCCATGGCCTCTACCTCAGAAACGGACGACTCCGTGTGAACCTCACCAAACGCTGGTCGGATCTGGGTCTGCGCCTGGAGACCGAGGAGCCCCTGGAGCTGAACCGCTGGCAGCACGTGCTGATGACCTACGACGGCAAGCGAAAAGCGGAGGGCTTGAAACTGTACGTCAACGGCGAGTCACAGCAAAAGCGCGTGCTATTCGACAAGATGCTCTGGCCTATGGGGGGCCCTCAGTCTTTTCGAATCGGAGCCGGTGAGGGAACTGGGGACCGGTTCCAGGGATACATTGATGAAGTCCGGGTCTACCGCCGCATGCTCTCTCCGGAAGAGGCAGCGGTGCTCGTTCTGCGTCGGACTGTCTCCGAAATCGCTGCTTCGTCCCCGGAGGCGCGATCGCCTGCCGAAGCCAACAAGCTCCGCTTCTGCTTCCTGGATCAGTACGCGCCCGCCGAAGTCGAGGAGGCCCGCCGCAACCTGGCAATGCGGCAAAGGGACCGCCGGGAGTTTCTGGACTCTATTCCCAGCGTGATGGTCATGAAGGAGCGCGAGACTCGACGAGAAACATTTCTCCTGAAGCGAGGTGCCTACGACGCACCGGGTGCGAGGGTCCTCCCTGATGTTCCCAAGGTTCTTCCACCGCTGGACCGAGATGACCCGAATAACCGCCTGGGATTTGCCCGCTGGCTGGTGGATCCCTCCAATCCATTGACGGCGCGCGTCGCTGTGAACCGACTCTGGCAAATGCTCTTCGGCGTCGGTCTCGTCAAAACCGGAGAAGATTTCGGGACCCAGGGTGAACGGCCCCTGCACCCGGGGCTTCTCGATTGGCTCGCCCTCGAATTCGTAGAGGGTGGGTGGGACATCAAGGCGATCCTGAAAACGATTGTCATGAGTGCGACCTACCGCCAATCCTCCCGAACGACGCCTGAGCTCCTGAGTAAAGACCCGGAGAACCGACTGCTGGCCCGGGGACCCCGGTTCCGACTACCGGCGACAGTGATCCGCGACCAGGCTCTGGCGATCTCCGGATTACTGGTGGAAGAGATTGGAGGTCCCCCGGTCAGGCCCTACCAACCCCCAGGGCTCTGGGTAGAACTCGCCTTTGCCGGAGCTGCCTACCAACCCGATCAAGGGGAAAACCTGCATCGACGCAGTCTCTACACCTATTGGAAACGGACCATTCCGCCGCCCGCCATGACGACCTTCGATGCCGCCAATCGCGAGACCTGTGCTGTGCGCTCAGCCCGAACCAACACTCCCCTCCAGGCACTGAACCTCATGAACGACAAGACCTATGTGGAGTCGGCCAATCGGCTTGCCCAGCGGATGATGAAGGCGGGTGGTTCGACGACCGAAGAGCGGATCGCGTACGGCTTCCGGCTGGCAACGGCACGACTGCCCCAGCCCCGGGAGACCCGGGTTCTAGGCGACGTATTCGTCCGGTTCAAAAGCAGCCATCGAGAAGATCCGGAGGCGACGCAGCTATTCCTGGCTCATGCAGGATCTTCCGAAGACCAGGCTTTGGATCCAGTTGAGCTGGCTGCTTATACGGGGCTGGCAAGTCTTATCTTGAACCTCGACGAAACCATCACCAAGGAGTAAGGGAAAATGGATCCCCAGAGGGAATACCAGCAGTTAGTAACCAGGCGCTACTTCCTGGGTTCCAGCTCCGGAGCCATCGGCGCGGCGGCTCTGGCAACGATGGCGGGCAGTGGCCTCGAAGCCATCCCTGCCAAAGAGCCCGGAAACAGACCCTACCCCGCCCTTCCCGGCCTTCCCCATTTTGCTCCCAAGGCACGCCGTATCATCTGGCTGTTCCAGTCGGGTGGGCCCTCACAAATGGAGCTCTTCGACTACAAGCCGTCGCTGCGGAAACGTCGAGGGCAGGAACTACCCGATTCGATCCGCCAGGGGCAACGACTGACCGCCATGACCTCCGATCAACCCGGTTTCCCCGTGGTGCCCTCGTCCTTTCAGTTCGCTCAGCATGGGAACTCTGGAGCCTGGGTCAGTGAGCTGCTACCCCATACCGCCAAGGTGGCGGACGAACTCTGCTTCATCAAGTCGATGTACACCGAAGCCATCAACCATGACCCGGCCATTACTTTTCTTCTCACCGGAGCCCAGATTGCGGGCCGGCCCAGCTTCGGTTCCTGGCTGTCCTACGGTCTGGGAAGCGAGAGCCAGGATCTGCCCGCCTTCGTTGTGATGGTCACCCAGGGGACGGGAGGCCAGCCCCTGTACGATCGTCTCTGGGGAAGCGGTTTTCTACCCACCCGCTATCAAGGGGTCAAGTTTCGATCCGTGGGAGATCCGGTTCTATATCTGTCCGATCCCCAGGGCTTCAGCCGTAAGAACCGACGCTACTTCCTGGATGCGTTGAAGCGCTTGAACCAGATCAAGTTCGAGGAATTCGCCGACCCTGAGATCTCTACTCGAATCGCTCAATACGAAATGGCGTTTCGGATGCAGGCCTCTGTACCCAAGCTCACGGACCTCTCGGACGAGCCCGACTCGACCTTCAAGCTCTACGGCGAGGATGCCAGGAAGCCTGGGACCTTCGCCTCCAACTGTCTCCTGGCACGGCGATTGGCGGAAAGAGGGGTACGCTTCATTCAGCTCTTCCATCGAGGCTGGGATCAGCATGGGAAGCTCCCTACTGCGCTCCCGAAACAGTGTCAGGCCACAGATCAAGCTTCCGCGGCTCTCATCCAGGATCTCAAGCAGCGGGGTATGCTGGACGACACCCTGGTGGTTTGGGGAGGGGAGTTCGGCCGCACGGTCTATTGCCAGGGTGTTCTGACTGAGAGCGACTACGGCCGTGATCACCATCCCCGATGCTTCACCATGTGGATGGCAGGTGGCGGCGTGAAATCTGGCATGACCCTGGGAGAGACAGACGATTACTGCTACAACATCACCCGAGACCCGGTCCACGTGCACGACCTTCAGGCCACCATCCTGCACTGTCTAGGGATCGGACACAAAAAACTGACGTTCAAGTATCAGGGTCGTGACTTTCGCCTCACCGATGTGCACGGAAGGGTGGTCGAAAAGGTACTCGCATAGCTCTTCCTTGATTCTTCCTACACCCGCTCGAACAAAAGGACAACCCAGAAGTCAAACCTGAAGGGGTTGCGGAGTTCGAACGTTGCCTCTCGATTCAGGGTGAATCAGAAGCAGTCCTACCGGACCTCTTCCCGGTGTATCACTGGAAGGACCAGGGCTGAAGGGTGTCTGGGGCCACGGTAGACGGTGTTGATGGCAGTTTTCAAGTGGGTGTGCTTACCCAATCTCTCCCCGGTGTTGGGATTGACATCGTAGAAGGGAAAGTTGCTACTGGAAATATCCAGCCGGATACGGTGACCGGGAGCGAAGCGGTTGGCCGTCGCCCACAAGTCGATCTCGATCCGGTACACGGTACCCGGTTCCATCAGGTCCTCCCGCTCCCGCGAGTTTCGAAACCGGGCCCTCAGAATGCCGTCTTCCAGATTCATGGCATAGCCTTCGGGATAGTCTGCCGAGGGCGGATAGATGTCCATCAACTTAGCCGTAAAATCCGTATCTTTGGCAGTTGAAGAAACCCAGAGCTCAACCCTCAAGGGACCGGCAATCTCCACAGCTTCCTTCAAGGGTGCGGTCTGGAAGGAAAGAACGTCGGAGCGGGCCGATAGGGGAAGCTGGTCCCGGGCCGCAAAATCTCCCTCCTTCGGCACCTGGTTCTGAGCACCCCGACGGACCAACAATTTTCCTGAATCGATGTTCCCACCAATCGTGGGCACGGGATTTCTGGGATCATACTCGAAGCGGCTACTGCTGTCGGTCTCTGCAGGGGTCTGCAGCAGGCTCCCGTGCCCACCCAAGAAGAGCTTACGCTCCTGGAGACCTGGAGGAGGCCAAGAGCGGGCCGTCTGCCACTCGCCTCCACTCTGGAGCCTTCCCTTGGCATTGCGAGTCGTCGACTCGGCACCCATCACGAAGTACTCGACGGGAGGCTTCTGTTCCAGTCCCAGAGCCTTTTTCTGCAGGAACTGATCGAACCAGCGAGCTCCCAGCTCCTGGAGCTTCATCTTCGCATCCGTTCCGAAATCCACGTCACCCGCATAGGTCAGCCCGGTGGAATGGGTCCAGGGTCCCATCAGAAGCTTGACATAAGATCGGCGGCCCGAGAGTCCCTCGAAGTTCTTCAGCGTTCCACGCTTGAAGATGTCATACCAGCCTCCCACGAAGCAGATGGGAATGTCGGGGTAGCGGGAGTGATATTCCTCGAAGTTGTAGCCATTCTGCTTCCAGTAATCATCGTAGGTCGGGTGATCCCGCCAATCGGAATACCAACGATTGTAGGACGGCGCCCAGGCGAGAGGAGAAGTGGACTTCAGGGGAGCCGCGTTTAGCCAGCTGGCCAGCTGATCATTGGCACGGGTCAGAGCCGCGAAGGAGAAGGAGTCCTCCTCCTCATCCGGATCTTCGGATCGGGCCTCCTTGCCCCACTGCGCCAGTCGAAAGCCGTAGGCAAGGTTGTGAAGGAGGGCAAAGGCTCCGCCGCGGCCGGCCCCATCTTCCACGTAGTTGGAGGTGCCCACGTAAACAAACATGGTTCGCAGGTGAGGTGGGTTCAAGACTGCCAGGGCATTCTGGGTGGCGGCCAGGTAGGAGCCTCCGTAGGTCCCGACATCCCCATTGCACCAGGATTGAGCTGCGACCCACTCCAAGGCATCGTACCCATCTTCGGCCTCGTTGACGTAGATGTAAAACTCTCCTTCCGAGTCGTAGCGGCCCCGCACATCCTGGACTGCGACAGCGTACCCCCGGGTCGTAAAGAAAGCGGCTACCTTGGCTGTCCTCTGCTTTCCATAAGGGCTGCGTATCAAGATGGCGGGAAAGGGTCCGGGCGGGGTCGTGTCGCCATCCGGAAGGTAGATATCCGTCGCCAGTCGGACACCGTCACGAGCTGCCACCATGACGTTCTTGCGAATGCGGACTTGAACCGGGCCCTTCGGCTCTTCCGCTGCTAGCCCCGTGCCCAGAATGGTGATCACTAGTGCTGACGCTCCAATCTTTATCATCATTGGTTTTCAGGGTCCCTTCTGCAGCTGGCACGTGGACGGTGGTGAGCTGTGAGGCTAGATGATATCCCGATTGCCCCACATCTTCCAGGTAGCGGCCCCCCCAGCGGTGCTACCCCATTCGAGAACGAAACTTCGGTCGAGGATAGGCGATATCGTGCGTCACTCCGTGGGGAAGGTCACTCCGTGGGGAAGGTCACTCCGTGGGGAAGGTCACTCCGTGGGGAAGGTCACTCCGTGGGGAAGGTCACTCCGTGGGGA
>JAKZYH010000456.1:0-2921 GCA_047514575.1 Acidobacteriota bacterium | reverse complement strand
TCCTACGAGAAGGTGCGCCTCTGGGAGGAGATCGCCGTCGCGCTGCTCAAGAAGTACACCGAGCGCTACTACACCTTCCGCAAGCGCGAGTGGGAGCTTCCTCACCTCGAATACCGTTACCTGGAAGACGACGACCCGAACTTCCTTGGTGTGAAGGATCCGCCGCACGAGGGTCACTACCGCGTTCTGATCGACAAGTCGCAGGAAGAGATCGTCGCCAAGCTCGAGGAGCTCAAAGCCGCCATCCAGAAGGGTGAGATGAAGCCTTGGGAATTCCAGGGCATGAAAGCCATCTGGTTCGGCAAGCACCTCTACCAGCCGTTGCTCTATCTGGACACGCACGTCGTTGAGATCACCCCCGCACCGCTGAACAAGGGCGAGCGCGAGTTCGTTGAGGATCTGAAGGCGTTCCACGACGACAATACGGACTTCTTCGCGACCCGCGAGCTCTACCTGCTACGAAATCTCAGCAAGGGCCGAGGTGTGGGCTTCTTCGAAGCCGGTAATTTCCACCCCGACTTCATCCTCTGGTTTCTCGCAGGGGGTCAGCAGCACGTCATCTTTGTGGACCCCAAGGGGATCCGGAATCTCGGGCGACACGATCTCAAGATCCAGTTCCACGAGACCATCAAGGAGATCGAGCAACGTCTCGGCGATCCGGCCGTGCGCTTGCAGTCCTTCATCGTCTCGAATACTCCGTCCGCGACGATGCGCAGACAGTGGCGCATGGAGAAGAGCGAGATGCAGCGGCGGCATGTCGTTTTTCAGGAAGAGGACAAGGATAGTTACATCGGGACAATGCTGAATGGGTAGCGACGAAACGGGCGCTGACCCGACTAACCTTCGTTGAGCCCGATCAGTCGCCGGTAGTGGCGAGGGGTGGCCTCCGCCCAGCCGATGTTCCCGGTATGTCGTTGAGATGCCTGCCTCTAAACTTTGAAGTCCGGCTTGTCCGGTGGTATCTGGTTAAAGGTATAGTTGAGTTGCACGGCCTGGAGACACCGACCTGCCTACTGGACGGAAAATATTCGAGTTGCGTTATGTCGGGGCACGCTTTGAAGGGGCGCGCCTGCCGACGACCGTGCTGGCCGACCTGTCTGCTTTCCGCGACTTGCTGGTTGCCTACGCCAAGGATCGCTGGCGGCAGTCGCATGCTGACCGTGAACGCCTCCCCAAGGGGTTCGACAAAAGCATCTCACTTGACTTGGTCGGGATCGAAGACGGGAGTGCAGTTCCACGACTCGAATGGAGCCTGGAACAAGCGCAGGCAACATTGCCGGGTTTCACCGACGAGCTCGAAGAGATCGTCGATCAGTCTTTCAAAGACCTAGTCGGCCTCATCGATGGCGCCGGACAAGCCCGCTTTCCGGCAGCACTTTCCTCTGAGCACATTCGCGCACTCAACAAACTCGGTGCCGGTCTGCGCGATCAGGAAAGGATCGAGTTTCCAGACCGGCCTGATTCTGACGGAAATGTCGTCTATCTCGACAGTCATCGTCGAAAAGCCCTCATCACCCAGGTACGGGAAACTTACCAGCTCCGCTTCGAGGGGATCGGCGACCTGCGCGGATTCAACGTGGCCGGCTACATTGATGTCCATACCGAGGAATACGGGGAACTGAGGATCGACGTGGACAGAGATCGGATCGCGGCAGAGTTCGACGGCAACATAGGTGCGGCGATTCAGTTCGAGCTCATGATTGAGCTCGATAACAGAGACACTTTCCGCACCATAATCGACGTCTTTGATGTGGAGTTGATCGACCCTGATCTGGCGGACAATGTGATGCGTTGTATGGAACGATTGACTGATCTCGGAAACCTCCCGGAGGGGTGGCATGACGGTGAAGGCTCCGCGCCATCCGATGAAGCCATCAAGGTAGCAAAGAATTTTCTCAGACAACGTCCCTCGCTGGCTGGAGCCCTTTCAGTTTTCCCGACCCTGGCGGGCGGCGTGCTGTTGGAGTTTGAAGTTCGTGGGTGGGACTATTCCGTCGAGATTGAAGCCGATGGAGGGCTGGAGTTCTTCGGTATCCAGATCGAAGGTCCGGAGGAGTTGGAGGCAAAACACTTTATGAACGCTGGAGAAGATTTCCTGGCCGAATTCGATGAACGAGTAGGGGTGTAGGTTCCCGATGACCATCGAACTATCCGATGACGACGAAGTACTGTTTCGGCAAGTGCATCCAGGCTTTATGCAGGGTGATGCGCCGTCAAGCCAGTCGTTCATGCCGACACCGAAAGACGACAACAAGCTCTCCGTTGACCGCTCAGCCCTGACAACGGCCAAGGATTCCTATCGGCTGTTTACGGGCAATGGTTTCGAGTCCACGGCCGTGTATGGCCTGACCGTAGGAGAGTTTCGCGGACAGGACATCCCCTGCATAGAGGATCCGTTGGAGGCGAGTGACGGGAAAGCGGCCAATCCAGCTCACGCTCTTGCGGACTATGAAGCGCACCCGCCAAGCCGACAGAAGACGAAGGCTAAACGCCTCAAGCAAAAGGCGTTAGCTCGCGGACGGCTCTATCCCTGACCTAAACGGCGGCAGACTCCCCAACCCTCCCCGATGGTCTATTCTGTTGACACGGCACCTCTCGGTTGGATACCATCCAGCGGTCAACGCGCCGACAGGGCTGTCGGCCCTCACCCCAATCCTCTCCTGGAGGGAAAGGGAGCAAAGAAGTTTGTCAGGCTCCCGTCGACTACCGGCAATAATGCTATGAACACCACCAAATCCATCATCCCCAGCACCTGCTGGGAATGCAGCGCCCACTGCGGATCGCTGGTTACGGTGGAGGACGGCCGCGTGACGCGGGTGTCGCCCAACCCGGAACATCCGGCGTCGCTGGGGGCCTTCTGCGTGAAGGGGATCCGGGGGTTGCCGGAGCTGACCTATCATCCGGACCGGGTGCTCCATCCG
>JAKZYH010000455.1:0-20710 GCA_047514575.1 Acidobacteriota bacterium | reverse complement strand
GAAATCGTCCTAAGTCGTTTCAGTCTAATTGTTTACACCAGATAGTCTAGCAAACGACCCTGACAATTTCGGAGCTTGAAAAAGCCCTCTTTCCCCTTCCTTATCAATTACTTACACATTTCCGGACGGGCACTAGCTAAGCCAGACGGGGTCGGTCCAATGAAGAAAGTCCGCCGAGGTACTGGTCCTGATACCCCTTATCCCGTGGGTTTTTTCGACCAGCTGTGGAGTGGTCTTGAAGTCCCGGTGGTACTCTCGATACTCCTGGTGGATCGGATCCCAGAAGGCCAGGTTCTGGGAGTCGAAGTAACCCTTGGTGATGACCAGCTTGTCTGTCATTAGATCCCAATGAATGCCGTCGGGAGATTTCCAGGCGTAGAGACCCTTGTCCCTTTCCCGAGAGAATGCCTTGTATCGTGCGTCGGCGCTTGCCCCAGGGTTCATATCCTTGAACGGGACAAAGGTGTGCACTTCCCCTCCCGCCGGGAGCCGATCCAGGATGATGTTGTTCTCCTTGGACCCTTCAAACTCCACCATTCCCATATTGGGTCGGTACCAATGGATACCATCCAGGCTCTCGGCATAACAGATCACCTGGCGACGCGGGAACTCGAGGGTCGTACCCGTGACGAAGTGCCACCCCCGGTAGTACATACGATAGCGGTCGCCGTCCTGGAAAATGGTAAAGAGACTGCAGGCATTCCCCTCCCAGGGTCGATCGGTCACCAGAACGACCTCTCTGGGTGTGGGTCGCTGAAGCTGCAGCCGCGCCTCTCCTTTGATCTCCTCAATCAGGAACTCATCCGCGAACAGCTCCAGGCGCGAGCCTACTTCCACAGGGGAGGGCTGGGACCACACACTGGCCGAGCAGAGACCCAGCGACAGAAAACAATGGGTCAGGGTCCTGTTCATGAGGATCTTCTAACTCCGTATTGACTTTGCATCTTTTCCACCTTGCTATTTGGGATCTGTTTGCGCCTCGTATTCTCTACCTTGGAATCTCAAGTTACCCCGACGTCTCTTCTCTCCCAGGATCTCGCCAACAAGGTAGAAGGAACCGGCGGCCACCACGGTAGCGCTTGAAACGCTGGCCCTTTCGCAGGCACGAATCGGATCCGGCTCGGGAATACCCGAGGGACAGATGCTCAGGAGATCCTCGACGGTCGCGACCCGCTCTGATCTGAACTGCGTCAGAAATACCCGTTCGAAAAGGGGTTGGAGTCGCTTCAGCACCTCTCCCGCTTCCTTGTCTCGCATCATTGCCAACACCAGGGATCTGGGTGAGGGGCTGTGGGCTTCGACGAACGAGGCCAGGGCTTCCGCTGCATCTCGGTTGTGGCCTCCGTCGACCAGAAACATCGGATCCTCGCCGACCTTTTCGACGACACCCGATAACCTCGTTCGTCGAATTCCTTCCGAGACGGTGTCCGGAGAATGGGGGAACCCGCAGCCGTCCAAGATCGCAAGAGCCTCGATGGCGATGGCCGCATTCTGAACCTGGTGTCGGCCATTCACAGGCAGGCGACAGCTGTGACCACGAAAGTCAAGAGTGTACCTGCCCTCAACGGCGTCCCTCCATCGGATAGAGCTGGGATCAAGCTCAACTATCCGAGCCTTCCTGCTGGCCGCCTCCTGGAGAACGACCCGGCGAGCCTGAGGGCGCTGCTCGGCAACCAGGACGGGGCGATCCGAACGAATAATCCCGGCCTTCTCTGACGCAATCTGCTCTAGGGTGTGCCCCAGGGCTTGCTGATGATCCAACCCGATTGGGGTGATCACGGAAAGTACCGGCTCCACCACGTTCGTACTGTCCAGCCTCCCCCCAAGACCCACTTCAAGAACAGCGATATCCACCTGTTCTTCGGCGAAATAGACAAAGGCCGTCGCGGTCAAGGTCTCGAAATAGGTGGGATGATGCTCGAAACCCGACTTCTCGATCGCCCTGGCAACCCGAGTGAAGTGCCGAGCGAATTCTTCAAGCTGGATTGTGTGATCGTTGATAGTAAAGCGTTCCTCAAGATCGATTACATGAGGTGAAGTAAAGAGACCGGTTCGGTAGCCGTTGCAGCTGAGCATCGACCTCAGAAAGCGAGCGACCGAGCCCTTGCCATTGGTCCCGGCGATCAGCACGCTCGGATACCTTCGATGGGGATTATCAAGGACCTGAAGAAGGTGTCTGATGGTGCTCAGACCCAACTTCATAGTCAGAACCTCGTTTCCCAATCGGTCCAGATAGGCCAGGCATTGAGAATGGTCCATCGCTTTACGGACTACGAGGTGGAATCTCGCTGAAGTGGAGTTTCAGCGGATCTAGTTGGGACTCATGAAGACCAGCCAATCGGCGATGAATGCCCGCAGATCCTTGCGATGCACTACGCTGTCCAACATCCCGTGCTCCAGCAAGAACTCGCTCCGCTGAAAACCTTCGGGCAGTTTCTGGCGAATCGTTTGCTCGATCACGCGAGGCCCGGCAAAACCGATAAGCGCCTTTGGTTCGGCGATATTGAGGTCACCGAGCATTGCGAAACTTGCGGTAACTCCGCCGGTCGTGGGATCTGTCAACATCGATATGTAGGGGATCCTCTGACGGTCCAGGCGAGCCAATGCCGAACTGATCTTCGCCATTTGCATCAGGGAGAGCACCCCCTCCATCATGCGGGCGCCACCACTCGCAGAAACGATGATCAGCGGCTTCTCTTGATCGGTGGCGGATTCGATCGCTCGCGTGATCTTCTCGCCAACCACCGAACCCATACTTCCGCCAATGAAACTGTACTCCATTGAGGAGCACACCAGCCGATGTCCGTGCAAGGTACCCTCAGCATTGACCACAGCTTCGCTAGTTGTACCGTCTTTCGAGGATTCTTCAATCCGCTGCTGATAGCTCTTCCTGTCGACGAAATGAAGGGGATCCGAGGACCTCAGTTGGGTGTCAAACTCTCGGTATTGTCCCTCATCGAGAAGCATTTTGAGGCGATCGTGCGCCCCCAGTTTGAAGTGATGGTCACACTTGGGACAGACTGACAAATTCTCTTCCAGTGCCTTTTTCCAGATGACGTTGCTGCAATCGTCACATTTGGTGAAAACACCCTCGGTCCTGACCCGACGTTCTCCTGCCGCAGGGGCTTGGAGTGGTCGTTTTTCTCGCTTGAACCACGTCATGGAGACCCATCATAATGCAAGCCAACTGCTTCGAACAACTATCGTTCAACCGCACTCGAACGTCATGACGCATGAGCTTTCCCACACACTTTCAGAGCTGTTTGTCTAGGGCTCATACCCACCTACTGGTTCCCTGACGGAGGAGGGCCCCAAGAGTCAGCCGAGCGTACCCGGTAGAGAGCCCAGCCAACGACCGGATGCAGGGGGTATCTGGAAACCGTATTTACGGCGCATCGGCGAGGCACGCCGAGTTCTTTCGTGAGACAACTCGACATTTTGACAGGGTCGGGAACCGACTATATAATCGGGTTCGCTTGGCCGCACACTGGAGGTTGGCAATGCATGCCGACCACACCGACATCGTTTCTCAACCAGATCTAACCAAGAGAGCGTTGGACTACAACATCAGGAGGGTGAAGGGTGTTGCCAGCTGCCACGGTGACCCTCCTCACCCAGAAAACGAGCATCCATGCAGCCACGACAACTGACTCTCTCTGACACCCGACGCATTTTCTCGGTCTCTCAGCTCGTCAATGACGTCAAATTCCAGCTGGAGACCAACTTTAGAGATTTCTGGGTCAAAGGCGAGATCTCGAACCTGGGGACACCGCCCTCCGGACACATCTACTTTACGCTGAAGGATTCCAGCGCTCAGATTCAAGCAGTCTGTTTCAGGATGCAGGCGCGCTACCTGAAGTTTCAGCCGGAAGACGGCATGGAGCTCCTGGCCAGGGGATCCGTCTCTATGTACCCCCCCAGGGGCCAGGTTCAGCTCATCGTCGAACATCTGGAGCCGGTGGGCTCGGGTGCGCTGCAACTCGCGTTTGAGCAACTGAAAAGGCGTTTAGGAAAAGAGGGGCTGTTCGACGAGTCCCACAAAAAGGACCTCCCCCTTCTTCCTTCCAGAATAGGAGTCGTAACCTCGCCAACCGGAGCCGCCGTGCAGGACATTCTGAGAGTGCTTCAGCGCCGCAATGATCGACTCGATGTCCTCGTCTTTCCGGTAACGGTTCAGGGAGCTGGAGCCTCGCAGGAAATCTGTGCCGGCATCCGATTCCTGGACACCCAGACCGAGGTCGATGCCATCATCCTGGCTCGAGGTGGTGGATCAACGGAGGACCTCTGGGCTTTCAATGAGGAACGGGTTGCTCGCGCCATATTCCAGTCCGAGAAACCCGTCATCTCCGCCGTGGGACACGAGACGGATTTCACCATTGCAGACTTCGTGGCGGACATAAGAGCCGCTACCCCGTCGGCCGCCGCCGAGCTCGTTTCCGGTGTTCGGAAAGAGCTCTTCAATCAGGTCGAGCACCTGACGCAACGTTGCTCGCAGGCGATCCGATTGATCGTGAAGCAAAAGCAGCACCGCCTCAGACAGTTGACGGCAAGCCGCGGCTTCGTCGACGCGGAAACCAGGCTTCGAATTTTCCTGCAGCGGCTGGACGAGCTGTCCAGCCGCCTGACCAAGGCGGTGCCCTTGTTCTTGGTTTCTCTTCAGGCAAAGCTGGCGATGCAGAGCAGGGAACTAGGTCGCCAGGCCAGCTTGCACCTGAAGTCTAATCAGCAGCGTGTACAGTCAGTCACTCAGCGGCTACAGGCCTACTCGCCGCTCGCGGTTCTAGAGCGTGGCTACTCTATTGTCACCACCTCCGAAGGCGCCATAGTCCGGGATTCTTCCCAGGTGGCCGACGGCGATACTTTGGATATCCAGCTCGCACGGGGACGACTCCGAGCCAGGAAGGAAGGCGACCATGGAGTTTAAGGATTTTGAGAAGGGTCTCTCCCGATTGGAGAATATCGTCGGAGAGTTGGAAAAGGGTGACCTGGCGCTGGAAAAGGCCCTGCAGCTCTTCGAGGAAGGGATCAAGATCTCCAAGCTGTGCAGCTCGAAGCTAGAAGAGGCCGAGAGAAAGGTCGAGATTCTGCTTCGGAATGAGGAGGGTCAGTTGGTCCAGAGTCCTTTCGAACCCGAGGCAGAGAAGGGGGCCGCAGAATAGGATGGCCTTACCCCAGCAAGATGGCTTGGACCTCAAAGCCTATCTGGTTCGCCAGAGGAGTATTGTCGATACCTACCTGGACCGATTCCTTCCTCCCCCTGATACTCGCCCCGAGATCATCCATGAGGCGATGCGATACAGCGTTTTCGCCGGTGGAAAGAGAGTGCGTCCCATTCTAGCGTTGGCGACCGGGGAAGCTCTGGAGGCTGAGTTTGAGGAGCTGATCTATCTCGCTTGCGCGCTGGAAATGATCCACACCTACTCCCTCATCCATGACGACCTTCCGGCCATGGACGACGACGACTACCGACGGGGCAAGCTGACCATCCACAAGAAATTTGGCGAGGGGATCGCGATACTCGCGGGCAACGGCCTGCTGACGCTAGCGTTCCAGCTCCTGGGCCGCATTCCCTGTGAACGAAAGGCCACGCGTCTGGAGATCATCGACACGATTTGTAGCGCGATTGGGACGGAGGGAGGCCTCATTGGCGGCCAGGTAATGGACCTCATCACCCAGGGAACACCCTTCTCTCAAGATCAGCTCGAATACATCCACTCGTCCAAGACGGGAGCTCTCATAGAGGCCTCGATATACTGCGCGTCGCTCCTGTCAGCGGCTTCAGCGGAGAAGCGTAGCCAGCTTCGTGCCTACGGGGCACGCGTAGGTCTCAGCTTCCAGGTCGTCGACGATCTTCTGGACGTTGAGGGTTCCCAGGAACAATTGGGAAAAGCATCCAACAAGGATGCGCAGACCTTGAAGGCCACCTATCCATCTCTTCTGGGCGTCGAAAAGACCAGACGGATCAAAGAGAAACTTACGAAAAGGGCCGTCGAAGAGATCAGTTTCCTTGGGGAACGCGGCCAGGTGCTGGAGGCGATCGCACTCTTTATCGCGAATCGGGACTCCTGAAGGAACGGCATCCGAACCGGTCCGGTGCAGTTCGTGGTCGGTGCCTCGGGGGCGAAGCCCATGGCAATCCCGCGGAAGCGGCTCGATGACCTGCTTGTCAAGCGGGAGCTTGTAACCAGCCTGAAGGCAGCTCGCGCCCTAATCCTGACCGGCTCAGTCTTCGTCGACCAGCAGCGGGTGGACAAACCCGGCACACAGGTTCACTCCTCCTCTGAGATTTCCCTGAGGGACAAGCCATCGAAGTATGTCTCGCGGGGTGGGATGAAACTGGAGGCCGCACTCGACACTTTCGAGGTCAGGGTTTCGGGAAAGACCTGTTTGGATCTGGGCGCTTCTACAGGTGGCTTTACGGATTGTCTCTTACAGCATGGGGCTCGGAGGGTGTACGCGGTCGACGTGGGTCGGGGACAACTCGATTGGAAGCTCCGGAACGATCCACGGGTGGTTGTCCGAGAAGCTGTGAACGCTCGCTATTTGACGCCAGCTAGTCTCCCCGAAAAGATCGATATCATTACAGTGGACGTTTCGTTTATTTCCCTTCGGCTGATCTTCCCGGTTGTTCACCGATTTCTGGAAAGCAAGATCTTGGCCCTCATAAAACCCCAGTTCGAGGCCGAGCGTCACGAAGTCGAGCCAGGAGGACTGATCAGGAAACCCGAAAAGAGGGAGGAGATTCTCGACCGAGTCAAGAGACTCGCCCTTGATCAGCGGCTCCAGATCATGGGTACGATGCCCTCACCCATTCTGGGTCAGAAGGGAAACCAGGAATACTTCGTTTACCTGCGAAACAATCTCGATCAGGCAGAGGGCTCAAGCAGCTAGACAGTGAAACAGTTTCTTCAGGTAGTCGGCAAGGCGAAGCATGTTCTGGTCGAACTCGCTCCAGAAGGCGAGGAACCCCGACTCGGCCGTATCGGAAATGACCTTGGGAGCCAGTCCGGCTATGCCGTGACTTTCTGCCACCTCCAATGCAATAGCACATTCAAGATCGCAGATACTCGCCCCTTCCAGACGATGGAGATCTTCCCGGGCCTGCTTTCGGATCACGGGGGTCTTGACGGTGAGTCCCAGGTCCGAGACTTCCCAGTCATGGTCCCTGAGCCGCTCGATCAATCCGGCATGGGCAGGATAGCGTCGACCATCCCGAAGGCCCCAGGCCTCAGGCAGAACCACGTCGCCCATTTTCAATTTGGGATCGAGTTGGCCAGCCGTTCCAGTAAACACAAAGAGTCTGGGGTTGTGCCGACTGAAATGGCTCTCCAGGGACTGCCGGGTGCGTTTGGCACCCAGGCCAGTCACCAGGTACTGGAAAATCGGGCCCAGATGCTGTTCCAAGGCTGCGCTCTCCTGTTTGAGGGCACACGCTACCAGGCAATCGACCGCAACTTCCATGGGACGTGACTCCGAGTCTTGTTCACTCCAACAGACCATATTCTAGGCTTTTTCGACCTACCGTTTCTGTTTCTCTATAATCTGTGATTCCTAGACAGCACGAATTCTGACACGGGCCACCGAACCGAATGCCAATCAGAAAAGAGTCTGAACTCGATCTCATCCGTTGGATTCGCAGCCAGGAGATACCCTCTCCGCCTTCTGTCACGCGGGGTATCGGGGATGATTGTGCCACCTTCGATCCCGGTTTTGCGAAGTCTATGGCTATGAGCTCCGATCTGCTGGTCGAAGACGTACACTTCCGCCGCCGCTGGGTCCACCCCTACTTTCTGGGGCGCAAATCACTCTTGGTTAACTTGAGCGATCTGGCAGCGATGGGCGCTAATCCCTACGCCAGCGTGCTCAATCTTGCGCTGCCGCCGGAACTGACAGGCGACTATCTCCGATCATTCATGACGGGCTTCCTGGAAGAGGCACGACGGTGGAACGCACCGCTTGTAGGAGGTGACCTCTCTCGCAGTTCTCAGGTCCATGTCTCAGTGACCGTTCTGGGCTACGCGACAGAGGGAGACTTCGTTTATCGCTCCACGGCCCAGGCGGGTGATCTGGTGGTTCTGGTCGGTGACGTTGGTCTTTCCCGCTTAGGGCTCCAGATTCTAAAAGATGAAAATCCGGAAGCACTGGGTGAAATTGCTTCGGAAGAAGATCTCTCCTCCTGGGCAGCAGACGCCTTCCGGTTACGCTGCTTGCGGGCTCACTTACTGCCACAACCTCAGGTAGAAGCGGGCCTTTGGCTACGTCACAATCAACTCGCAAACGCTATGATCGACGTCAGCGATGGCTTGGCGGCAGATCTACTCCAGCTCGCTCGTGAAAGCGATCTAACGGGAGAACTCGACGCCGATAGCATCCACCTGCCGGAGGGCATGACTCTCAACGAAGCCTTGAATGGGGGCGAAGATTACGCGCTCTTGTTCACTGCTTCCAAAGAGCAAGTCCCACGATTGGCCCGGTCTTACCCCAAGGGTCTTCCGCCCTATCGACTCATTGGTAAGCTGCAGAGGGGACCCTCCTCGCTCAACCTGTTACGAGGCGAGGAGCGCATACTCTACCAGCCTGACGGCTTTGATCATTTTTGGAGTTCGTAGATACTTTGTCGGAAGTAGCGGAATCAGGACGGGAAAAAGCTCTACCAGCCGACACCATGGCGGAGGGCGGAAACCGACTCCTTTCCCGCCCCCGCAGAGGGCTGGCCTCAAGGTTCGTTCGTTCCCTGCTCCAGGTGACTGAGTCGCCCAAGCGAACCGCGCTTGGTTTCGCCGTCGGAGTCTTTCTGGGTTTTTCTCCCTTGCTGGGACTGCATACCATCCTGGGACTGGTGGTGGCCTATTTCGGAGGCTTGAACCGAATTGTGGTGCTGGCTGGTGTCTATTCCTGCAACCCCTGGATCCTGGTGCCGTACTACGGTTTCGCCACCTGGTTCGGAGTCCAGCTGCTGGGCGTCAAAGAAGGCCGTAGCCTCGAAGGCTTGAATCTTCTCGAGATTTTCCAGGCCGAGTTCTGGGACTTGCTGGCCAGTCAGTGGCGGCTGCTTCTGCCGGCTTTCCTTGGCTCCACTATCCTCTGCACAGTACTAGCGCTGATCGCCTACCCGATCGTCCTCCAGATCGTCGAGAAGTACCGACGACTCAAAATATCCCCTGCGGGCGAATCTGAACAATTGGAATAGAATTCCCAGGTTCGGGTACCATATGAATCTAAGGTGTATGCTGAGAAGGTCCAAGCTATCAAACCCTGCCGAGAGGACTGACCGTTATGGGTTGGTCTGCCTGTCCCTCTTTCTGATCTGCGCCTTCACTGTTGTGAGGGGAGAGGCCCAGGAAACTGCGCCTGCTCAGGAAACCGAACTGGAAGACCTTGTCAACATCGACTTCAGGGCCGACCTGCGACTCTTCACCGTGATGGCCGCGCTCAATGCGGCGGGATTCGACTACGAGCGACCGAACCAGGATATGTCTCCGGTCCGGCAAGCCGTTCGCTTGGCACTCAAAGACCTGGAGCCCAGTCTGTCCTCAAGACTGGCTGCCTTTTATCAATCGCACCGTGGCATTGAGGAAGAGTCTCGACAGCAGATCGCCTATACTTCCCTTGCTCTTTTGATTGCCGACGCACCAGCCTTCAGCCTCACCGAAGAGGAAGATACCATCCCCAACGATGTCCTCAAGATACAAGGCTTTGCCCAGCTGGTGGAGGAATTCTACCGGATCGCTCAGATCGAAACACTGTGGTCTCGCTTCCGGGGTTCCTACCAGGCAGAAAGCCGAGCCTACCGGCCGGTGTTGGAAAAAGTCATCGAGGATATTCTGAGGTACTTTCGCATTGGACCTCGCCGGGTACTCAATCGTCAGATGATCCTGATTCCTGACCTCTTGAATGCCAAGGATCTGGTAAACGCCAGAAATCTGGACCGGACCTACTATATCGTCGTGGGTCCTACCGATGAGCCGGGGAAAAACTACTCTTCGCTGCAGCACGAGTATCTTCACGTTCTGATTGATCCTCTGGTTGAGAAGTTCGCGGCTCAGCTGCGTTCGAGAAAGAAAATTCTGAAAGTAGCCCGTGCCCAGCCGAAGCTGAAGCAAGAATTTAGGGATAGCGCTACGCTGGTCGTCATAGAGTCCCTTATCGAGAGCATCGTATTGAGACTGCATCCACCTAGCGACCTCAGCGACCAGATGTTTCGATTGTTCCGACAGGGCACCGTTCTGGTGCCTTTCTTCTATCGCGAACTCGTCTCCTATGAGCAGGGCCGAATGCTTTCCTTCCCTACGTATGCTGAATTTCTGCTCCAAAGCGCAGGTGCGGACTCACTCGAGGATGACATCAAAAGGATGGATGTCATCGAAGCAAGGATTCAGGAGAGAGATCGACAGGCGGCCGAAGATCAGCTTCAAGCCCGACGGAAAGTGGAGAGAAGGAACCTTATCAGCTCGATGCTGTCTGAGGCTGGACAGCTTATTTCCAGGCGGGAATTCGAGTTAGCCAGGCAGAAGCTAGGGAAGCTCCTGGAAGAGGACCCAGAGAACGGGAACGCCTACTTCTACCTGGGTCAGATAGCCGATCAGCTTGAAGAACCTCTACGCTCCTATGAGCATTATCAACGCGCTGCTGAGTCTCCTTCGAATCCACCTTGGATTCGAGCCTGGTCGCTGGTTCGCATGGGCAAGTTTCTTGCCTTTAAGGATCAATTTTCGCAGGCACGGCAGCGCTTCGAAGAAGCTCTGACATACGAGGGAGAGTTGCGGGGCGCTAGAAATAGGGCGGAGCGGGCCATCAAGGAGCTGCCTCGTCCTGAGTAGGTTGTAGGCATGAAGGGTGCTTTGGCAACCTTCCTGTGTCAGAATAATCGACTTGGAGTCCCTTCTACAGGGTAATGGTAGTCAGGAGGAAGGAATGAGACATCAGTTCATATTGGCATTGACTCTGACACTAATCGGTTTCTGGGGAGGCGCTTCGAACCTTCACGCCTCCCTTCAAGGGCAAGGCCAGGACGAGGGCCAGCAAGATGTCCAGGAAGGCGTTCCCGCGAAGCCCCCTCGAGTCGTTGGCCAAGCCCAAACCAAGGAAGAATTTGATGCCTGGTCGGTCATTGAGAAGACAGAAGACTTCAAAGAAAAGGCACAACTCAACCTGAATTTTCTGCAAAGCCATCCAGAGAGCGGCCTGACGCCTCTGGCACACCAGTTCTTGGCGCTGGCCTACCAGCAGGACAACAACTTCGAGAAGTTTGTTGAGCACGGGGAAAAGGCTGTCGTTGAGCTGCCCACTAGCTACGTGCTTATGATCGAGCTTTCCGTCGGCTATGCCGAACGCGGTTCACCCGATCAAGCGATAGGGCATGGACAACGAGGACTTGAGGTATCGGCAACCGCAGCCAAACCTAGCCAGTTGACCACCATAGATTTCATCTCGAAAAGGGACAGTTTGCAGGCCGATGCCAACTACGCCATAGGCTTGTCTCGCTTGCATCAGAGCCTCAACGGGGGCAGCTCCAAGGACGAGTTGGTGGAACAGGCGCGCGTCCATCTGGAGCAAGCAATCGAGTTGGATCCGAGCCACGAGCGGGCATATTTGCGGCTGGGGCGTGTGTACCTGACTCAAAGTAAGGCCGAACCGGCACTCGATGCCTTTGCACGCGCTGTGGCGATCGGAGGCATAACTCAAGAGATCGCTCAGGGACAGCTGGAACAGCTTTACACCTATATTTACAAGAAGACCGAGGGCATGGACGAAGCGGTCGTCAAGGGAAAGGAATTCCTCCAGCAGAAGAATGCTGAAAAGGAGGCCCGGCTGCAGGAAATTCAAGCTCAGGAGGCTCAACAGCTTACTCAGCCCGAGACCACTCCGGCGGCGGCCGAATCGACGGAGGAACCCTTTACCATTCCAGAGTAGTCCTAGTACTCTGCAGAGTACTAGTCTTTACGGATTTTGAGAATCTTAAATCCCGAGCAGGGGATTGCAAATATCGTAGTCGGCCAACTCAAGGAGGCTGCTCGCATAGAGTGTCTCTGATTCGGTGCCTGAGACTGGGTGCTTTCAACAGATCGCGTGCGCTTCAAGAGTTCTTTTTTCTCGACACCCGGCCTTGCGCTACGGCGACTAACCCATTTCTGGGTTCAACCAAGGTCACCTTCTCGCTCGTCCTCGAGATCAGCTCGAGAGCGCGGTGAGCAGCTGGAACAACTCCAGGCCCGGTTGGACTATTCCTTTAAGGACCTTTCCCTCCTCGACCATGCGCTGACCCATCGCTCATTCGCCCACGAATCGGGGAGTCCGGGCGCTGACTACGAAGCCCTGGAGTTCCTGGGGGATTCAGTATTAGGGCTCGCAATCAGCGAACACTTGTTTCGCGCCGACCCCAACCGTCTAGAAGGTGAGCTCTCAAAACTCAAGGGGCTGCTCGTCTCGAAGCCGGAACTGGCAGAGCTCTCGAGTCGGCTGGATCTCGGGAGCTTTCTGCGGCTCAGTCACGGTGAGGAAAAAACTGGTGGGAGAAAGAAAAAGGCAATCCTCGCCGATGCCTTCGAAAGTGTCGCGGGCGCTATCTACCTCGACGGGGGCTTCGAACCAGCTCGAAAGTTCATCTTAGATCAGTTTAGGGATCACCTTCGACGGGTTGCCCGGCGGAAGCTCGAGCTCCGGGATTTCAAATCTGCCCTTCAAGAGCAGCTGCATTCACAGGGACTCCCGGGGCCAAACTATCGAGTCGTGAAAGAAACGGGTCCGAATCACCGCAAGGTCTTCCTGGTTGAGGTTCGCTCGAAGACCAGACTTCTTGGTCAAGCAAGTGGTAGGGCCAAGAAGGAAGCCGAACAAAACGCCGCACAAATCGCCCTGGGCGAATTAGCCCGCGATTCTGGGTCTTAACCCCTCATCAGGAACCAGAAAATTCCTAGCGTAATCATGTCGTACAGCGCGTGCGCCCAGATGGGACCGACGACGCTACCGCGAATCAGGTACAGCAGACCAAACAGAAGACCAAGAACTCCCGCACCCACCGCGTTATCGATTCCCTGTACGGAATGGCCAGCTCCGAAAAAAATGCTCCAGAGGACCAACCCAGTCGGCAAACCACCTAGAAATCGATCGAATCGCCTGAGGACGAATGCCCGTTGGATCTCCTCCTTGATTCCGCCCACGTAGAGACTGCTGATCAGGAACAACATCAGGTCTGTCTTGGTTTGCACCAGCTCCAGCAAAGGGTTGCTCTCCGAAACTAGCTCGGGAAGAAAGACGTGGAAGAAAGTACCGACTAGAAAGGTCGACCCAAAGAGCACAGGAACACTCACGAGGCCGGCCACAGCCTCCTTGGCAAAGCCCTGCCCTCTCCAACCTAGAGACCACAAACTCTCCCCGCCCATCCTCAGAAAGAAGTGCACCAGCATCAACGTAATCGTCGCTTCAACCATCATGAACATGAATAGCGTCGGCGTATCCTCCCAGATCTGGTCCGGGGGGAAAGCGAGGACCTGAAGTACGGTCCTGGCGAGCAGTGAACCCGCGACAGCCACGATAGCCACTTCGATTAGGGCCAATAGTCTGGTCACCATACGATCCTCTATCCGGCACCTCGTGCTGACGGCCACACTCGACGGTCGTCGCCAAGGTACAGCCGGGTCCTTTGTCTCAATCGCCAGAATATGATCCAGATCTCTTCGAACCGGCCATGTTAGCATCAGTAGTCAATCAGCTTCGCCGAGTCCCACCGGTTGCGCTATTTCGTCGCCTCATAGGATAATCGGCTCGGGAGGCCGTATGACCAAAGAGTCCCAACTATCACTACAAGATGAATTCGACGAAGCGGATGAGGGCGAGGAAATCGAGGATCTGGACAACCCAGACGATGACTACGGGGATTCCCACGAAAACCTAGAAGACTATGACGACTTTGGGGCAAATGGCGAACCGGACAATCTAGAGGATCTCGAGCATACTGCCAACAACTCCAACTAGCTTTCCCAGCCCAGCAACTCGCTGCCGGGCTCAGGGAAGAACCGGGATTGAATACCATGAACCAGATCGATTTGAAGGGGAAAACGGCGGTCGTTACTGGAGGCGCCAGAGGGATCGGGTACGCAATCGTCGAACGCTTTCTGGCTTCCGGCGCGAAGTGTAGCCTCTGGGACCTCGATCATCGAGCTCTGGAGGCAGCGACCGCAAGCCTTTCGAAAGCGGGCCAGGTCGTGACTCAGACAGTGAATTTGACCGATGCCGCTGCGGTGAGTCGGGCTGCAGCAGCAACCCGCGATACTCTGGGCTCGATCGATATTCTGGTCAACAACGCCGGGATCGCCGGTGCCGCCAAGACAGCCTGGGAATGCACTCCCGAGGAATGGCATCAGGTCATCGAAGTAGATCTCTACAGCGTATTTCACTGCTGCCACGCAATTGTCCCGATGATGCTGGAGCAGGGCTGGGGCAGGATAGTCAGTATCGCCTCAATCGCAGGTAAAGAGGGGAACCCCAACGCCTCCCACTACAGCGCCGCCAAGGCAGGCGTCATCGGCTTTTGCAAATCTCTGGCGAAAGAACTCTCGACCAAGGGCATCCTGGTCAACTGTGTGACCCCGGCAGTTATCAAGACGGACATCCTTAAACAGCTCACGCAGGAGCACATCGACTACATGCGTTCCAAGATTCCGATGGACCGCTTCGGGGAGACGTCGGAAGTGGCTGCCCTGATCGCTTGGCTGGCTTCTCCCGATTGCTCGTTCAGTACCGGGGCCGTCTTCGATATTTCCGGAGGACGTGCAACCTATTGATAGAGAAACGGAGTAACCCATTGATTTATAGTTGGATAGGGAATTATCCAAGCAATTTTCTGAAGACCGTGGCGGTGGCCTCCGGGCCGCCGTTTTTCGAGCCAAAGGCTCGACGGAAGGAATACGGCGGCTTGGAAGCCACCGCCACGCCGGCCGAAGTTTCTTTTTCGAATGATCCGCGGCTCTGCAGCCGGGGGCGACGCTAAGCTGAAGCTTCCTTACCGTCAAGCCCAGCGACGGCGCCGAGCAGCTCCGGGCTGGGAAATGGGCTACTAATATTCAACAATCCCCGCTCTTCGAATCTGGCAGCGGATTCTCGAACGAGGGCAAAGAGTGCTTCTACGAAGGCTGCTCATCGCAATCCCGAGTCTGTTGCTCTTCCCTGCCTTTACAGATTCGGTGGAGGGACGAGAGCAGATAAAGTCTCTGAATCCCACATTCATAGGTTCGACAGGTTTATTCAATCTTTTCAAACCTAGTACCTTGCGGCGCGGAGAGTGGAGCGTAGCACTCCACGGCACCAGCGTTCAGCGGGAGCCGGGAGACCTCAGCCTCACTCTGTTTCCGCTATCGGTGACCTTGGGAGTGCACGATAGATTGGAGTTTTTCTTTTCTTGGGAGACCTACCGGCGGATCGAGGCCAATGCTCTTCAGGTGAACAAGACGTCAGCTCCGGATGAAGTGCTCCCCAGCCGCTTGGCAACCGGAGCCTTGGGCTTTTTCAACGACTTGCCGTTCCTGGATGTTGCTTTGGGAGAGGGTCCCGGAGAGTTTTGGACCGGTCTCAAATTGAACCTGCTTTCCGAACTGACAGGAGCCCCGTTGGGTTGGGCAGTCCAGGCAAGAACACGCTTCTCAATCAAAGACAGCCGGCAGCGACTCCTACAAGGTCTGACGACGAGAACTGCCGATGCCGGCTTCGACCTCCTATTCTCCAAAGACATCGGAGACGGTCCAATTCTGACAGGAAACGCAGGCATCCTCTTTGTGCAGGACCGCTTCGAAGTCGACCGCCAACACGAATTCAAGTACGGGGTCGGTCTGGAGCTGCCTTTCTGGCACGACAACTCGAGGCTCATCGGTGAGTTGGTGGGAAGCCAGTTTTTTGGATCCCACAGCACTTCGACGAACACCAACCCTGTATCACCGCTGGATCTACTTGGTGGGATAAGACTTCTATCCTTCCGCCGGCTTCATCTCTCCGGCGCCTACAGGTCGAATCTGAGGACGATTGACCCCGAGCTTCAGGGAATCCCCAAAACAGGGCGTCATGGCTGGTTTCTGCAGGTCGTGTTCCAGCGCAAGATCAATCGCTCACCATCAGTGAAATGCAGTGTCGACCAGGGAGTCTTGTTAGAAGGAGATTTGACAATAATTCGCGTCTCCGTGTCCGATCCGGACGATGAGGTGCTGGGCATTACCTGGACAGCCAGCGCGGGGCGAATCACGCTCAACGACGATTCCGCAATTTTCGACTCGACTGGGCTGCCAGCAGGACAATACACGGTGAACACGGAACTGGATGATGGAGAGAGCACCTCCAGTTGTACTGTCAATATCCTGGTACGGGAGAAGAATCTCCCTTAGTGCTCCGGTCTAAATGGAACTTTCAGGCGCAAGAACCGGTGTGAATCAGTTAGGATATTGGCGATGCGAAAGCCAGGAGCGATGAAATCGGCCCGTTTTCAACTGCGAGCGACACTGTCCTGCTTTTTCCTGATTGCATGGGGATTCCAAGGTTCAATTCTCGGGAACAGGCTCGACTTCGCCCCCTTGGGTCCCTATGGAGGAGATGTTCGGTCCCTGGCCGTACACCCCCAGCGACCCGATGTCTTCTTTCTTGGAACCTCAGATGGCCAGATCTATGTTTCTAGAAACGCCGGGCGATCTTGGTCGCTGCTGGTTCCAGGGCTGAACCGACGTGAGCTGGTCGTTGACAATCTCGCTTTCGATCCGAAGGACCCGGACACGGTGTACGCCGCGACCTGGGAGCTGAGGAGCGATAGAGGTTGGCTGTTTCGCTCCCGGGATGGCGGGGAGAGCTGGGAAAAGATAGATCTGGGCCGATACAACAGCACTATCCGCGCCCTCGCGATTGCCCCCACCGATCCCTCCGTGATGGCCGTCGGCATCTCGGAAGGTGTGTTGGTAACCCAGGATGGTGGACGTAGTTGGGATCGAATCAGTCGTGGTTATCGCAGCCTCCACAACGTTGAGTCCCTGGCGTTTGATCCCCTTGATTCGCAGAGTCTGTACGTCGGCACCTGGCATTTGAGCTGGAAGACTCCCAATCTGGGAAAGAAGTGGCTAGCAATCCATGACGGAATGATGAAGGACAGCGATGTCTTCGACCTTCTGATTCAGCCTGAGAATCCCCAGACTCTCTATGCGAGCGCTTGCAGTGGCATCTACAAGTCGACAAACGGGGGGCTCCGTTGGACCAAGTTGAAGAACGGCCTGACCACTGCTGCAAGGCGTACCCGAGCTCTCCACATGGATCCAGCGGATCCGAATAGAATCTACGCTGGGACTACCAAGGGATTGTTTGTTTCGTCCAGTGCGGGCAGTCGCTGGCGACGATTGTTTTCCGGCGTCGTTATAAACGCTGTCGTCGTCCACCCTGGGAACAAGGACATCGTCCTGGTCGGGGCCGACGATGCAGGTATCCTCAGGAGCGAGGACGGGGGAACTACGTTTTCGGCCTCGAATGAAGGATTCATCCATCGCCAGATTGGTGCCCTTTCCGCTGATCCACACCGTGAGGATGCGTTCTATGTGAGTGCTGTCCTGGATCTTCAACATGGGGGGTTTTTCGTTCTCGAGAGCGGTCGTGCAGATTGGAGTCCCTACAACGAGGGTCTGGACAAGGACTCGGCAACTTCAGTCCGAGCTATTCTTCCCTCAAGGAAATCCAAGGCTGTGTATCTGGGCACCCGCTCTGGCGTTTTCGTGGGCGTGCCTCTGGACGAACCCTGGCGGCCCATCGAGGCCACAAACCGACTCGTGCTCTCAGACCTCGCCTTTTCGGACCGCCGGGAGAAAGCCATGTTCCTCGCCTCCGAGACCGGCGTTTTCTACCTCGACCTTCCAGACGAGAGGTTGGAGAAAAGGGAAATTCCCTCCTACCAGGGGAAGATCCACACGGTGCACTTCGATGTGACAGGATCCCTCCTCTTCGCGGGAACCGACGAAGGCCTGTTTCGGTCCAGCAATGGCGGCAAGACCTGGAGCAAGAGAGCACACGGATTGCCGGTGGCGGCCGTTAACGAGATCCGGAGAATCGGAGCACGCTTAATCTGCGCGACCCGTCAAGGCCTTTTTCTGAGCGAGGATTCTGGGAAGACCTGGACAGCACCCCCTGGTATAGACCCGATAGATGTTGTGGCGATCGGATCCAGTCCGAATCAGAACGCGAATCAAGTCTTCGCCGTGGACGCCTTGGTGGGACATCTATTTGGAAGTTGGGACGGAGGACAGACCTGGCGCATGGCGAGTCTGGGACGATCTTTTCCAAAGATCACCGAACTTCTCCTCGACTCCTCCGGGAACCTATTGGCTGGAACTGTATCCGAAGGGGTTCAACAGATCGCTACGGATGCCGCCTTCGAAGGCACCAACTAATAGAGTTGCTTCCAAGTAGGATCCGCTTTGAACCCCAAAAAATTTGGTACTAGTGATCAATCTGTGGGTATCCTATTCGACCCTCCTTCTCATCTTCACAGCCGCTCTGCTCCTCTTTGCCTTGATCTTGGTAGTACGGCGACGCTACCGGACCCCACTATCCCAGTTTCAGGAAATGCTGGCCAAGCCGAGGATTCCTGAAGATCAGCTCAAGTACCTGGTCCCTCTTCTTGTCTACGAAGAATCGTATCCACGCTTCTGCGAGATCGTTTCGCTGGTGCTGGAACATTTTCCACTGGAACGGTTCCTCCGAGGAAAGGAGTTCCGCACTGCCCTTGTCTTCCTCCAGAACTCGGCCTTCTCAGAGTCCAGTCGACAGAGCGTCACTACGGCGATGTCGGCGTTGGTCAGCTCATTCTTGTCTGATCCCGACGTAGAGTATCGCTGCCGCTCTCAGCTTCAGCGGCTGGTCGATCTTTTCCTCCAGGAGATCGAGAGCTCCTGACACTTCTGGCGGAATCAACCTCGACACCGTTGCGCCGCTCGGAAATCTTCGCATGTCTGGGATCCCCAGCTAGAAGTCATTAGGAACGACTCGCGTACCGGTGAGTCGGTCGTGTAGACAACGTCGTCCCGGATCGAACAGACTCTGACACAATCCCAGCAGACTGGCGGCTACTGCCGGGAAAAGCAGTACCCGAAAGAAGATTGCGTGTGCGGGAACCGCTTCCGGAACCTCTTCGGCTATCAAACGAAGCTCGGTAAGGTACATACCTGGGGTCTGCCCGCAACTGATCAGAAAGAAACACGAGCTGAGAAAGTAGAAACCCAGGGAGCAAGCACCACCCAGGCCCAAGGTGGCAACCTCTAGGAAGTCGCGATTCAGAATCAAGCAGGCAGTCCAGCTGAATAGGAACCCGGTCAGGATCGAGAGGGAAGCATCCACAATTCCTGAAAGCACTCGAGACAGAATGATCTCGGAGGGGATCTCGGGGGAGGGCGTTGCCTCGTCAGCACCTGCACTGCCCGATTGTGGGCGGGGTGCCTCCAGCCTGAGTTCCTGCTGCTTGGGTAGCTGACCCGAACGCGACCCAGCCGGCCTCCTGATCAAGGGTTTGTCCACTAAGGACGTTGCGGAAGAGGCCTTTCGGGTAACGGTAACAATCTTCTTCTCGCCCCGCCCTGCTGTACCTGAAAACCCATCGGGGAAAAGACTGCGTTTCGGTGCAGCACTAGATCGCGAAATCCTAGGCCTTCTTGGAACCGGTCTGGAGGTAGACGTAACGCGCAGGGAGCTCCGCCTGACACGGCGGCGGCCCTTATTCTCCAGCCCAGAGTCCGGCGTGGCCCCAGAAAGAACCTGAGAATCATCGCCAAGGTGATTTTTGAAGGGAATCGATCTCTGGGTGGTCTTCTCCGCGTCGCCTTCGAGGCCGCAGTGCGGACAAACGCCGCCCTGAATCTCGGTGCGACAGCGGGAGCAAATCACTTCAAAATCTTAACATACGGTCGAGACCCCCCAAAGGAGCACACTCGGTGGCTGAATTCAGGGACGTGAGATTGAACCAATGATGCGAAAGTTCGTGGCTAACCCGGACTCCTCATTCCCACTCACTCGAACGGATCGCAAGGAGTAGATGCGATACTTCTTGCTCGGTCAGGCTCTGAGTCTTTTCCAGCCTCAGAGAGATCTCAAAGAGTCGTTCCAGGTAGGCCTCTGAGTCGTCCGCCTGCGCGGCGGCTCGACAGGCCCGGTCAAAAGCATCATGTATATCCCGAGTGGGATAGGTGGAAGGCGCCTTCTGTATCAAGGCATGTACGACGACCGTGTGGATCATTTCTACTGTGTAGAGTCTGAGCAAAAGAAAGCAGGAGATCGAGACAATCAACAGGGACAGCAGGGCAATAGATCGCGGGTTTCGTCTCAGAGCAATCCAGGATCGGGCCATCATGTCAGAATGCCTGGCCGATTAGGCCCCAGTTGAGCTGGCCTCATCCGAGAAAGAAACTCCCCGAGCCATGGAGGTGTTAGTACCCTGTTAACCTAGAAATTGTAGGTTCTGGACGGCCCTGGCGGCCGATCTCTGTGTTGCGCGTCCTCGACATCGGGTCGTCGGGAATCTGCCTTGAGCCGGATTCAGCTAATTCCCATCCGGCCGGATGAAGTAGACATGCTCGTTGGTGTCCCGCCCCTTGTAGGTGATGCTGTACACCGCCATCAGCTCATTGGGAACGTCGTCGTCGTACTTGTTGATGATGCAGTTCTGACTGTACCCGTCGGGGTGCTCCGTATCGCCACTGACGAT
>JAKZYH010000454.1:0-2818 GCA_047514575.1 Acidobacteriota bacterium | reverse complement strand
CTTTTGACCGACAGAAATGCGCTCATTCAGAGCATCTACGAGGGTTCTGTCCGGCGCGTGCGTCCAATTCTGATGACCATTGCCACCGACGTAGTCGGCCTTCTTCCGATCATGTGGAGCACCGGCACCGGGGCGGATGTGATGAAACGTATCGCGACTCCCTTAGTTGGGGGAGTGATCACCTCGGGCCTTATCGTGTTAGTTGTCTACCCCGTCATCTATTACCTATGGAAGTCTCGCGGCCTGCCTCAAGGAGAGCCGTTTCAAGGATTTCGAAAACTCGAGGAGATCTGATCATGAAGATACTTTTCCTGCTTCTCACCACTGGAATCGCCCTAGCCGACACCAGTCTCGATGTGATTCACAAGAAGAGTCTCTGGTTCGACCAGGAAGGCAGTATCCGAATCGACGCTTCGGGGATTTCGTTCCACCCAACCGGAAAAGACGAGACCCGCAGCTGGGACTATCAGGACATCCAGTTCTTCGACCGGCTCAGCCTCACCGAGTTTCGCCTGCTCACCTACGAGGACGTCGCCTGGAGGCTTGGCCAGGACCGGCGCTACCACTTCGAGATCACCTCCGGCGAGTTTTCGAATGAACTCTTTGCCGAGGTGGTGGAGCGAATGGGAAGGCCCGTGACCGATCGTGTTGTCACCCGACCCGGGTCAGCGGAACAAGAGCTCCCTGTGAAGCACCTGACCCGGTTCGGTGGCTCAGAGGGAACACTCTTCTTCACCCCGGAACGCATCGTCTACGCCGCAGACACCCAGAAGGACTCCCGCCAGTGGCTATTGACCCGTGACGTCCAGTCGGTCTGGTCGGTTGATCGCTATCGGCTTGAGATTCATGTCTACGAGGACAACCCAGGCGAGTTCCGACAAGCCAGGGTCTACAAGTTCGCTCTCAAGCAGCCCCTCAACGCTCAGTTCTACCGCCAGCTCAAGCTTAAGTTGTACCGTCTTGAACGCACCCGCGACGCTACGCCTTGAATCCAGTTGTGGCTTCGAGCGCGGAAGGAGATGAAGCACGATACTCAGGAGGGGGCCGGAGGCGCCAGGGGACCGTAGTACTTGAATCGCAAGCGCCTAGTGGTGCAGCTGGTCCAAGACGAACGACGCGGCCGAGTTGGCCCAGTTGTCAGCAGACGGCGCCGCCGCAAGCCACTCTGACAGTTGGCTTGGCGAAGTGAAATCACCCACACGGCCAAGCACGTAGGCGGCGTACCAACCCGGCCACTGCTCATCCCGCACACCCTCGAGGATGTTGGTCTCGTAGTCGTGATGAGCCTTGCCTGCTGCAGCCAGCGCCTGTTCCAGCACTTCTTTCGTGGGATCACTGGACATCGTAGTTGATTCCTTTCTTGCTGATCACAGCCGAGCCGATTTCAGCACCATCATCTTTTCGATCTGCATGTCTCTCATCGTGTGGGGAATGCCCCCCACGGCCAGACCCGATTCTCCCAAGCCGGCGAACGGCATCCAGTCGACACGAAAGGCGCTGTGATCGTTGATCATGACCGCCGAGGCCTTTAGCCGCGAGTAGGCGTGCATCGCCGTATCGATATCCTTCGTGAATACCGAGGCCTGAAAGGCCAGCGGTAGAGAGTTGGCTTGCTGGATGGCCTGGTCGATGTCGGTATAGGAGTAGAGACAGATCACAGGGCCGAAAATCTCCAGCTGGCTGACCTTGGCCTCCACCGGTGGATCCAGAAGTACCGTGCACTCATAGCAGGAGTCGGAGATTCGTTTGCCGCCCGTGAGAAGCTTCGCCCCGGCCTCGACTGCTTCGTTCACCCAGGCCTCCACTCGATTGGTCTCGGAAGGCCTGATCAGCGGACCTACGTCGGTGTCGGCATCGGTGGGATCCCCCACCCTGAGCTGCTGCACCTGATCCGCAAGCCGGTCGGCAAGCTCACCGACAATCGACTCGTGGACGAAGACTCGCTGCACCGAAACGCATACCTGCCCGGCGTGGTAGAGACCTCCTTTGGCGAGCAAAGGCAACGTGTAGTCCAAATCGGCGTCGGCTGCGACGATCACCGGGGCGGCCCCCCCATGCTCGAGTGCGCATCGTGTTCCCGGGGAGAGCTTGGACCGCAGCATCCAGCCCACCCTCGCGCTTCCGATAAACGAAAGGAAGCTGACACGGGGATCGACGACCAGGGCCTCGGCTGCTTTCCTGTCCTTGGTGACCAAAGCCTGGCACCAGCCCTCGGGTAGGCCGGCCTCGCGAAGAATCTGAACGAAACGAAAGCAGGATAACGGCGTGTCCTCCGCCGGTTTGACGATGACGGGACAGCCAACAGCGACGGCAGGGCCAACCTGGTGGACAATCAGGTTCAGCGGATGGTTGAAGGCGCTAATCGCTACCACCACCCCGATCGGCTCCCGGCGGGTAAAGGCAACGCGTCCTTCCGAGGCGGCGTTCAAGTTCATCGGAATCTCGTCGCCACCCTCTGTACGCAGGAATTCGATACAGCTCTTGACCCCATCGATGGCTCGGGCTACCTCCACCTTGGAGTCGGTCAAAGGCTTACCTCCCTCGCGAGCGGCCTCGAGGGCCAATTCCTCTGCCCGCTGGCTCATGAGGTCGGCGGACTTGGACAGAATCTCAATCCGCTGGCTGGGTTTCAGCCAGCGTGTTCGGTCGCCGAAAAGACCGAAGGCGTTTGCATGAGCCCTCTCGATGGCCCCTGCGTCGGCAGCGGCTACTCTGCCGATAACCGAGCCATCGTAAGGTGTCTTGACCTCCAACTCGCCGTCGTCCGACGTGGCATCCGGTATCAACATGGGAAAATGATCTGTCATGAAGCCAACTC
>JAKZYH010000453.1:0-3445 GCA_047514575.1 Acidobacteriota bacterium | reverse complement strand
TCACACCATCTTCGGCCGCTCCTCAATCGCAAAATCCTCAACGTAGACCTGGCTACGCCTGCGGTTTCGCTCAATCGTTCGCGGCCAAATCTGGTGCAAATCTGAGCGCCAATTCTACCAAGTTATTCTTGCGCAGACCCTTGGTAGCCGGCGAAGAAGCCGCGGCAAAGGCAGGGAGGCACAAGAATTACTGTGCCGAGAATCACAAAGTCTCTCCGGATCGCCAACGATATGTAGCGCTGAGAGAGGCCCTCTCTCTACAGCGAGGATTACACTATGTATCAAGAGTATTGGGGGCTCAGTGAGGCTCCTTTTGACAACGTCCCCGATCCGGACATGTATTTCAGGATGCATGCCAGTGTAGAGAATGCGATCGCCGAACTGCTGTTCGCCATCGAAGAAGGCAACGAGTGTCTGGCGCTCCTTATCGGCGACGTGGGACTGGGAAAGACGATGGCTCTGAGGGTAGTCCTCGATAAGCTGGAACAGGACAAATACAGGACCGCCTTCATTACCAATCCGGATCTCACCTTTCCCCAACTGATGCGAGAGATCATTGGTCAGCTCCGGGGCGAGGTCTGCGATCTTCGCTCGAGAGAGGCACTGCTGGAGCACTTCAACCGGTTCCTGTTCGAGGTGGCTGACTCGGGCCAGAAAGTCCTCCTCTTCATAGACGAGGGCCAAGCTCTAAGGGGTCCCGTTCTCGAGTCCATGAGACTGCTCACCAGTATCCAGCAGGACAAAACCAATCTTCTAACGATCATCCTGGCAGGGCAACCTGAATTGGGAACCATGCTGACGGCCCCCAGGCGGGCCAACCTGCTTCAGCGTGTCGGCGTGTGTCCCATCCTGGAACCTCTGGGTTCAGAGGATCTGGTTGGAGACTATATCGACCACCGAATGGAAAGGGCCGGTAGCACCCGAAACGTCTTCACAAATTCTGGAATAGCCTCGATCTACGAGTCCAGCAAAGGTGTTCCCAGGATCATTAACCGGTTCTGCAAACTCTGTCTCAAAGCCGGCGAAACCAATCGGTTGGACGAGATCGATGAAGAGGTCGTCAGCACCGTCGCCAACCAATTCCTACCGAGCCGATTACTGCAAGGCCTAACCGATGCTCGCGCAGAAAGGGAAGCCGCCGTCCAGCAGAATTCCGAGCGACCGGCTGACCACGACGCCGAGGAGTTGCCACAGAGTTTCGAATCCATCCCGGAATCTGACACCCATCCCATCCCCGAGGCACAAGCAGTGGAGCCAGATCGGGGTGTGTCGGAGTCAGAGAGCCCTCCTGGCGAAGCGACACACGCAATCAGGTCAGACTGTCGGGTCTCGCCTCAGCCCCAACAGAACGAAAAGCTGCCGGATCCGGACCCGGAATTGGGCCAGGATGGGGATTTCTTCGATCGGCTTCGGAGCGAATCCGCAATCCTTCATCCAGCTGAACCATCCTTGAACGAAAACAACGACACCGAATCTCTAGCACCAGTGCATCACGACATCGAACAAGAGAACGAGAGCCTCGACTCTGAACCCAGAGCTTGGGAAGACCGAGAGCCTCAGGTCGTGTCAGATGACGACCCTAGAGAGAACGTGTCCTCGAGTGCCGAATCCGTCCCCGGATACGAAAGCCACGCGATCAAGTCAGATTGCCGCGTCTCGGTTGAGGCCCGGCCAGACGAAAAGCTGCCCTACCAGGAGCCCGGATTGGACCCAGATGACGATCTTTCCTATCGGCTGCAGAGCGAGTCCGCTCCCACACAGCCAGCTGAACAACTGTTAGATGAGGAAGAAAACACCGAATCCCCGCAATCGATCGATCGCGATATTGAAGCTGACACCAACAACGTCGACACCGCAGCGGGCACTGAGACGGACCCGCAGCCAGAATCTATGCCGGCTCGAAGCGAGGAGCAGATATCCAACCCGATCGTCGGATCTGATCCGATCGAGGATCTCCCCGATCATCCCTTGGCGGGAAGGAATACCGGCCCGCCTGCCGTCCATCCTCCCTCCAGTAATGGTGAGAGCGGAGTCAGAGAGCAACTCAGGCATGCAAGATCGAGGACACAGAGTGCGGGAATGTCTCGGGCACCTGGGTTAGACGACAATATTGGTCAACTGAGGCAGCGGATAACGAAAGGTGGACGATCTGGACAGGTTTCGAGTAGCTGGGTGAAGAGCCTGTTTCGAGGGGTCTTCCGGTAGGGTCGTAACCGCCTGGAGCAGAGATCAAGGCTCCCTTTGATCGCACCTGAACGCGAAAAAATCGATGACTCGGTTCTCGGCCCAGAAACGATCGAAGTCGTCGGTCCCTTGGCTTCCGATAAAACCCACGTGCCCACCCTGGTTGGTCAGGCAGATCTGAAGAGCCGGATTGGAGCACACCTGATCGCCCAGTAGGGGCTCCCAGGGAAGAACGGGATCATCCTTGGCGTGAATAAGAAGCGTGGGGACTCCTACGAGTTTCAGCAGGGGAAGTGCGCTCGCCCTCTGATAGTAGTCCTGCACATCCTGAAACCCTCCCAGAGGGACCGTGAACGCCTGATCGAAGGCATGAACCGAACGCACACTCAATAGATCGTCCAAGTCTACGAAGCGACTCCAGTGCTCGGCTCTTTGCAGCACCACCGCCTTTAGCCTCTTCACGAAGTACCGGCGATAGAGAAAATTGGAGGGCTTGAGCAGCAGTTTCGAGCTCAGGTCCAGATCGAGCAGAGGGGAGATCGCGGCCGCGGAATCGACCCACTGTGATCCCTTTTCACCCCATTCCCCCAACAGCTTCAGGAGAATATTGCCTCCCATAGAAACACCGACTACAAAGACTGGGCCGTAGGATCGCCTCCTGACCCAGGTCAGCATCTCCCCTACCTCCTGGCTGGCCCCGGCATGAAAGACCTTGGCTCGAGTCCCTTCGGGATTGGAATCGTAGAGCTTCGGCAAGACGGAGTTCCATCCCAGGTGGGACGCCTTCTGCGAGAAACCCAGCATGTAGCCGGAGTGACTCGAACCCGCCAGGCCATGGATTGCCACCAGGGTGGGACGGGAAGGATCGTGCCAAATACAATCGAGCTGCACCCGGGTCCCATCATCCAGGACGACCTCAGACTCGGTCCAGCTGGTCGTCTTGGAGCCCTCTCGCTTCCAGAAACTGGACGCAATGGTCTGAGCGTGCCCACTCCACAACCATCGTGGAGGTTCGAAAGGTCGCCTACTCAAGAGGGCGTCGAACTGAGTCAACCAGTCCGGGGGTTCGAGCCGAGTCCGACGGAGCGAGGCTTCAGAGTTCACTTCCCTCAATTCCTTCCCTGATCGCTGCCCGAATTATTCAGCTGCACAAGGAAACCTCAGTCGAGGGAGCCACCACCACAATTTTCAGAGACAAGAGACGTACGACCCTCGGACGTTCCGACGTGCGACGACTTCTTGAAGTTTTCAGCTTAGTGTC
>JAKZYH010000452.1:0-28106 GCA_047514575.1 Acidobacteriota bacterium | reverse complement strand
TCCATCAGGTTGTCCCCGTCCACGGCGGCGATCCTCGTCTGCAGCTTCAGCTCGGAAGCGATCTCCTCGACCTTTTCGGCGCAACCCAGGGGGTTGAGCCCTCCGGCGTTGGTGATCACCTTGGTCCCGTTGGCTTCGAGCAGGGGGAGAGACTCGCGCATCAGTTCCAGAAAATCGACGGCGTATCCAAGATCCGGATTGCGAGCGCGCTGCTTCTGCAGGACCGACATGGTGACCTCGGCCAGGAAGTCGAGCGTCAGGTAGTCGAGCCTTCCTCCAGAGAGCTGACGCTGAAAGGCTCCGAGGTCATCTCCCCAATATCCGCTGGCGTTTCCGATGCGCAGACTTTGGCGGGCCTCCATCTCCAACCATTCTAGTCCAGGATCGAATAGGGCGCTGGGACGAGCTCCGGAATCAAATCTGCTATGATCGGACGCCGCCGCCGCTGTAAGGAAGATGTTGACTAAAGGGACGACCCTGGAACTCGAAACGGACTCCGCTGCCTTTGAGGGCCATTCTGTGGCCCGCTCGGACGGATTCGTGGTCTTCGTCCGCAACGCTGTTCCGGGGGACCGAGTGCGCGCACGCATTGTGAAATCCAGAAAGAGGTACGCGGAGGCGGTAGTGGAGGAGCTGCTGGAATCCTCACCTTATCGGGTGGATCCTCGCTGCAAGCATTTTGGCGTCTGTGGCGGCTGCAAGTGGCAGCATATGGAGTATGAGCAGCAGCTCCACTTCAAGCAGCGGCAGGTGACTGAGACCCTGGAGCATATTGGCGGTTTCGATTCCGTTTCGGTGGAGCCGACGCTCCCGGCGCCCTATATCTACGACTACCGGAGCAAGATGGAGTTCAGTTTCGGCACCAACCGATGGTTGACTGAAGCGGAAATCGCGAGCGGAGAAGAATTGGAGAAGGGATTTGCTCTCGGACTCCACATCCCCAAGCGCTATGACAAGATCCTCGATCTGGACGAGTGTCATCTCCAGAGTTCTCTCAGCGTGCAGATCGTCAACAAGGTCCGCCAGGTCGCAATGGGGCAGGGTTGGCGGGCTTATAACTCCAATACGCGAGAAGGATATCTGCGCAATCTGGTGATTCGCACCGGTTTTTTCTCAGCCGAAAGCATGATCTATCTTGTCACCAGTCACAATCGTCCAGACAGGATGAAGCTGCTGACCGAAGCGATTCTCGCTGAGATGCCTGCGGTAACCACCGTGATCAACGGAATCAATGACACGCTCTCGCCGGTGGCTTATGGTGAGCAGGAGATCGTTTATCACGGCCCTGGAACGATAATTGAGCGGATCGGCGAGCTCGAGTTTCGCATTTCTCCGACGACATTCTTCCAGCCCAACAGCTCGCAGGCATGCCGTTTGTTCCAGGTGGTGCGCGAGTGTGCGCGGCTGAGTGGCAATGAAGTGCTCTACGACCTGTATTCCGGAATAGGGACGATAGCTCTCCTGCTTTCGCCGGACTGCCGTAAGGTCGTAGGCATCGACAGCAACGAACAGGCAGTGGAAGGAGCTCGTGTCAACGCGACGGCGAATGGAATCGAAAATTGCACCTTCTTCCCCCTGGATGCGGCCAAGTCGTTGACTAGAAATTTTGCCTTGCGCCGGGGTCGTCCCGACGTATTAGTGGTGGACCCTCCCCGAGCCGGCATGCACAAAGAGGTATGTCAGTCGATTCTGACACTGGCTCCAGAGCGCATCGTGTATGTAAGCTGCAACCCGGCCACCCAGGCGCGGGATCTGAAGGTTCTCGGCAGCTCCTATGAAGTGGAGAAGGTGCAGCCAGTCGACATGTTCCCACAGACCTACCATATCGAGAACGTGGTCGCGCTAAGGCGCGGAGCGCACGTCCGTCCTGCACCACTCTGATACAGTCCACTAGGAGACCTTCAGCACGACCTTGCCGAAATTCCGATTCTCTTCGAGGTAGGTGTGGGCGCCAGCCGCCTCTTCCAGCGGGAAAACTCGATCGACGACAGGTTTGAGACGGTTCTCGCCGAATAGGGGCAATAGCAGGGTCTGAAATCTCTGGGACAGGGCGATCTTCTCCTCCAACGGCCTTGGTCGCAGTACGGTTCCCAGGATTCTCAGGCGCTTCCCCATGATGCTTCCCAGGTCAACGCTAGCGGTTGGGCCACCCAGTAAGCCCACCAGCAGCAGCCGTCCTAAGGGCGCCAGAGTGTCTAGATTCTTTTCGAAGTAGGGAGCCCCTACCACGTCCAGGATTACATCGACTCCGCGTCCATTGGTTCGTTCCCGGACGATGGCTCCGAAGTCCTCACGTTTGTAGTTGATCCCGATGTCGAGTCCCAGCTCGGCAGCCCCCGAGAGTTTCTGGTCGGAACCCGCGGTGCCGAAGGTCTTGGCGCCGGTCAGACGAGCGATCTGAACTGCCGCTGTTCCCACTCCACTCCCCACGCCGTGAATCAGTACAGCTTCGCCAGCCTTCAATTGCGCTTGCAGCAGTAGGGCATCGTAGGCCGTGAGAAAAACTTCGGGGATGGAGGCTGCTTCCAGGAAGGACATTTCGGCTGGGATGGGCAGGGTCAGGCGCTCCCAGGTCACAATCTTCTCAGCATAGGATTCGCCAGGGAGGAGCCCCATCACGCGGCTGCCCTTCTTGCATCCCGTGACACTTGCCCCGACTGTCTCGACTTCTCCGGCAAACTCCAGACCTGGCACATCCGGCCTGACCCCAGCAGGTGGGGGGTAGTGTCCCTGTCTTTGAAGGACGTCGGCACGATTCAGAGCGGTCGCACGCACCCTGACCAGCACCTGGTCCGGACCAGGACGAGGCTCGATAGTATCCTGGAGTTCCAGGACCTCGGGGCCTCCTGGACGTTTGATGACGATTGCTTTCATCAGAATTCCCCTTCCTGGAGTTGGTTTCCAATCCCGTTCCAGAGTAGTTGTTTGAGGGTGGAGGTGGCAACCTCCGACCTGAAACTCGGTTCTAAGGTCCCGAGGGGTTGCTATCAAAGAGGCCGCTTTAGCGGTCTGGCGCGAAGCGTATTAGACCGGGCCGGGTGGGCGAGCCTGCAGATGCCGGAGCCTGCTTTAGCGAGCTTTTCGAATACAGGCTTCAGCCGGGCTCCGGGTCGAAGATGGCTAAAGCCGAGGTTCGAGAAGGACCTTGAAAGGCCCTCCGGAGGGATGGCGCCGCAGCTGACCCCGGCCTGAAGGCCGGGTCTAATACGCTTCGCGCCAGGCCGCTGAAGCAGCCTCCTGGAAAGGGCCACATTGCAACGATCGTTCGCGTCCAATCCCTGAGAATCAAGAATTTCAAATATCTTTGGCTAGCGCTAGGTGGGGGCAAGATTGACCCATTGCGGCTCGCAGTTTGAAAAAGCGGGGGAGCTATGTTAGTTCTTTAGTCGCTTTCAGTACCCGGTGAGATTGCTCGCTCATGGACATACTATCGATTTTCCGAAACTCGCCAGAAAAGCAGATCACCAAGGCACGTAAGCGCGTCAAAGAGCCCCATGGAGACGCCGCGGTTCGGATCAACGCGGCCCGGCGACTCTGGGAGATGGGCACACCTGAGTCGATCCTGGCACTTCTCGACCGATTCACCATTACCTCGTCGCCACTGGTACAGGACGGGGAAGAGAAGGAAGACGTTCTGGCTTGGATCGTGGAGCTCGGTCCCAAGGGGGTACCGTCACTAAAGACTTTTTTGAAGCGCGAGCGGCAGGTGTACTGGCCGGTGCGAGCACTGAGGGAAATTCTCTCCGAAGAGGAGTTGACGGCCAGCCTCAACGAAGTGCTCCGCTACCACTGGGAATATCCTCCGGCCAGCTCGGAGCCGAAGGCGCAGCTGATCCGTCTGCTGGAGGAGCTCCACTCACCGGAACTGCTCGAGACAATGCGCCTCTTTCTAGAGGACGAGGACGACGACGTGTGTCTGGGAACTCTTGATTACCTTTTCGGACAATCCGAGGAAGAGGTACGAGAGGCAGTCCTGCAGTGCTATCTCGATTCCGAAGACCGACCCCGCGTCCGAACGGGCATCCTGGAGCGGCTGGCTGAGGCCGGTTGGAGAGTCCGAGGTCATCGCTCGCGGGTCGAAGAATCCCTTCCGGAAGGTTATAGTCTCACCCGTGATGGGACGGTCAAGACCATGAGAAGAGGCTCCTAGGAGTCTGCGCGGTAGAAATGATCGTAGCGAGAAAGCGGGGAATCGAGGCCAGATTTTCTCGATTTTGAGGTGCATAGTTGTTCTATTCGTCGAGAAATCGGGGAAATATGGGCCGATTTTACTGCTTTCGCAGTAGATCAATTTCTACCGCGCGGGCTTCTAGCGCGTTGGGAAAATCCGTCTGGAATCTCCGTACAAGTTACGAATAATTGATTGGGTTGGGTGGGTGAGGATTCTTGGGGAGCCCTTGAAGTCGTGATCGAAGGAGTCGTCTCGAAGGAGTTGGTCACCCACCGCGATGATCGGGGATTTTTCCGCGAGATCATACGAACCACCGATGATTTTTTTGCCGAGGGCTTCGGCCAATGGAGCCACAGTCTGCTCTACCCAGGTACTTCGAAGGCCTGGCATATCCACAAGAAGCAGACCGACTGGTGGTACGTGTGCGGAGGAGTTCTCAAGGTCGCGTTGTACGATACCCGGATCGAGTCGTCCACCCACGGGACGACCATGGAGCTTTTCATGGGAGACAACCACCCGCCTGCTGTGCTCCGGATCCCGCCTGGGGTGGCCCACGGCTGCAAATGTGTGGCCGGACCCGCCAATCTCCTCTATCTCACGTCCCAGGTGTACGACCCGGATGACGAAGGTAGAATTCCCTACGACGATCCCGAGATTGGTTACGACTGGCTCCAGGGGCCCCCTATCAAGTAGCCGTGATCCTCTACTGGTTTCTCATCAGTCTTGCAGTGCTGTCCTTGTTGGAGGCGCTCTACTCCTTGAAGGAGGGGTTTCGCCATCTGCGATTCTTCCGAAGACGCCAACATGATCGGCCCGGAGACTTTGCGCCTCCCCTGACCCTGGTGTTGCCCTTCCGGGGAATCGATCCTGGCCTGGAGGAGAATCTACGGGCCTACTTCGCGTTGGATTACCCGGATTTTCAGTTATTGCTGGTTACCGACAGCTCTAGCGATCCCTCTGTTCCCGTCCTGGAGCGGTCTCTCCGGGATCATCCTGACGTCCAGGCCAAGCTACTTCTGGCAGGGAGGGCTAGAAACCGGAGCCAGAAAGTCCAGAACCTTCTGTACGCAATTGCCTTCCTTCGTGAGCAGGATCAGGTGATTGCGTTCGGCGATTCAGATATCCGGCCTCGACAGGATTGGTTGCGTTTTTTGGTGGCACCGCTCGCTGACCCAGAGGTGGGGGCCAGTACCGGGTTTCGCTGGTATCTGCCTCCCGACCGCTCCTTTACCTCGATCCTGCGCTCGGTCTGGAACGCGGGGATCAGTTCCCTGATGAAGGAGCGGGACAGCCTTTTTGCCTGGGGTGGCGCCATGGCTCTCAGGCGTGAGGTCTTCGAGTCCAGTCGCGTCGCGGACTACTGGGCCGAAGCCTTGAGCGACGATTTCGGCTTGACTCAGGCCGTTCGAAATGCGGGTTTGCCGATTTGTTTTCAGCCCCAATGTCTGAGTTTCTCCTACGAGAATTCGACCTGGAAAACCCTCCTGGAGTGGACTTACCGCCAGCTCCTCATCACCAGACTCTGCGCTCCCAAGTTATCGGGCATCGCCCTCGCCGCCAATCTTCTCAACGTGCTGACGATCTGGGGGGGCGGACTCTTTCTAATCCTGACTGCGACAGTAGGTCCGGCTTGGCTTGGGGAATCGACCTTCCTACTGGCCTTTCTCTGGGCTTCAGTCTACTCGATGGGGTGCCTCAAAGGAGGGCTGCGTCTCAAGGCGGTGACGCTGCTTTTTGGGGAGGAGGCGCTCCAGATGAGAAAATATCGCTGGGCCTACATCTTCTGGGGACCGTTGGCCTCTCTGCTGTCGCTGCAGGGAATGGTCCGTGCGTTGTTCACAAGGACGATCGAGTGGAGGGGCATTCGCTACCGGATGATCGCACCCAACCGAGCGATCGTGATTGATTAGCCTATAGCCTAGGAGCCTGTTCGAGTAAAGCTCCTAGTCTGTTGTTTCGAGACTCCCGCTGATGTCGCTGCCGCGCTGGAGGAGACGTGCGGCCTGCGACCCATTCTTGTTGCCAGTGTCTGGGGATTGCTGTAAAAGGGGGGGGCGATGGGTCTCAATACACTCATCTTCTTCGTCACGAGCCGCTGCAACGCCCGCTGTGACACCTGTTTCTACTGGCAGGATCTCAACCAATCCGGCGATCTCAGCTTCGACGAGATATCTACCCTGTCCCGAACCATGCCCCCGTTTCGCGAGCTTTGGCTGTCGGGCGGCGAACCCATGATGCGGCAGCGGTTGGACGAGATCATCAAGTTGTTCGTTGATCGAAACGGAATCGACACCCTCAATCTGCCCACCAATGGTTTGTTTCCGGAACAGACTGTCGACCTGATGAGCTTTCTCACAGAGGAGGCTCCCCATCTGGACGTGAATCTCAATGTGGCCTTGGATGGCTTTGCCCCAACTCACGACCGGATTCGTGGGGTCCCAGGTAACTTCGACAGGACCATCGCAACCCTCGAGGCGCTCTATCCTGTTCGAGCCAGAAATCCCCGCATCCGGCTCCACATCAATTCTGTCGTGACGACCGAGAACATCAATGAGCTCGAAGATCTGGGGTGGTGGCTGATCGATCAGATGGACTTGAATGGCCACTACTTTCAGATTATCCGTGGCGATCCAAAAGATGAAAAACTAGCGCGGGTGGATCGCTCGCAGCTTACAAGTTTCTATGGACGGGTCAAGCCTATCCATGAATTCTATGGGCAGAAGCTCTCGGATCGCCATGGGGGTGCCCTGAAGGGTTGGCTGAAGAAGCTCTACTATACGCAGACGATCTATTTTCACTACACGGTGCAGGAGAGAAACTATGAGGGTTCGACCTCCTGGCCGATGACGTGTAGCGCCGGGGAGACCATTCTCGTGATCGATTACAACGGTGATGTGCGAGCCTGCGAGTTGAGAGACAGGCTCATGAACCTGAGGGACGTCTATTGTGACTTTACGAGAGTGTTTCCGTCCCCTGAGGTTCGTCGTGAAACCCGCCAGATTACCGAGGACGGTTGCTGGTGCACCCATGTTTGCTTCATTCACGACAGTCTCAAATCGAGTCGGCGCGTCAAGTTCTACGATATCCCTCTGGGGCAGAAGGTGGTGTAGTCCATCCAGATCAGTGAGCAGAGCCTTCGTTGGGTTCCTGAGATGAGCCGAAAGCTTCCATTCCTCTACAGTCTCTTGGTTCTGATGCTCGGAGCATCTTGTTCCGCTCCGCAGGAATCAGCCGAAGTGGCTCGCCGGATGACATCGATCCCGGCGGACTTCGTTCGAGTCGAGACCGAGGGCAGTGCGGGTGGAGTCCTTCGCTATGCCCTGGCGGGTGAGCCCAGAACGTTCAACCCCCTGGCCGCTCAGGACAATCGCTCGCACCTTATCGCGTACCTCACTGCCGGGACGCTCCTGGAGTTGGACGCCTCGACTCAAACGATCACCGGAGCTGTGGCCAAAGAATGGGAGCTTGCCGAAGACGGGGTCACAATGAGCCTCAAGCTTCGCCGAGAGCTTCGTTTCTCGGACGGAGTCGAGGTTTCTGTGGCCGACGTCGTGTTTACCTTCGAGAGGATCTACGATCAGGACTCCGAGAACACGAAACGGGAGGCTTTTCTGATTGAAGGGGAACCGATTCAGGTGGTCCCGATCGATTCTCACACGCTGCAGTTGCGGTTCCCTCGTCCGCACGCAGCTGCCGAGTATCTTCTCACGCAGTTTCCGGTTCTGCCCAGGCATCTCTTTGCTGAAGCCGAGAAAAACATCGAAATGTATTGGGGTCTGGCAACCCCACCAGAGCAGATGGCAGGACTAGGACCTTTTGTCCTGGATCGCCATCAGCCGGGGCAGAAGACAGAATTCAAACGGAATCCTCATTACTGGAAGGTCGATCGAAGCGGAGTCCAGCTGCCCTATCTCGAAAAGTTCGAGATCCACTATATAGAAGACCGCAATAATCAGGTCCTGCGCCTTCAGGCTGGCCAGCTCGATCTGATCGATTACCTGCTGACGCCCGAAGACTTCCTCCATCTTTCCAAACAGGGCAAGCCGATTGAGGTAGGGAACGCCGGCCCGTCCAGCCGTCTCATGATCTACTGGTTCAACCTGAGAGCGGTTCCGAGCGGGAAGGATGCTAGCTCGGTCGGGCTCAGGCGTGGCTGGTTTGGACGGCTCGGATTTAGACAGGCAGTGAGTACTGCCATCAGTCGGAACACCATTTCTAAGAATGTTTTCCAGGGACAGGCCCGGCCCGCGTGGGGGTTGGTTCCGTCTTCCATCGAGCGGTGGTTCGCGGTGGATGTCCAGCAGTACGAGTACAGCCTTGAGAGCGCCCGTGCGCTGCTGCGTAGAGCGGGGTTCTCCTGGCGTTCGGAGGGAGCCCGAGAGATCCTCTTGGATTTCCAAGGTCATCAGGTCGAGTTTGAGATTCTCACGCGCAGTGATGTTCTCCTGGGCAAGATTGCGGCTGTAATTCAGAATGATCTGGAAGCGTTGGGCATGCAGGTTAGAATCAGACAGGAGGAGTTTGGCACCGTGATTTCACGGTATAGGGCAGGAGACTACGACTCCGTTCTGATCAGCCTCGAGATTCCCTCGGAACCGTCCGATCACGGGAACGTCCTACTTTCGAGCGGGCAAATGCACATGTGGAATCCCAGTCAGAAGCAGCCGGCCTCCGAGTGGGAAAACCGCATTGACTCACTGATGCTGGAACAGGTGAGGACTCTGGATGCGAAGAAGAGGAAAAGACTCTACAGCGAAATACAGCAGATCCTGGCACAGCAGGTGCCGTTCGTCCCTCTGGTAAATCGAGATCTCCTGCTGGCCTGGAACACCTCCTTGAAGAACCTCAGGGCATCCAGCCTGTACCCGTTCGCGCTCTGGAATGTGTGGGAGCTCTACCTCGACGATGGTCTTGCGCACTGATTTCTCAGCCTGACCTCAAGCGGGGTCAGTCCCAGGGTTCAAATCCATGGCACGTTTTGTTCTACGCCGGGTTTTCGAGACCATTCCTCTGCTGCTACTGCTTTCGCTATTGGTTTTCCTCTTGTTCGAGCTCATCCCAGGAGACTTCTTGACCGACATGGAATTGGATCCTACGGTTTCTCCGGAGACCATTCAGCAGCTGAGAGAAGACTATGGGCTCGAGCATCCTTTCTACGCCCGCTACTTTATCTGGGCGGGCCAGATCCTGAGGGGCAATCTCGGCTATTCCTTTGCGCAGAGGCGTCCGGCAATGGACCTGGTGATGGAACGCCTTCTCAATACCTCCTTGCTGGCCCTGAGCTCCTTTGTCCTGGCGCTCCTGCTTTCCTTTCCCGTGGGTGTTTTGTGCGCGGTGTTTGCAGGGAGCTGGACCGACAAGACGGGGCTGACCGCCGCTCTTCTGGGGCTGTCGCTGCCACCCGTTCTCTCGTCGCTTCCCCTGCTCTACCTGGCTTTCTGGACTGGCTGGTTTCCGATTGGCGGTACCGAGGGTGTGCTTTCCCTGGTTCTGCCGTCGCTGGCGCTCGCACTACCCGCCATGGCCTTTCTGGTTCGCACCATTCGGATCGAAACGATCGCAGCCCTGGGTGAGCCCTACACACAGGTGGCAATCGCCCAAGGTCTTCCAGATCGAAGGGTCGTGCTGCGAGCCTTGAGAAACGCACTGAACCCGACGATCTCGCTTCTGGGGCTGATTCTAGGGGGGCTGTTGAGTGGAGCGGTTGTGGTGGAGAAGATCTTCAGCTGGCCCGGCCTGGGATCCCTGACCGTGGATTCTCTTCTCTCGCGTGATTTCTTCGTATTGCTCAACTGTGTCCTGGTGGGTTCGTTCTTCGTCATCATGATCAACCTGGTGACCGATCTTGTCCTGGCGTGGAGCGACCCCCGGATTCGCTACCGGTAGCCGTGGTGATCAGGGGGCTCTCTTTTTCAGTTCTGGTTCTGCTTTACGGATTGGCAGTAGGTGCGTCTTTCCTTTCACCTTATTCCCACAAGGAGCAGTTTCGCGAGTTCTTCTACTCCCCACCCACGGTGATCCATTTCCGCGATGCAAAGGGACAGTGGCATTTGAGGCCGTTCATCTACGACTACGAGGTTCAGGAAGATTCGCCCCGATACCGTAGGACCAAGCGTCGGCTTCCCCTCTACTTCCTGGTTGATGGAACCCCTTATGAATGGATGGGGATGACGCTGCGGACGCACCTCTTTGGGCTGAGAGAGCCCGGAAAAAACATCTTCCTTTTGGGAAGCGACTCGCTGGGACGGGATCTTTACTCCCGAATCCTTCACGGTGCCAAGTTCTCGCTGACAATCGGACTGGTCGGGATCCTCTTCGCGAGTCTATTGGGAGTCTTTCTGGGAGCCCTGGGAGGGTACTTTTCGGGCTGGCTGGACACCCTGGTGATGCGCTGCGCTGATCTGTTCTTGTCTCTACCCGGCCTCTTTCTTATCTTGGGTATCCGGGCGGTGTTTCCTCTCCAGATGGACAGCTCAAACCTCTTTTGGGTCATGATCCTGGCCTTCGCGCTGGTTGGCTGGGCCTCGATCGCTCGGGTCATCCGAGGGCAGGTCCTCAGTCTGAAGACTCAGCAGTATGTGTTGGCGGCGCGTGCCTCCGGCGCCTCCCACTGGCGAATCTTGACCCGACATATTCTTCCCTTTACGTCGAGCTACCTGCTAGTCCAAAGCACCGTTCTGATCCCCGCCTTCATCATAGGCGAGATCACGCTCTCCTTTTTGGGAGTTGGAGTGCAGGAACCCTCTGCCAGTTGGGGCAGCCTGCTACGGGACGCCGCCTCGCTTCGAGTCTTCAGCCAGTCCCCCTGGCTGCTGGCTCCGGTAGCCTTCATTTTCGCAACGGTCCTCGCTTTCAACCTCGTCGGAGGGGACTTGGGGCGAAAGAAAGCAAGACCGGAGTCCCAAATCCACTGGTGATGGCAGAAGGCCTGGGTGCGGCGGGATTCAGTGGCGAAATCTGAAACAGTCTGTCCCTTTCTCATACCACCGCAGTTCGGGAGGGAAGAAAGGGACAGACTCTTTCTTTTCCCCCTCGCTCATCGAGTCAACAGGGTAGGCAGATGATCCGGTCCTGGGGCGCAGTAGTCACCTCCACCTTGCCCTTGGACATCGAGACGTTGATTTCGCTGCGGACACCGAACATGTCGAGGTAGATTCCGGGCTCAATGGTGCAGAGGAGTCCGGGAATCACACCCCGCTCGTCGTGGGTTTCCAGGTTGTCGAAATTGACGCCGTTGCCGTGGGGTTCGACTCCCAGATTGTGTCCGGTCCGGTGGATAAAGAAGTCCTCGAACCCCCCATCGCGGATTACTTTCCTGACGGCGTCGTCGACCTCCCAGCCCTGAGAAGGCTGATTTTGGGCGAGTCGCTCGCGGAGGAACTCCACGCCTCGGTCCCGTGCCTTCCGAACCAGTTCGAAAACCTGACTGATCTGCTCCGGGGGCGTTTCACCAAAGTAGGCATCCCAGGTGATATCCGCGTAAACAGCGGCCTCGCTCGAGGATTTTGCCCAGAGATCGATGAGCAGAAAATCATTCCGCGTGATCCGTTCCGAGACATCCGAGTCGGGTTGATAGTGCGGATTCGCACTGTTTTGATTCACTGCTACGATAGGTGGGGAGTCCGTCACCAGGTCGGCTTCTGCGAGCCGGCTCATTATGAACTGCTGGACCGGGTACTCGGAAGTCTGTCCATTCGCTCGGATCTCCTCTTGCGCGAACTTGTAGGCCTCCTTGACGATGTCTGTAATCTGCTGTGAGCTCTTCCGATGGAGCTCGAGCTGCCGGGTTTCCAAGACAGCTTCGAAGTGTTGAATCAGATCCGCGGAGGAGAGGACCGCAGGACCACAGCTCCGGACCAACTCCACCGTGCCGGCGTCCACCCGGGAAAGATAGGGGATAGCGTTCAGCTCAGAATACTGCATGGCCACTGACGGTGTGCTCTGCAGAATGGCTCTGAGTTGAGAGTGCAGTTCCGACCAACGGAGATAGATGTGTTTGGGTCCTGGAAGATGATCGAGCATCGAAGACTCGATGCGGTGCACAAGTTTGGCTGGCTCTCCTTCCGCCGGAACCAGATAGAACCAGCGGCGGGTGGCGTGATGATCTGGCTCGAACTTCAGGATATTACAGGCAATCGGATCCAGTTTGCGAAAGTCGTAGAACAGCCAGGCAGGAATCTGCAGTTCACGTAAGGCCGTTTGGATGCGAGCAACTTGCTTTTTACCTCTGTCCATCATGGCGCCTCCCGATAACTTTCCACGATCGTCGAACGAACGCGTCTGGCAAGGGCTTGCAGTTCTTGCTCCCTGAAATCCTCATAGGGGATCGGAGGGTGGACAACCACCTCCATGCAGCCCGGATTAATGACAATCGATCCTCTTTGGAGCAGTAAATGGGAGCCTATGATTGTAATGGGGACAATGGGTGCGCCGGCGTGGCGCGCGAGTACGAAGCTCCCTCGCTTGAAGGGCGCTACTTTCTCACCCCGGGTCCGCATGCCTTCCGGGAATACCACAAAGGACACCCCCGCCCGGATTTTTTCCCCAGCTCCATGGAACGCCCGGATGGTGCGGCGAGGATGGTGCCGGTCCACCCTGATGTTGCCGCTCTGTCGTAGATGCCATCCCAGCAGCGGCCATTGAAAGAGGGAGGCTTTCGCCACGAAGCGGACGCTGAAGGGTAAACAGGCCAGCAATACCCAGATGTCAAACATGCTCAAGTGGTTGGCGGCAAAGACGTACGCTCGAGTCGTGTCAAGCGCCTTCAAGCCTCGGACATCTACGCGGACGCGCGACACCCACAAAATGAAACGACTCCAGGTACGAGCACACCAGTCCTGCTGTCGAACCGCATCTGAGGAGAAAGAAAGCACCACGCTTAGGGTGGCCATCAGCGCAGTAAAAGTCAGAATAAGAGGTACCCGCCAGATGGAGTTGGCTCTAGCCAAGGCGGACATCTCCCACATCCTAAGGGAAGGGAAGGCTGGGATCAAGGTGAGCTTCGTTTGGGTTGCAGGTTACAGGTTTCAGGTTCCGACTCTCGCCCGCCCGTGTCAACCGCAATCGTGGCCTGGAGGGCCCTTCCAGGGTGTCGACTGTTCGGGGACGAGCGCCGAAAACCTGCAACCTGCAACCCTGCAGCCTGCAACCAAACGCGACGTGCTAACATGCACTCGTGGCCTCCACACTCTACCTCGTTGACGGCATGTCGCAGCTCTACCGCGCCTACTATGCGATCCAGGGATTGACCAGTAAACAGGGTTTTCCCACGAACGCGATCTACGGCTTCACGAACATGCTACGCAAGATGATCAAGGAGGAGAATCCCACCTACGTCGGCGTAGCAGTCGATCTACCGGGACCCACGGTTCGCCACGAGCAATACGCCGAATACAAGTCTACGCGGCGGCCCACCCCCGAGGACCTGTTGGCACAGATTCCCTATGTCTTCAAGGTTTGTCAGGTTCTGCGTGTTCCCGTCCTCTCCTATGAGCGCTATGAGGCAGATGATGTCATCGCTACCATGACCAGAAAGGCGGTAGGAAAGGGACTGGAAGTGGTCATCGTGACCATAGACAAGGATCTCTTTCAGCTGGTTGGACCCGGCATCAGTGTCCTGGATACGCGAACGATGACCCGTTTTGACGCGCAGAAAGTGGAACAGAAGTTTGGTGTCCCACCCGACCGGATTCTGGACATCTTGAGCCTGATGGGCGATACCTCGGATAACATTCCGGGAGCGCCTGGGATCGGTGAAAAGGGCGCGCAGCAGCTGATCCAGAAGTACGGAACGCTGCAGAATTTGCTCGACCACCGCGACGAAGTGAGTCGCAAGACCTATCGGGAAAGTCTGCAGCAGAACGAAGCCCAGATACAGCAGAGCAGAGAGCTGTTGACGATCCACACCGACTTGCCGATTGAGATCAACCTATCAGATCTGCAGCTTTCCGAGCCCGACCTGGAGGAAGCGAGTGCCTTGTTCACGGAACTGAACTTTACCAGTCTGCTAGAGGAGTTTCTGCCTGAGCCCGAAGCTGTTTCCGGCCAGTACCAGGCTATCGAGAGTGCTGAGCAGGTGAGTGAACTAGCCGAAAAACTGGAAGGGAAGCGGGTGGCGCTCGCGCTTTCCTACGACGATCCCCTTAAGGGGACCTTGAAAGGGCTAGCGGTCAGCCTCGAGCCGGAGAGGGCTTTCTACCTCTCCGAAAGCCTATTGCTGAGCTGTGAGAAGGAGGTCCAGGAGCTTCTTAGTCGACCTTCGGCATGGATCATCCATGACCTCAAGCCTGTGTATTTCTTCGCTCGCCGGAACCGTTGGTCCTGGGGACAGGTTTTCCAGGACACCATGCTTATGGCCTACCTTCTGATGCCCAATCAGAACAACTTCTCACTGGAAAAACTGGCTTTGGAATACCTGCACTACCGCCTTGTCGAGGGCCAGGCAAGGCTATTCGAAGAGGATCCCGACACGGTAGTTTCCAAGCGAGCTGACTTGACGCTTCGATTGTTCCAGGTTCTACAGCCGCTATTGGTGGAGCAGGGGTTGGAGAGTCTACTCGAAGAGATTGAAGTGCCTTTGGTGGAAGTGCTGGCCAGCATGGAGGGCAATGGGATCAAGCTGGACTGTCAGCTGCTTCGAGAGATGTCGGGGCGGGTGGAAGGAGATATCGATGCGCTCAGACGAAAGATCTACGAGCTCGCAGGACACGAGTTCAACATCAACTCACCCCGCCAACTGGCGACCGTGCTCTTCGACAAAATGGGCCTCCCTCGGCCCAAGAAGACCCGTAAGGCAGGGCATTTTGCCACTGGGGTGGAAGTCCTGGAGAATCTGGCGGGGAGCTATGCAATCGCCCGTCTGATTCTCGACTATCGCGAGCTGACCAAGCTGAAGAACACCTATCTGGACGCATTACCAGATCTGGTCGATTCCGGGACCGGGAGGATCCATACCTCATACAATCAGATGGTGGCGGCAACCGGACGCCTGTCCTCGAGCAATCCCAATCTCCAGAACATCCCCATCAGGAGCGAGTTGGGGAGGCAGATACGCCGTGCCTTCGTTCCCGAAGCCGGTTACAAGATCCTGGCAGCCGATTATTCCCAGATCGAACTCAGGGTTATGGCCCATCTTTCCCAAGACCCTGTCCTGGTCGATGCTTTTCAGCAAGGTGAGGATGTGCACGAACGGACTGCGCGAGAGGTCTTCGGAGACAAGCCCGAAATGGACTCGCGGGAGCTGCGTCGTCATGCCAAGGTCATCAATTTTGGAATCATGTACGGGGTTAGCTCGTTCGGCCTTGCCCAGAATCTCAAGATAGGACGAAAGGAGGCACAGGGCCTGATAGACGACTACTTCGAACGCTACCAGGGGGTCAAGAAGTGGACCGAAGAAACGCGGGCGCAGGTCTATCGGGAGGGCCAGGTGAAGACCCTGTTCGGGCGAATCCGCCAGATCCCCGAGGTGCTCAGCAAGAACTGGAATCTGAGGAGTTTTGGCGAGCGCACCGCGATTAATGCGCCGATTCAGGGCACCGCTGCCGATCTGATAAAAAAGGCCATGGTTTCCATCTATAGAGAGATGACCCGTAGAGAGATGAAATCGAGGTTGATTCTACAGGTCCACGACGAGCTGGTAGCCGAGGTGGAAGAATCTGAGGTTGACGAGCTGACCCAGCTCATCAAGGAAAAGATGGAAGGCGCAGCAGACTTGATTGTGCCCTTGCAGGTAGAAATTGCGATCGGTGCCTCCTGGTACGAGGCCAAGTGAGACACCTGCTAAAGCTGTTCCGAGTGCAGACAATTTTTTGTGGAACAAAAGCCCGCTTCTGTCGTCTTAGACTAGGTACCGTATTTCGAAATTATGAAATGCGCTACTAAGTACACTGGTTTATAGAGTAGGTAGTGTACTTAACGAGGAGTGAAATGGCCCAAAGTACAGGTCTCGAAACCACGTTGTCCTTCGGCGACAACGCGCTCATTTCATCCCACCTGGAAGGTAACGAGTGCGCGTTTCAGGTTCTGGTAGAACGCTATCAGGACAAACTCGTCAACTACATCTACAACCTGGTCGGGGACTATGAACAGGCGGTTGATCTGGGACAGGAGACCTTCATTCGCGTTTTCAAGCACGCCCACCGCTACCATGCGAAGTATCAGTTTTCCACCTGGATCTACCGGATTGCGACCAATCTCGCTCTGGACGAGATCAGGCGCAGGAAGCGCAGGAGTCGTTCCTTTACCTATCGCCTCTTCTTCCATCAAGAGGAGCAGGATATCCCGTTGGAACATGACGGGCCTTCTCCCGAGTGCTGCCTGGATCGCAAAGAGCAGATTCAACTGCTACAGGCAGCCTTAAAGTCACTTCCGGAGAAGTATCGTCTGGTTTTTGTTCTGCGGGAAGTCCAGGAACTTTCGCACGAAGAGGTGGGGAAGGTGCTCAAGTTGAGTGTCGGGACAGTCAAGTCTCGGCTTCATCGTGCCAAGAAACTGCTGCGGCAAAAGTTGGCGAGAGTGCGATGAACTGCGAGTGGGTTGAAAAGCAGCTCATGGATGAAGGCACAATCGGTCAGGACGCCTCGGTCCTGCAGCACGTGAACCAGTGCCCGGAATGTCGGAAGCTCTACCATGAAGTGGCGTCGCTGGAACAGCTGAACCAATCTCTCAAGGCGGCGGCCAGGGCTCCTAGAGACTTCTCTTCTAGAGTCGTGTCGGCAAGTTTTGTTTCCTGGATTGGTTGGAGGGCTGCATGGGGCTTGGCTGTGGTTCTACTGGCGGTCATGACTCTCAGTGACTTCTCGAGTTTTTGGGGAGTGCAGGATCTGAAAGCGTTATGGAACGACGGCGGTTCCGTCCTGGAATCCCGGCGCTCGGAAAGTATTTCGGATGCGGCGTCGACCCCCTGGTCCGAATCAGATGGCGAATCGAGCACGCCTTACGTTGAACTCAAGGTTGAGGGTCGTTCCGGAGCACCCGTCGTGGTGCGGATTCCCGCCCAGATCGAGGTATTGACGCGAGATCTCCATCCAGACGGCTATCTCCACAAAACAAGTTATTGATTCCTGAGCCGACGGCAAGCGGCCCGAGTCAATCAGGCCGTGATCCACTACATCGTCGAAGTCGATGAGATTATGCAAGGACTTGAATTGAGGCAGAGATGCGCCGCTGGCTTCTGATACTGACTCTCGGCCTACTGGGGCTTTGGGCCGAAGGTCTGAAAGCTGGGGAAGCTCCTTTCGAGTCTCTGGTCAGAGTGTACCTGGAGCGAGAGTTCAGCGGCATTGTCTTTCAGGGGCACGTGATTCCACAACCCACAGTCCGCGAAAGGATCCAGTTCAAGGGTGCTTTCCTGGATTCGAGATATATCCTGTCCTATGTCGGGAGCCATGGTCCCGATCTGAGCCTTCCCGGCGTCCGATTGATGGTCCAGGCGTGGGGAGAGCCTGAACATCCCGTACGCCTGATCGGCATAGATGAGAGAATCCATCTAGCCATTCTGGAGTCCAGCCGCGAGCATGAACTGTCCCTGTCTCCTGCGGCTTCGTTTCCTGAAAAGGGACTCCGGGTCGTTTACCCCGGAGGAAAAGGTTGGGAGACGGATGCTGGCTCGGTGATCCGATGGGACTCGAGCGGGAGGGGGATCCCAGGGGCACTTCAGATCAGGTCCTCCGTCCCTCTGCGCGACACCAGTCTCTGGGAAGGGAGTTTTGTTTTCGATGCTAATGACCGGCTGGTGGGTGTGCTCACCCGTGTGGCTCTGCACCCCTTTAGTCGAAGGATTGTCAATTGTCACCTCCTCCCTTTCCAGACGGTTCAGGAATCGATGGCAGCGGTTGTTCGAAAGGGAGCCAATGTCCGAGCAGGATGGTTGGGGATTTTTCTGCGGGAGGATTCCGTAGTTCCTGACATCGAAGAAGTAATTCCTGAGAGCCCGGCGCAGCAAGCTGGATTTCTGCCGGGAGATGTCATCTTGAAGGTGGATGAACACGAGACCAGGAACCGGAGCGACCTGCTCAAGAGCATCAAGGCGAAGCAACCAGGCGACCAGATCGAGGTGCTCATCACCCGGGAGGAAGAGCGGATGCTGATCGCTGCGACGCTGGGTGAGTGGGGCGGAAGGCGTCCTTCGCTCGCTTGGAAACTGGAGCTTTTCGAAGGGTCGGGAAAGGGTCGTACAGAAGAGTTTCGCGTTCATCGAACACTCTCGCCACCCCAACTCTCCCTGGGATTGGTGGTTGCTCCATTGACTCCTCAACAGGCGAGGAGCTTCCGATCTCCTATTGATCGAGGCCTGCTCGTTAAGTCGGTTTTGAGCAATAGCCCGGCACAGGAATCGGGATTCCGGTCGGGGGATATCCTTATTCGGGTGAACGGGCGTCAGCTTGAAAAAGCAGACGATCTAGGGAAATGGTTGGAGCTTTCCGGAAATGAGTTTCTAATACTCCAGTTTGTGAGGCAGGGTCGAGTTCAAACCGAACGACTCAGGCTCCGATGACCCGCCTAGTGGTCTAGTTTTTCAAGTTCCAAGTTCCAAGTTCCAAGATACAAACAAATCCCAAATCCCAAGCTCCAAAATCTCAAACGAACACGGTGCAGCCTCCGGTCGGAGGTCCGTTTGGAATTTGGAATTTGGTGCTTGTTTGTATCTTGTATCTTGTATCTTGGAACTTTGGAGGTTTCAGATCAGTCCACACATGAATAAATGAAACAGCTCTCCATCCGCGGAGCCAGACAGCATAACCTCAGGAACGTCAACTTGGACCTTCCCCGTGACCAGATCACTGTGATCACGGGGCTGAGTGGATCCGGGAAGTCGAGCCTGGCCTTCGACACCCTGTACGCGGAGGGACAGAGGCGTTATATCGAGTCACTTTCCACCTATGCCCGGCAGTTCTTGGAGCAGATGGAAAAGCCAGAAGTCGATTCCATTGAAGGACTTTCACCGGCTATCTCCATCGAGCAGAAGACGACTTCGAGAAACGTCCGATCTACCGTAGGGACCATCACGGAAATCTACGACTACCTGAGGCTTCTTTTTTCCAGCATCGGGACTCCCCATTGCCCCCAATGTGATCGCGTCATCAGCCGCCAGTCGGTCGATCAGATTGTCGAACGAGTCCAGGAAATAGCTCAGGGGGGACGGTGCCTGATCCTGGCTCCTGTAGTTCGGGACCGAAAGGGTGAGTTCAAGAAGTTTTTCGAGCAGTATGCGAAACAAGGGTTCATCCGAGCTCGGGTGGACGGTTCGATGATCGAGTTGGAGGATCCTCCCCAATTGGATAAGCGAAAAAACCACACGCTAGAGATCGTGGTGGATCGTCTGGTGGTCAGCGCGGAAATCCGGATGCGCCTCGAGAATTCCGTCCGACAGGCGATCCAGATGGCCGAGGGGCTGGTGACGGTGTCGGTAGTTGGAGGACCCGAGATCCTGGTTTCTGAGAGTATGGCGTGCGTGGATTGTGGTGTCAGTGTCCCGACATTGGAGCCGCGTAGCTTCTCGTTCAATAGCAAGTACGGAAGTTGTCCCGTATGTGAGGGCTTGGGAGTACAGCTTGGGGTGAGTTTGGAACGTCTGGTGCAGAATCCCAAGGCCTCGGTGGACGACCTGACGCTGCAGCTAGTCGATCGGGACTTGCTCAATTTGTTTCGCGAATCGTCCCGGGCGTTGTTAAAGGAATTCTCGTTGAGTCCCCGCTTGTCTTTCGCTAAGTTTCCCAGCCGGGTTCTGGATGCGCTTCGGGGTGGACTCGTTAGGCCCATCCGCTACCAGTATGGAGGGTTCTCCTACGACGCCATCTTCCGGGGGCTCGATCACTGGTTCAAGGATCGTATCGAGGCCACTGGCAGCAACAAAAAGAGGGAACAACTGCTGAGCTTCATGGCGGAGCGAGATTGCCCTGTCTGTGAGGGTAACCGGCTGCGCCCCGAGAGTCTTTCGGTCAAGATAAACGGCCGTTCCATTTCTGCATATTGTCGGATTCCCCTGGACGATTGTTTCGAGGCCTTAGGGCAGATCAATCTCTCGTCGCGTGAGCGCGCAATCGCCAGTCAGATCGTCGAGGAGATTCAGCATCGAATCCGCTTTCTCCTGGAGGTCGGACTTTCCTACTTGACGCTCGATCGCAAGGCGGTCTCGCTTTCGGGTGGTGAAGCCCAGCGAGTCCGCCTTGCGACTCAGGTGGGTTCTCGTTTGAGGGGAGTCCTGTACGTGTTGGACGAGCCCTCCGTCGGCCTCCATCCCCGAGATGTACAAAGTCTGTTGGGAACTCTCCGGAAGTTGCGCGATCTAGGGAATACGATCGTGGTTGTTGAGCATGACGAAGATACGATCCGAAGCGGAGACTATCTGGTGGATCTGGGTCCGGGAGCGGCGAGCGAGGGAGGGGCGGTGGTGGCTCAGGGGAATCTATCCGAGGTGCTCGAGAGCGGTGATTCTCTGACCGCCGCCTACCTGCGCGGGAGTCGGGTGATCGAAACGCCAGAACGGCGCCGTTCGAGCAACAGCAAGAGGATCGAGTTGCTGGGCGTCCAACACAACAATCTCAGATCCATCGATGTCGCTTTCCCCTTGGGTCTCTTCACTGCTGTAACAGGCGTCTCTGGCTCGGGGAAGTCGTCCCTGGTGGATGAAGTCTTGTTCCGTGCCCTTTCGAGAGAACTTTACGGATCCCTGTTAGAACCGGGCGTCCACCGTGAGATCTCGGGGCTGGAGCACATTGACAAGGTAATCGAGATCGATCAGTCTCCTATCGGTCGGACACCCCGGTCCAATCCGGCCACCTACACCGGACTGTTTACCCCTATCAGAGAGCTTTTCGCACTGCTTCCCGAGTCCCGCGCCCGTGGGTACAAGCCCGGTAGATTTAGCTTCAACGTTCGAGGAGGGCGTTGCGAGGTCTGCCAGGGTAACGGACTGCGGAAGATCGAAATGAACTTTCTTCCCGATGTCTATGTCCTCTGCGAGACCTGTGACGGGACGCGATACAATCGCGAGACTCGTGCCATCAAGTACGGTAGCCACTCTATTTCTGACGTGCTCGGCATGACGGTTGAGGAATCTTATCCGCTGCTGGAGAACTTTCCTCCCATGAGAGACAGACTGCGGACGCTGCTGGAAGTTGGATTGGGCTACATTAGACTAGGGCAGTCGGCTACCACTCTCTCGGGTGGTGAAGCTCAGCGGGTGAAGCTTGCCAGCGAGCTCAATCGGCGATCGACGGGAAAGACGTTGTACATCCTGGATGAGCCTACAACGGGACTGCACTTTGAGGATGTAAGTCGGTTGCTCAAAATCCTCTCTGAGTTGGTAAATCTTGGCAATACGGTAATTGTCATCGAGCACAATCTCGAAGTGGTCAAGTGTGCCGATTGGGTAATCGATCTGGGTCCGGGTGGCGGAAATCAAGGAGGCCGGGTGGTCGCCCAGGGGCGACCCGAGGAGATCGCGGATTGCGAGGGTTCCTTCACCGGCCAGGCACTGCGGAAGATTCTCGATCGTTCTTCCGCGGCTTGACGACGGTAGCGCCCTCAGCTTGGTTGTTTCTGCCACGGGAATCGCTAGCAGAGTCGGGGGGCCTGCGTCGGCATGGAGTTTCAGGTCAGTGCCCCCCAGCGGAGCTGCCCCATTCGAGAAAGAAACTTCCGGCTACTGGGGATTTGTGCGTCACTCCGTGGGGAAGGTCACTCCGTGGGGAAGAGTTGTCCGGCTCGCTCCCTTCTTCGTCGTCCTCGACGACCGGAACCTGGGCTCATTTTGCTAGCGGCTCAAGTCGTTCGCGGCTCTGTCGGACTTGGCTTCGTAACGCTGGTAGTTCACGCTCCTAGACCGGTTTCTCGATCCCTCGATGGACCAGTTGATCGAAGATCCACCTTATCTGACGCTGGCTCTGACTTCTCTCTCCCGAGTTGTCAACGACGTAGTCGGCGTACCGCAGCTTCCTCAGCACTGGCATCTGGGACCGAATCCGTTTGAGGGCCTCCTCCGCTGAGAGATCATCTCGCTGCATCAGGCGGTGTAGTTGTACGGCTGGACGGCAGTAGACCACGATCACCGAGTCGTAATTGCGGTAGGAGCCCACCTCGATCATCAAGGCGGCGTCGACCACCAAAAGCCCCGGCTCTGCCTCCTCAAGGTCGGCTTCGATGGCCAGAATCTGACGCTTTTCTTCCGCAAAAACATAGGGGTGGACGATCTGATTGAGCCGATCGAGTGCTGCCCGGTCCGAGAAGACGATCGCTCCCAGTTTCTTGCGGTCGATGATCCTGTCTGAGGTTAGAATCTTCGATCCGAAAGCGTCAACCACCTCCGGGTATGCCCCACCGTTTGGCGAGATGAGGGAATGGGCGATCTCATCAGCGTCGAGAGCGCGGACCCCGGACTTGCGCAGTTCCTCTAGAACGGAACTTTTCCCGCAGGCGATTCCGCCCGTGAGTCCGACCTTGAGCATTGGACGGAATCATACCACCGGAGGTGCCTGGAGTTGGCTTCTGTGCGTGGTGAAGGGCAGGTGCTGGCGAAGGAAAACGCAAAAGCCACTAGCCGCGATGATAGGTTGCTGTCAGCTCGACTTTCTCGACGAGGACTTGTTCCCGGATTCGTAAGGCGCGACCGGAGAGACGCAAACCCAATAGGTTCTCCCCTCGAGCCAGCTGCTCAGGCTTGACCCTGTATTCGAGCCAACCCTCATTCAGGCTAGCTGGTCCCAGAGGCAGGTTGTTCAGCCGCACTTGCAGAAGCTGTTCGATGCCTAACGCAGGAGGACTGGTCCAAAGGGGAGCCGGGCCGGGACCGCCTTTTCGCTTGGGAACGATGTATTCTCTAACCAGGACAGGCTGAAGTTTGCCTTTCTCCGCCAGTCCCACCGTGGCGGGGTCGTTGAGCAAGAGACGCAGGCTGAGCTTCGCAACCCGGTCGGCGGCGGAAGGAATGTCGTCCCCGACGTAAAGTGTCAGCAGCGTATCGGCTTTTCCCTCGTTGTCCAGTTGCGCCGGCAGGGGAGCCAGCATGTTGGTGTTGAAGTACATCAGTCGAGGAGTTGACCAGTTCTCGGGGTTGGGGATGACGGAAGGACCGTGGCCACCACCTCGACGCTGCATCACGAAAGTCTTGTCCAGGAATTGGATGTCTTTTGGCCCCCCCATTTCCCTCAGTGCCTGCTGGTGGATCGGCCAGTGGAGCTCTCCGGGATCGGGAGCATACTTGAAATTGAAGGTCTGGATCCCGTCAGTACCCTGGTGGTACCAATTGGACCAGACCCCACGGAGGACCTCGATCGGAGGGGCACAATAACCGTCCGAGGAATGGTGGTCATCGAGGGCGCAGAGGAGCTTGATAGGCAGACCCGCGGTGATACGCCTGAAGGCCCCCACATCCACCTGAAAGTTGCGGCAGCCCATCACGAAGATGTCTAAGAGCTGCTCGCGAGCCCAGGTTTCGACATCCAGGCCATCGAAGTGGCATCCCATCAGGTTTTCAGGGACTCGCGCCGCCAGCAGGAAGGGACGACCACGGCGTTTTTCTACCTTCAAGGTCAGCTGTCGGAGATCGCGGATCAGCTCGGTTAGCTTCGCCCGGTGTTCCCAGCCCTCGCCGGCCGGAAAGATTATCGGGATGCGTGCGAAGTCCAGTTCCAGGCCATCAAAGTCATAGTCTTCCGCCACCTCCTCGAGCGTGCGCAGGACGTAGTCGCGGACCCCCTGGACCGCGTAGTTCCAGTACCCGTTTGGATTCCAGGGCGCTGGCAGGAGCCAGTCAGGGTGCTCCTGCTTCAGGGGTATGCGGTTCTGACTTTGCATGTCATCGATAAAGGTTCCCCGCTCAGGGATATGCTGAGGATCGTTGTCGGATCCGTTCATGCGATGAGAGAAGAAGACCTCGAGACCGCGTTTGCGAGTCTCGTCTTGGAAGATCCGGACAATATCGACTCCTTCCTCGAGCCATTTTTGAAAACCCGGCTGGTTGAAGTTAGGCAGGAACTTGCTGGGATAGGGGACCACATTGTCCTCGCTCCAGTTCCACCAGACGCTGTCAATGACCGAGTTCGGATCGTCGATGAACGTGAAGCGGCTCTTGACGATGGCGTCCACGCTTGGATAGATATCCGGATCGACCAGCAGCACATCGAAGTTCTGCGCCACGCGGCGCCGTCGGTTCACCGCGGCGATGTGTTCCGTCGAGAGCTCGATGGCAGAACCCGCAGTCACAGCTTGTCCCACTGGACGGGAAATCGCGGATTTTGCCTTTCCAAAGCCCGAACCTCCTGCTAGTCCCAAAACCGTACTTCCCAGAAACCCCCTTCGATTCATGGTTGTCACTCCTTTTTTCTGCCAATGCACGCCCCTAGCGAGCTGGCCCCACTGGAGAAGGAAACTGCCGGCCACTGGAGAGATTGTGCGTCACTGCGTGGGGAAGAGTTGTCCGGCTCTCTCCTCGCAACCCGGGTCCAGAGTGCCGATGAGTCAAGTCGTTCGCGGCTCTGTTGGCCAAATGGATAAATAGTCGATCATTTGGAGCTTGGTCCTTGTGATTCGGAGCTTGTTTGTATCTTGTACCTTGGAATGTTTCAACCTTCATCCTAGCGCCGCCCCCGGCTGCAGACCGCCGGATCGTACAGGAAAGAAACTTCGGCCGGCGTGGCGGTGGCTTCCAAGCCGCCGTATTCCTTCCGTCGAGCCTTTGGCTCGAAGAACGGCGGCACGGAGGCCACCACCACAATTTTCAGAGACAAGAGACGTGCGACCCTCGGACGTTCCGACGTGCGACCCTCAGACGTTTCGACTGTGCGACGTCTTCTTGAAGTTTCAGCTTAGAAGGAATTCTGGATTAGTCCCCGAATCACTCTCTTGTCGTGCCCCCTGCTACGGCTACGGCCATGGGGGTTCTGTTTCTTGTCGGGCTGGGCTAGACTGAGCCCCTATGGGGCTCGGGTGTGGTCGCACCTTGAGGATGGTCACTGCCGAAGTTGCCAGGTGGCCGGCTCTATCCAGTACAAGCGTCGGAGAGGCACAGCATGAAGGCAATTCCACGACGGGAGATTTTGGCTGCTTCAGCGCTACTGGGAGGAAGAACCGTGTTGGGATCGGGAGAAACGCAGCAGCAAGTTGCGGAAGAGGGCGAGAAGCCTGACGCCAAATTGAAGGTTCTGGTTGTTGGCGGGCATCCCGACGATCCCGAGACCGGCTGTGGTGGAACCATGGCTCGATATGCGAGTGAGGGTCATGATGTTGTGGCCGTCTACCTGACTCGGGGTGAGCATGGCATCAAGGGTAAGTCAGCCGAGGAGACGGCCCGCATCCGCAGCGGCGAGGCCCAGGCGGCATGCAGGATTCTAGGTGCCAGATCGGTTTTCGTGGGGCAGACCTGCAGCTACACCGAGATCACGAACGATCGCTACGAAGAATTCAAGAAGATCGTCCTGACAGAAGCTCCGGACCTGTTGTTTGCGCACTGGCCCATCGACAGCCATCGGGACCACCGCGCCGCCAGCACGCTTTCGCTGGATGCCTGGCTCGGTCTGGACAAGCCCTTCGCTCTCTACTACTACGAGGTCTATTCGGGAATTCAGACCCAGAATTTCTCGCCCACTCACTACGTCGATATCACCGCAACCGAGCCGCAAAAGAAGTCGGCCACCTATGCCCACGCCAGTCAGGACCCCGAGCAGCTTTACAAGCTTCACGATCTGATGAATCGTTTTCGCGGTACCGAGTACCGTTGTCGGTATGCTGAAGCATTCGTGCGCCATGCTCAGGGACCGAATGACGCTCTGGGGTTTTGATTCCGGCGGAAAGGGGCGGTCCAAAAGACAATCAAGGCGAAGCGAGGGCAGGCATGGCTGTGACAGATCGTTGGCGGAAAGAGGCTGGAGTGCGGCTTCAGGGGTCCCGAGACCTTGACAGTTCAAAGCTGCAGGCTCCCGGTGTCGTACCCATTCCCAAGGGTTATCGGCTCTTCTACACGGCTGTGGGTCCCGCTAGGCCGTTCCCCACCTGTCAAGGCTACATCCTGAGCGCGGTCTCGGATGACGGCGTGGACTTTCGCAGGGAGCCCGGGATTCGGGTAGCTCCACAGCCTGGGTTGCCCCACATGAGTCTCCGGGTGATCGCACCGTCGGTTACGAGGCTGAGCGAGGGCAGCTGGCGGATGTACTTCGAATCCCGTGGATCGGCCGATCGCCCGCCAGTGATCTGCAGCGCCCTCTCCTACGATATGCTGCATTGGGAGATCGAGGAGGGGATCCGTCTCCAGAACGCGAACGGCATCGGCGGACCTCGCTATCTTGCTCTGCCCGAAGGGGGCGGCCGGTTGTACTGCTTCAGCGCCGAGTTTGGCCCTGGAGGGCGGACCGGCGGCGAGAGGATCTCTCAGGGAGTCATCAGCGCTAGATCCTCTGATGGTCTCGACTTCGAATTCGAACCGGGCTATCGACTGCGAGACACGCAGGCCAGGGACGATGGACACGGAATCACGGCGGCCGAAGTGATCCCGCCACAGGCCCCTGGCGATGAGTGGAGCATGATCTTCTCGATATGGCAGGACGCTCCCCCGGGAACGGTTGTGCCGATCCACCCCAGCCAGGACCCGGCAGCGGTGGAGACCGGACTCAGCGAGGACTTCGCTGCAGCCTCAATCGCAACAGATATTGCGGGCTTCAGGTCGAGAATCTGCGTGGCCTATTCGACCGATGGATTGGTCTGGGATCGGGTCCGGTGCGTGATCGAAGGCTCGGGGTATGGAGGTGAAGGTCCGGACGCCATACATGCCGAGGATATGTCTCTCGCCAGGATCGGCGACGGGCGCTATCGAATGTACTATGCGGCCTGCGACAATGAGGGTGTTTGGCGAGTTCTCAGCGCTGTGACCGCCGCCGCATCCGTCGGCTAGGCTCCTAGCCAGCCGGACAGGATGTCAGACTATTTCGGTTTCTCGGTCATCTTCGTATAGCTGACCGACCAACCCGCGATCTCCGGAATAGTCTCGAACTCCCGGATGAGTCGCTGTGTGACTTCGGCCTTGGTACCCCCTCTTCCCACAGCGGGATGGTCGTGATAGCGATAGAAGTTCCCTGGTTCCAGGTACAACTTGACGCCGTGACGTTTGCAGAGTGGGCCGTACTCCTTCCGTATCGCCTCTTCTACCGGGGGCAGGCCGAGGCCCGTCTCCTGGTTCTGAATATAGCCCCAGGTGCGTTGCGGCCGATCGGGATAACGTGATCGCACCCGCGTGATGTGACCCAGTACCAGCTCGTCCAGGATTCCTTCCGAGACCCAGCGGCGCCACTGGATTCTCATGTTTCCAAAGGGTGGACCGATGTATTCTCCCTGCTGGACCCCGATGGACAATTTCTGGCCTTTGGCCTTGAGGTGGGCCTTGAGCTCGCGAAGGAATAGGGTGAAGTACTCTCCCCTGAGCTCACGCCACTTCTCTACGTCGAAATCTTCGCGCAGGATATCGCGCCCGTAGCGACGCTTGTACTCCTCGACGATGGGCTCGTTGAACCCATATTCGTCTGCGTGGTCCGGCGGCGGTGCATGGGATCGGACGCTCAGGGACACACCATCGAAGGGGTACTCATCCGAAAAGCTGCGAATGACCTTGAGTTGGTAGCTGCGGACCTCCGGGTAGGCGTACTCCATCACGTGCCACTGGTACTTGCGCTGATTGCTCGTCAGGCTCCGGTCGTGAACCAGATATCGTGGATTCTTCTTGGTGAACCGAAGATGCCAGGGCCAAAAAGTCTTTTCAGGGACGGAACCGAAGTCGAAAAGCACGACATCCGGAGGGCGGCCTTCGTCGGTGATGGTGATCCACATGAAGACCTCGATCCCCTCTTTCTTGAGGGAATCCACTGCAGTCTTGAGCAACCCATCCTGCCACGCCTGCTTCGTGTGTTTTTGCCAGGCTGCTAGATAGGGATCTTTGGTGTCCACGTGGAGG
>JAKZYH010000451.1:0-13561 GCA_047514575.1 Acidobacteriota bacterium | reverse complement strand
TCGTTAACGCCACCAAACAGCTGATCGGCGAGATTGTGGGAACCTTCTTGGGAAAATTCCGGATGCAGACCTCGTTCACTCGTCGCCGACCGGAATCCCTTCCCGGTCAAATTTAGGTACTTCCACCACGGGCTGCTAGGGTTGATTTGTCCAGGTCGGCGTAGCATAGGCGGAAAAGCGACCGGGGTGCTCGAAGCTGACGCTCCCATAGTCGAAACGCATCGATCCAGTGGTGCCGATGTGCCCATCGTCCCAAACGAATCCGCCAGTCGGATAAACGATGTGCACATTCTTGTCTTCGCCGCTCATGACGTCTTTCAACGGCGTCATCTGAGCCTGGGCAACGTCGGCGATACTGAAACTCGAGTGGTTGCCGTCCACTTTCATCTCGACCTTGGTCAGGATCGGCCCTTCAACCGAGTCGAGGGTCGCCCCTAGAGCCTCCCAGGGCATACCCCCAGCCTGACCGGAAAAGATCATTGCCAATCCCTGCACCTGTTCCGGGCTGGCCGACTCGTCGATGAACATGGCCGCCTGGCCATGACCCTCATGGATCGCCTTCGGCCATTTCACTCCGATGACGACTCGGGTCCCTGTCAGATCGGTGTCGCCATAATGGCCCTCGATAACCTCATAGCCAAGAAGCGCCTGACAATTTCCGGCGTCCGGATACCCTTGGAACTGGCACCCACACCCATGATTGCAATTGCATGTTTCCAAATTGTGCACCTTGATGCTGTAGGGTTCGCTCACGGAGGACCTCCTTGTCGACTGACGCTCAGATTACCACGAATAGCACGAACCTGCGTTTTGCACCAAAGACCGGGGAGGGACAGCTACAATCCAAGGCCAACTCACTGGAATCCACAAGGCTGGATCGTGGTCGGGAATGCGTTGCCCTGGTTCTGAACAACTGAAACGGAGACGACGTCTTTGTCGCGGTTTCGCGATACCGCGAGGAGTTATGTTCAGCTGGTAGTCAGCGATGTCGCTTCATAGCTTTCGTGTACGATCCCCCATCGTCGGAGAATTCGGCCCACCGACGAGAGCGCTTCAAGGACTACATCTTGGAGCGCACCCACTGACTACCCCTCTGTAGTTTCCCATTATTCTGTTGCGGCAGGGTAGGTCAGCTTTCGTCCTCGGACCATGCAGTCCGGAGTGTAAGGGACGCCGAGGCACAGGGGGAAAACGGGCGGGTGAAGAGCTGACGACGGAAGAGCGAGGTAACTAGGCGGATGGGTGTATGTAATGAAAAACACTGGAGCCGGCGAGAGGAATCGAACCTTCAACCTACGCATCGCGAATGCTATTTGGGCCATCCTCGAAAGTCCAACCGCCTCAACGATTTGGCCGAACTCGCCCTGTCTACAGCACTTTCGGCCTGAGTTTCTGATTCCTACCTGAGATTTAAAATAGCTGCTAAGAAGTAGGATTTGGCACCTATTTAGCACCGGGAAAACGACGATGCACCCACAGAGATCAATTGTGATAGTCGGCACCCGATCTTACAGCCAGCGTCCGATTTGATCGAAATCGACCGGCCGCTTTCACAGGGGAAAGCCGACGTCATCAAATTGTTCCGTGGCCAGCTTCACTACCTTTGGCTGGCAGTGGATCAGGACAACCATCTGACAAAGCCACTGGCCTGGGCCGTCGCCACCGGAAGGGCCGATGGGGGTTGTGGACGATCTCTGCGTTCGTCGTCGTCGAAGATGGCCAACGTTCGTCGTTCAACGGGCACCGCAAGGAAGGCCAGAGGTCGTGAATCCGGTTTGGACCTGGCAGATTCGCCCCGGCAAAGGTTTCCGATAGAGCATGCCCCTCGCTGGCACCTACAGGCCCCGCCAACCTGAAAACACCGCCTTCTACCAGTGTCTGGAAGACTACTGGGACGAGTTCAAGAAGGCCTATCCCTACTTCTACGAAAAAGACTATGAACCCTGGAGGCCGGGGGTGGAGAAGACCGTCGAGCGTTTCCTCCCAGGTGGGATCCTCCGTCATGGATTTGCCCGCCTGCGCTGCTCGCTTCTGTCGTCGTTTTCCTGGCCTAGGACGAGGTCTGCGATTTCGCCGGTGCCACCCTCGATGTTACTGGCAGCTGGCTCATGCACTAGCACCGATGCTGGCGCTAGGCTGGTTTGAGGAGCTGAAGGCTCGGGTGCCGAATCAGTAGGGCGCTGGCGCGAGGGAAACGTCGTATTCTCGGAAGGTGGGATCGTAGCTGACGAGGACGAGCTGTTCCGCCTGGGCTTGGGCAATCAGCATTCGATCGAACGGATCTTCATGGTGCCGTGGAAGGGAGCCGGCGATCTCGGCGTGTCGCCACGCGATAGGGAGCTCGAGGAAGTTGCTACGCTCGAGCTCGCGCTCCAGCTCGATGGAGGCAATCTCGATCCTTCCGAGCCTCCTTTTGATGGAGATTTCCCAGATGCTCGCCGCGCTCACCCAAACCATGGTGTCTTCAAGCGCTTATCATCGGCCGCCCACCAGAGCAGTGTGTGGGTGTCCAGAAGAAGTCTCAACGAGATTCTCCTCGAAACGACGCAGCGATATCATCTGGAAGCGGTTCGTCGAAATTGTCCCGAAACCGAATCTTTCCTTTCAGACCCCCGGGACGACGCGGCTTGGATTTGAGCGGGACCAGCTTGGCGACCGGCCTTCCTGCACGCGCGATGATCACTTCTTCCCCCTCCTCGACGGTTTCGAGCAGGCGCGAGAGATGTGTCTTCGCTTCATGGACGTTGATCGTTTTCATGACAAAGAGAACTTAGTTTAGCTTAGTCTGTACCAAGCTGCAATCATTGGCGCTGGTTCTTGTCGTGCATTAGTTACACGGTAGCAACGGTTGCAACGGTATTTTCGGTATGTTTACAGATCTTCCGGTTCTGGCTCGCGAGGACCATCAGTCAGGCAGATCTCTCGTGGTTCGAAGTAAGTGACTCGGGATGGTTTGTCGTCGAGAGCCACGCCCGTCGATTTCTCGAAAACGCGAACCAGCTTGCCGGGACCCCTAGGATTTTGAACCCGTTTCCCGAGCAGGGGGAAAAGCATTGCGTATGGCTGGCCAAAGCGTCGCTGGGACTCTAGGCACACCGGAGTCCAGGGTCCGCTCCCCTCACTGGAAAAACCGACCGTCTCGGCCATCTTCCCGCTGGTCTTCTTACCATGAACGCCGTAGTCCGTCTCCGAGATTTCAAAATCCTCGGGATCGAGGTCCGGGTAAAAGTCCTGCCAGCTGTGTTCTCCGTGGGCACCTTTTTTCTCTGAAAAAACGCCAGAAGGGCTTTTGGCACTTTTGGCACCTCGTTCTTCGGGGGTTTCTACTGGAAAATCCATCCACTTCGAGTGAAAACTACTCATCAGCTTTCCCTCCAAGTTCCGGATGCAACCGTATGACTCCGGCATCCCTGCCGCCGGTCGGGATATTTTCAACTCGTACGCAACCAGCCTCACTGAGAACTGCAACAGCAGCTTAACGGGACATAGCGGGACGGATTCGTTTTTCGCAGGCTCACCTTTAACACCCCCACCCCCTTCGGAAGGGGGAGTACCTTATATGGAGGGTACCGGGGTCTCTGGTCCCGGGCCGGACGCGGTAGGGCTGATCGAGTTGGTCGATCGACTCGGAAAAACGAATGAAGAAGATCGACCCCTCGAAAGCGGACGTTTTTTCGTTTACTCTGCTGAATCACATCACAGTGATGACCTTGGGGGGTTGCCAAATGCCTGACCAGTGGGAATTCATGAGTCATACCTACCCCTCCTATGCATTCGGCAACGAGGGATGAGTACGAGGGTCCTTCCAGCGAGATTCTTCGGGAGCAGCTGGATCGCATGGAGAAGCTCCGCCAGCAGGAGATCAAGTACGACTATTTCATCATTGATGCCGGGTTCACGACCCGCAACTTGAAGATCTTTCAGAAAGATGGCTACAGACCCGGGGATCTGCCCGATGACGACCGCTATTTTGACGTAGATCCGGGACGCTTTCCGGGCGACAGTTTCAGTGAATCCGTGACCCGGATCAAAAGTCTCGGGATGAAAGCGGGCGTCTGGGTGAACTGTGGATGCGTCGCCGATCGTGAGCACATGGAAAAGCTGGAGAAGGGGCTGATCGAGCTCTACGACGACTATGGAATCTCCTGGATTCTCACGGACTTTGTGGTACTTTCCTGCACTGATTCTACAAAGCCGTTTGCCACCGGCAAGTACGGCGACTATGGCGGCGCCAAGAACGTCATGAGATTGATCAGACGTCTGCGGGAGCACGCGCCTGATTACGCCTTTTACCTCACCTCCCTTGGGCAGTCTCCGTGGTGGCAGCCCTACGCCGACTTTGTGGTCCACGGCAGCGAGCATCAGAGCGCGGTTCCGGCGCCCTCCAACCGGTTGAGCCACATCCTGGCGAATGACTTCATGCATTTCTTCTGGTGCCTGGACGCCGGTGTTCTTCTGGACCATTCCGATTCGGACTACTACCAGGGGACGGAGTCCTTTCTGGAAGGTGTCCTTATGAGTGTGGCCCGTCAGGCGGAGACGATCTACCTCGGTGGTGACTTGACCCTGCTGGATCGCGACGACGAAATGCGTCTGGCCCGGCTCTTCAGAGGGCATCGCTCCAGACCAGAGGAATTCGCGGTTTCCAGGCCAATCGTCTCCTATTCAGGTGAAGACCGGGTTTACGGTTACGTGGCGGGCTCCAGTGAATCTGCCCGGGAACGACAGGCCGCCAATCTATTTCTCTACAACTCGGGGTGGTCGGACGACCGGGTAGACATTCCTTTCTCAGAACTGGTCGCAGGCGGCGCCCCCGGTGTCGCTGCGGAGTTGGTCTATGGGACCGGCGATCGGCCTGCCCTTTCACGGGATGAAGACTCTCTCGCAATCTACCTGCCGGCGTGGTCGGTTGTGTGGATTCGACTCGAAACCACGTCTGATGTTCCAACCGGGATCCAGGCAGACCTGCCCGAGTTGTTTACTGCCTCCTCCCGACCTCTAGGAGAGGAGCATTTGAGCCGACTCGCTCCGGGATCGCCGTCCAGCCTCAAGGCTCCTTTGCAGATGTTCTTTTTTCTGGGCAGTGGCATCTGGAAGAAGCAGGTTCACATTCCCAAATCCTGGGAGGGCTTTCCGCTGGTGTTTCTCCACCGCCAAGCGGCGGGCGAGCTCTACATTGACACTCACCCCCTGCGCAACCGGGACGAAGATTCGCTGACAGTCGTGTGGCCGGGGACACCTGCCTACGAGAGGATCCGGTTTGGGAAGCCCAACCAGATCTACTATGCCTTCGAGGGGTCACCCCGAATCGAAAACGCTGTACTGGAGGTTCGAGCCGCAGAATTCTATGAGTTCGAGCTTTCAGAGGAGGAAACCGCCCAGAATCGAGGACTCTGGCTGACTGCTGCCGTGAACTACCTCAAGGATGGTGCCCCCACCACGGACAAGCCTGTATACCGGGATTCCGACGACCTAAGCCCCCACTGGCTAGGCAGTTCCAACAACCCCGTCTTTGGCCAGGTCGCATTCTACGCAGACGCAAAGATCGAGGACATAAGCGGGTTTCCCCCTTTGATTCCCCGAGTCTGGTCCGGCTATCCCTGGAGCCTCCAGCGATACCAACTTTCGGGAGACGAGGGTAGGATCAAGCTGATCGTTCCCCGCCTGGCGGAGGGTGTGGACTACAAAGTGGATGTTCTGTTGACTCGCTGAGCAGCGGCGGCGGCGAGCCGAATCACCCGGGAAGACCTTCGTCTGGCCCCAGGGGGATCACCTACCCGAAGTAACGCCCTCGGCGTAGAACGCGTCTCGACACCCCAAGTCAGCCTTGACCTTGGGCGCGAGTTACTCGCTCATCCACAAATAGGTCGACCAGTTGCTCAGGCCAGCAGTTCCGGGATGACGCGGACATCGGTCAGGCGCTGACACCCCCATTCCGCGCTATCGCGAGATAGCCGAGCGCTTGGCGATCGAGCGTCCGATAGCCGGCCGACTTGCAAATATATATAGTTACATGTATATTCCAGACGTGAAGCCCATCGTTTTCGTCGGGCGTTCTCTTGAGTTACTCAGGGCCTTTCCCTCGCGAGTGAAGCGCGGGGCTGGATACGAGTTGGACAGAGTGCAGCGGGGCGATGACCCAAGGGACTGGAAAGCGATGCCGAACCTTGGCTCGGGTGTGCGAGAGATTCGTATCCGAACAGACGGTGCGTGGCGGGTGATATACGTTGCCAACCGATACGAGGCTATCTATGTTCTGCACGCCTTCCAGAAGAAATCGCAACGTACCTCGACCAAGGACATCGCCGTCATCAAATTTGCGCTTAAGGAGCTACCATGACCGAACAGAAATTCGACAGCGTCTGGGATGCGATCGAAGACGATCCAGTAAAACGCGAGATCTACAAGCTTCGTTCACAGTTGATCCACGTGATTACTCAACACATCAAAGAAAGTAAACTTAAACAGCGAGAAGTAGCAGAGCTGCTAGGTGTATCCCAACCTCGTGTGAGTACGTTAATGAAGGGTGAGTTCGAGTCGTTTAGGCTCGATACATTGGTGGGGTTTGCCCTCAAGTGCGGTCGAACCGTGAGTATAGAGGCTGCGTGAGAAGCTGACTTTGGCCATCCTGCAGTCCTCACTTGCCTCGTTCGGCATCAGGTTTTCCGGACCAGAGAATTGTGCCGGCGAGATCTCAACAACCTGGCCTTCATCTTTGGTCCTGTGTCGCTCGGGTCTGAGGAGAGTCCTTGCCAAGAGATAGCTGAGTTCTCGAAAAGGGGTAGTAGTGAAAGTAGCGGGCTAGGATTCGTCCGATTGACAACGAGCAATTGGTGTCGAAGCGCGAGGTTTTCCACGACGAGCGACACTCTGATTCGCAAGGAGCAGGTTAGGTTGGAGAGAGGTCGAGCCCAGGTGTAAACGTCGAATGGACGACCCTGAGATTGGAGAAAACCAGAGACTCCTTCCGGTCTGGAAATGCCTTCTAGCCCCACTCAGTTCTCTGGCAAGGGGTGATGGATCTAGCTCATCAATTCGGAGAGGGCTTCCAAGCTATCCGGAGAGATCAAGCGATAGCGTATCCTCCTTCGCGCCTTCACCTGCTTGATCGCGACCGAGTCACAAAAGACCACATCATCGGCCGTGAAAGAGTCGGGATTCTCCCGAGGCCACCAGTATTCCCGAAAGAAGTGAAACTCACCAACAAAGGGTGCCAAAAAGCCTCGCGCCCTTTCCAGAAACAACTTACTGATGGAAACCACCGCTATCAGAGCCGGTTTGTCCAACTGGCAGATCATCTCAACCTGCTCCTTCGGCTCACAGATCGTGAGTTGATAAGGAGGACGTTCCCGCGGCAGGAACGCCTCGATCCGCGGACCCATACCCGGCAAATAAGTGACAAGGGCTCCGACTCCCAGCTCGGGATCTGATGCCAGGTCCTCCTCCAAGCATTCCTGGATCGGACAACGCAGCTCCTCCTCCAGCTCTGCTTTCAAGATTCGACACATCCCGGGATCAGTTGAAACCACCAGAAGGTGATCTGGCGGCTGCATCCGCAGACGCTCCCAAACCCGTTGGCGAAGCGCTTCCATCGTGTAGCCACTCTCACGAGCTACTCGGATTGTGAGATCGATCAGGCCATCCACGTCCTGAGTTGGGGGCACGAGTTCCTCCATCGGAGCCACTCGCATCAACTTGCCAGACTGTCTGATCAGGAAACGCTCATCCACCAGCTCCTGATAGGCACGGCTGACCGTGTTTCGGTGGACCTTATGTAGCCGCGCCAGCGTCCGCACGGATGGCAGAGCGTCTCCAGGTCTTAACCTTCCAGTGGCGATCAAGACGATGATCTGGTTCACCAGCTGTTGGTGAACCGGCACCTCGCTGTCCTTGCTGATGCGAATCTTCATCACCGAGGCCTGCCTGGGGCCTTAATCTGACGGGTGAAACCAGTTGGGTCCGATCTTACACCCGCCCAATCTTTGATGACACTTGAAAAACCGTCACACCGCCGCTGGTCCAGGCCTCCTGGCGTCGTCTAGCCTCCGGGATGAACATGAATAGGGAAAGATCTCAGATGTGGGTGGGAGTCGTGTCCTATGGAGTCCTGGTTCTCGCCATTGCGTCACCAGACACACTAACGTCAAGCGTAGCGTGGGCAATCAGCGGAGCTCACGAATGGATTGTAGAACTCTGCCTGAGCTTTCTCTGCGACGTCGGATTCGGGGGGTTTTGACAATGCAAGGAATCACGGTTGACGAGTACCGGCACCGTCTTGGTGCGCTTCAGTCGAGCGTCGTGCAAGCGGACCTCGACCTTTTCATCGTCTCGGCTCTTGACAGTCTCTACTACCTGAGCGGTGCCGGTTTTGAGCCGTTCGAACGGCCGTTCTTTCTGTTGGTTCGGCCCGAACATCCCCCTGTGCTGCTCATACCCAAACTCGAACACGAGCACATGAGGAGAACCCACAGCATCCCTGATGAGAGCATTCAGACCTACTGGGACTACCCTGCCCCAAGCGGACGCAGCTGGCCTGATCGACTCCGTGAATTGATAGAGGGGAGCAGGCAGGTCGGCGTCGAACCAACCTTGCCTCTGGAGATCTCTCAGGAGTTGAGAGACTTCTCGCTACAGGCGGAGCCGTTGGTCGAACGACTGCTCGCCGCATCCTACTACGGTTCCACTGTTGCGGAAGGCTTTGCCGAGACTCGCGTGGTCACCTCTCGCATCATCCGCGAGGTTGCGGATTGGGAGCCATTGACCACGAAAGTCACTATGGCAACCTGGCCAGCTCCCGAAAGCGCAATGCCCCACTCGGTTCCCAATCTCAATAGCCGCCTGCTGGAAGGTCCGCATGTCGCATTGGCATTGACCCGGATCAATGGCTATGCAGCTGAGACCGAACGCACCTACTTCACCGCTCCACCGTCATCCGAGGTAGCCAGGACATTCGCCGCCATGATGGAGGCCCGCCGGATTGCCTTCGAGATGATTCGGCCGGGAGTTCGGTGTGCTGAGCTTGATGCGACTATCAATGAGTTCCTGAGGCGGGAAGGCTATTACACCGAAGACCAACGGTTACATCGGATCGGACATGGCCTCGGACTGGGGAGCCACGAGTCCCCGTGGCTGTCGGAGGGCAGTGAAGACTGTCTGAGCGAGAACATGGTGATCAGTATTGAGCCTGGTATTTATCTAGCGGAGATCGGCGGAGTGCGCCATTCAGATACGGTTCTGGTCACAGAGGATGGCTACGAACTCCTCACTACCTATCCAACGGACATGGAGCCGCTGATTATCCGGGGGTGGAGACCACTTCCCAGATTCAGAGGCTGGCTGGTTCAACATGCGTTCCACTTGAAGCAGAGCAGACGCGGATCGGCCCAATCCCTTCATCAGGAAATGTAATGTGGTGGCATAGGCAAAGCTTGCAAACCCGACTGGTCCTAGTTCTTCAATCCAGTGACGTCGTATGACCGTTCTCCCGATAGGGAAGGAGTCTATCGAGCACCATTTTGGAGCAATGAAATCCAACTGGCGTGAGTTCTACACCGAGTACTCTCTATATTTCCTGACCTCCTCGGATGGAGTTCCCGATCACCGCCACTTTGTTGATGGAGTCAGGACAGCAGGCTGGAAGGTCATGCTTCAGGGAATTGCAGGGTACAGAACTTTCGTTGCCGCACTGACAAAGACGCACTGGCAAACGACCAGGTCTGTAGCTGGTCTGATCTTTCTAAGATGGGTTTCTTTCCTGCTTGTTCCGGGCTCGATTGCGGTCGCGTATTTCTGGGGAAAAGGGCCTGGCCTTTTAACGCTCTGGATGGGTGCAACTGCGCCGTGGCCGCTGAGAAAGGCCTGCATTCGCCACTTGACGAAAGAGGTGATACGCAAACCTGACTTCTTCCGTTTTGCCGTTGAGTGTGGCCTGTTCACCGTGGTGGACTCAAAGGATGAGTTGAACGAATCTCAGGTCTCGGGATGCTGTTCTGTAATCGGGATTGCTGCCCTGAGTATGATGATAGTTGCTCCCCAGTCAGCCGCGCTTTTCGCTGTCCTCATTGTGATTGAGCTCATTCCTCACTGGCTGGGGATGGGTAGTAGTGAACCCCTTGTGCTCCAGCTTCGTTGGAATGAACCGCAGAGCCGCATACGTCTGGGAAAGGACACATCTACTCTTTCAGGGAGTGTCCCTCAAACCAGCTCAGAGAAACATTCGTCGGAAAAACCCTCCGAGGCAGAGCCTCCGAAACCCTCGCTTGCGAGGGACCATCCAATGGGTGACCACTGGCTAGCTCAGGACTACAGCGCGGTCATTCGTGAATCGGTGAAAGAACTCAGGAAAGGTGTGAGGGTGGCGATAGCCTCGGGTGTCAAGGAGGCTCTCTCTAGCTGGCGATCGTCGTATTTCTCAACTCGCTTTCTGGTTGCACTTATTTCCATCACGGTAATTCTCCTGCTCTTCTTGGATCCCGCGGTCCTCTGGATGATTCTGCTTGCGATCGTCGGTTACCTCAGTGCCGCTTAATCACGTCGCGGGACTCATACCGAATGCCACCTCCACCCCTGTTGTCAGCACTTCGCGGCCACGCTTCAAGACCGACCTCCTCCAGGAACTAGCACCGGGACAGAAGGCCTCCAGCAAGTCCACCTTTGTGGGGTTTTCAACGGCACCAGCACCATGACCATGGTGATGGCAGCGATTCTCTTCTCGTAGGGCGTGGAGGACGCGGACTGAATGGTAGGTGCCGAATTCCCGACCGCCGAGATTCATCGTTGGACTAGCGCCCTTGCCGGAGAAGTGCCTGGCGAGAGCGGAAGGAGGCTCTGGTTTTCTCCAATCTCAGCCCAGTTCATTCAACGTTTCCGGGGAAAATCTGAATGTCCGCTTTTAGGCGTAAGCGGTCGGTCGATTTCGATCAAATCGGACGCTGTCTGTAAGATCGGGTGCCGACTATCACAGATGATTGCTTCCGATGTGCGTCCATTCTTGGTGCCAGTGGAAACCATGATTTGAGACGATGAGGACCATGCCGCACCACAACCTTGCACCGTGGCATCAGCATACCCTGGAATCCAGACGAATCGGATTATTGCGGACCACGGGCTCTACGTTGGAATGCCGACATGGAAGCGAGTTGATTTATCCTTCCTCGTCCTGCGTCTTCACTCTAGCTTTGTGTTTTCCAGGCTTATTTAGGATCCATCGCGAAACCCATTCCTATGGGCTCTTCAATCGTGCGACCTGCGCCCCAAAGATCTCGCGAGTAGCGTGATCTTGACAGAACCTCGCGACTGACCCACACTCGCTCCGGGACTCGATCTCACCGGGTCTCAGCTACCACTCATCCCAATGGACGATTTCCGGGAGGGAACATGAAGCTCAGACATATTGCTCAGATCGTTCCGCTGGTGCTGTCCAGCACCCTCGTGCTGGGTCAGACCGGTTTCGGCAGCCTGGTCCAGTATTTCCCCCAGTTCGCGGTGGGAGGTACCGCACAAACGCTCCTGACGCTCAACAACACCTCGAGTGAGACCATCCAGGTGGACGCCGAGCTGACCCTGTCCGACGGGTCGAACCTGGAACAGAGGCAGGTGCAGCTGGCTCCCGGAGAGAGCAAGACGGAAACCTTCGAGCGGCCCGATCTTTCGACGACGAATGGCTGGATCAGGCTGAGCTCAGCTGGAAGGTTTGCTGCCAGCGTGTTCTTCAGACTTCCTGGGGTGGGAAACGTCGGAGTCCTGCCGGCCAATCTGGCCCGCTCCTTCAAGGTCTTCAACTTCCAGGGCAACGGCACGAGCACTGGATTTGCGGCTGCCAATCCCGATCCCAACAAGAGTAGCCAACTCAATTACCGGATCTTTGATACGGCAGGCCAACTGCAGTCGGAAGGCATGGTAGAGGTTAGGGCGCGCAACCACCTGGCCCAGTTTTTCAACGAGGCTCCCTTTTCGGCTACGGGTGAGGGACGCGTCGAGTTGAGTGCGACCGAACCACTGGTGGCAACGGCACTCCGACTGGATTCGGGTAACCAGACCTTGCTGTCGGGAGTCCCGGTCATTCTGCCCAATCTGCCGATTCGGGCCGAGTTGAACGACAACAGTCCCAACATCGTCGGGGGACACGACGCCAACGGAGTGGGACCCGGAGTGGTGGGCGCCACCATCGGTGGAGGCGGAGTCGCGGGAGGCCTCATCGACCGAAACGGAGACCTGCTGTCTTTCTGTCTGGAGTGCGCAAACAGTGTGACGGACGTCTATGGCACGGTGGCGGGAGGAGCGGACAATGAGGCCGCCGGGGTCGGCGCAACGGTAGGTGGCGGGGCCGGCAACACGGCTGGCGGCAACCCCGATGTTATCCTGACCGCCGCCAATCCTGATGGCATCGTCCCGCTGGAAAACAAGAACTACGCCACCGTGGGCGGCGGCCAGGGAAATCTGGCGCAAGGCGATTCTGCCACCGTGAGTGGTGGACAGACGAACACGGCCAGCGCCGATTGGACCACCGTCGGCGGCGGGCAGCAGAATCGTGTCACAGCACCACACGCCACAGTGGGTGGCGGTGAGAGGAATGAAGCCCAGGGGCAGTCGGCCACCGTGGGTGGCGGCCTCTTGAACGAGGCCCAAGGGAGTGAGGCGACTGTTAGCGGTGGCCAAGGCAATAGCGCAAAGGGAAATAGCTCCACTGTGGGCGGGGGTGAGAACAACCTTGCTGAAGGAAGAGATGCGACCGTGGGAGGGGGCGGCCTCAATTCTGCGCGAGGCGACTTCGCTACTGTGCCCGGAGGTAATGCTAATAGCGCCGATGGTGAGTACAGTTTTGCCGCCGGGCATATCGCCAGCGCTGGAAAGGGCTCCTTTGCCTGGGCAGATTCCACGGACATGCGCTTCGGTCCCCTGGCGGACAACACCTTTGGCGCCCGCGCGTCAGGTGGCGTGTCCTTCTTCACCAGTTCGGACCTGAGTAGTGGTGCGACGCTGCCCTCGGGTGGGTCCTCCTGGGGAGTGGTCAGCGACCGAAACGCCAAGGAGAATCTCAATCCCGTGGAGGGAGCCGAGGTATTGGAACGGCTTGACTCGATCCCGATCACGACCTGGAACTACAAGACTCAGGCCAAGACCATTCGCCACATGGGACCGGTGGCGCAGGATTTCTACTTGGCCTTTGGACTGGGCCTGGACGATCGCCATATTCAGACAGTGGACGCCGATGGAGTGGCCCTGGCGGCCATTCAGGGCCTTTATCGGATGCTGCGCCAGAAAGACTCAGAAATGGAGGCTCTCAAAGCGGAGCTGGCGGAGATTCGGGCGTCTCTGAGCGAACAGGACTTGGCGAGCGCCGATCACTAGACCAGGACGGAAGGTCGTCTGGATAGCCTCGTCAACTCAACGTAACTAGCTAGTGCCCGTCCGGAAATGTGTAAGTAATTGATAAGGAAGGGGAAAGAGGGCTTTTTCAAGCTCCGAAATTGTCAGGGTCGTTTGCTAGTCTATTGGTGCAAACAACTAAACTGAAACGACTTACGACGATTTGAGGAGTTCGAAGATGCGTAAAACACGT
>JAKZYH010000450.1:0-3702 GCA_047514575.1 Acidobacteriota bacterium | reverse complement strand
GCAGGAGGCACCCGCGCAATGGCTGCTCACATTCTGGCACTCGATTTTGATGGCGTCATCTGCGACAGCGCCGGGGAGTGTCTTTTCACCTCTTATTCCTACTATGCTCCAATCGGAGGTCTTGCACCTGCAGCGAGTCTGGAAGAGATTCCCGAAGGTCTCCGCAAGAAGTTCTATCGAATACGTCCCTTCATCCGGGACGGCAAAGACTACATGCTGATTCTCTACTTCATCACCAATGGGATACCGATTGAGATACAGGAAGACTTCGATCGACGTTCTCGCGAGGATCTGGATCGAGTGTGTGAGAAGGTCGGAGCCGCAAATGCGAAAGAGCTGGAGGAGCTCTTTCAAAAAAAGCGCCGCGAAATCAGGGCACGAAATGAGAGCGCCTGGCTAGGGCTGAACCCACTTTACCCGGAGCTGGAAGAGGGACTGCTGGCCTGCCAGGACCGCTTTGATCGCATCTACGTGACCACTTCCAAGCCTACCGATGCGGTCGTCGAGATTCTAGCCCACCACCGTATCCCTTTGCCTGAAAACCAAATCTACGGCTATGACAAGGTAAGAAAGGATCAGGGCAAGAACGGACACCTGAGGAAGGTCCAGGAGCTCACCGGGGCTCCTTTTGAGGAGATCCACCTGGTGGACGACCAGGTCTCACATCTGAAGACGGCCCGGCAACTGGGTGCCAACTGCTACCACGCCAGCTGGGGATATACGACGGTACAGCAGCAACAGGAAGCAGAGGCTGCCGGCATCCCACGCTTGAGCCAAGAAGCAATGGTGGATTGGATGTCACAACTAACTGGGACACTCCGGTAATTTGCGCCTACGGCAAAAGCAGATCCGAAGCGACAGGGAGCAAAAAAAAGGGCCCCGGACTTGCTCTCAAGCCGGGGCCCAAAAGCGATGGTTGCGGTGGCGTTGGGTTCCCCCCTTTTAGGGAATCCTTCCTTGACACCACATCAGGAGTGGTTCCCTTTTAGAAGGACGCCACCTTCGCCATGCCATGTTTATCTAAATCCACTAGATCACCTCCTTTTCCGGGCCAATCCAGTAAGCGGCAGGACCCAACCTGCCCGACTCTTTTCGGTGCCCAAACCTAAGAGCCGCCACCGCTCCCCTTGGAGCCTGTGGAAGTAAAAACAATGTTTAATCATCTCCCCTCTGTTTGTCAAACAGAAGGCGAAGTGGGCCCAGACTCGTCTCTCTCGATCTGCCCGTCCAGCAGATGAATCACCCTTTGGGCGTGGCCTGCAAGGTCCGCTTCATGAGTCACCAGGACAATGGTATTGCCCTGTCGATGAAGCGATTCGAACAAGGCCATGATCTCCCGACCCGTCCTCGAGTCCAGGTTTCCAGTCGGCTCGTCGGCAAGCAGGATGGAGGGACTATTGACCAGGGCTCGACCGATGGCAACTCGCTGGCGCTGTCCTCCTGACAGCTCATTGGGACGATGATCTGCTCGGTTGGCGAGCTCCACCCGCTCTAGGGTCTCTCGGGAGCGAGCACGCCGTTCTTTCGACGAAAACCCCGCGTAGACCAGGGGCAGCTCGACATTCTGAATCGCGGTCGCACGCGACAACAGGTTGAAGGTCTGAAAAACGAAGCCGATTTCCTGGTTGCGGATGTGGGCCAATTCATCATCCGTCATTTCGCTGACCAGGCGACCGTTGAGAACGTACTTCCCCCGGCTAGGCGTATCTAGACACCCTATCAGGTTCATTAGCGTCGATTTCCCCGAACCCGAGGGACCCATGATGGCAACATATTCGTTGCGTTTGATCTGCAGGTCCACTCCGCGCAGAGCATGGACACTCTCCGAGCCCATGTCGTAGCTCTTCCAGAGATCCCGTGTTTCAATCAGTACTTCAGACATCAGAAAGGCCCAAAAGTTGATATCCAGTCTACCGTGTTGACGATCCTGAAGACAAGCCGGCAAGGACCTGGAACCGGTCGCTCAAGTCTCAGGTCAATCCCCGACGCCGGGCTGGATCACTATCAGAAAGGCTTTCTACCTTTGTATTTTCTGTACTGGGATGAAACCCGTGCGACGTAGGCGGGAGTTTGCCCGTTCTCGGGCACACAGCGACAACTTCCGACGACTCCCGGACCGGCGTTGTAGGCTGCGACCGTGAGGCGATAGTTTCCCTTGAAGCGGTCCAGAAGCTGGCGCAAATACTCGCTTCCTGCGGCGATGTTGTCTTCCACTGCGAAGGGATTTCTTCCCTTGAGCGAGAAGAAGGTGGAAGGTTTCAGCTGCATCAGCCCCATGGCACCCGAGGTGGAAACCACAAACTGCTGGCCCGAAGATTCGGTCTGGAGAACTGCTCGAACCAGCGCAGATTCTACCCTGTGTATTCGGGACTGATTCCGGACACTCTCCATCACAGACTCCTCCAACCCGAGCGATTGGAAAAGAAGTGCGATCGGTCCATAGGTCAGACGGAGCTTCTGCCCCTCGAGGAGGGACGGAACATCGCGTAGAATAGGCACGATACGGCCCAGACCAGGAAGCATCAATAGAAGAGCGACGAGTCCAATCCATAGCATCCGTTTCGGCGTCAGAACCCGCAGCCATCGACGCATCTTCCTCCGATAGCGTTTACGTCTCCGCGCAGGCCCTGGACGGAACCAGAAGTAAACAGCCGTGGCCAGCAGTACGAATTCGAAGAGAAATCGATAGGGATTCATCTTGGTAAATTCCAGTCTATCCGACCGGTCTGGCAGCCCTTTCAGCAACACGCGATTTGGGCAATCTTAGATCGACCTCTAAGGGTCTGCCCAATCCCCCTCGCCGCCGGGAGTTGCATCCGCTCGGGTACACTCCCAAAATGAACGCCTACTTAGAAAAGGAAAGTGTTTGCAGTCCTGGCCGGACCAGGGTTCAGAAAAGAGGAGGAGATCCGAATGCGGAAGGAAATGACGAGAGAGGAGATCAGGGCAACACTCACGGGACCGTCCGGATCGGTCCGGACTCCTTTTCTCAAAGATGGCAGCGTCGACTACGAAGGGTTGAGGAGCGTCATCGACTTCAATATCGACGGTGGCAGCAAGACCGTCCTTCTCACCGCTGGCGACAGTAATTACCTGCTTCTCAACGACGAGGAAATCTTGAAGGTCACCCAGGTCGCCGCCGAGCACACGGCCGGACGAGCTATGGTGGTGGCGGCAGATCGCTACTATTGGACCGACCGATCCGTCGAATTTGCGCGGCAGGCCCGGCAGATGGGTGCTGATGTTCTGATGGCTCTCCCACCCGATTGGGCTTCCTCCTGCACAGCTCAGACACTCTCGGAGCACTTCGCCGCCGTCGCTCGGGAAATTCCAGTCATGGTGGTGACAAACATCTTTAGCCCCCGAGGCATGGACTTCGGAATGGAGACCCTCAAGGTCCTGGTGCAGCAGGTCCCTGGAATCGTCGCTATCAAAGACGATTTCTGCGGTCAGTTCGCGCGCAGGATGTCTCTACTGGTCCATCCGCACTGGGCGGTTTTCTCCGGGGGACAGAAGCAGAATCACCTGGATCTTTTTCCCTACGGATGCGACGGCTACCTTTCAACCTACGCTAGTTACTGCCCCCGAGTCGCTCACCAATGCTGGGCAGCCATTGAGGACGGACGGATCGGCAAAGCCCGGGAAATGGTCGAGACCTACGATATGGCTCTGTTCGATTTCCTGTCAGGGCTAACCGGTGGC
>JAKZYH010000449.1:0-3542 GCA_047514575.1 Acidobacteriota bacterium | reverse complement strand
TGTTGTCCGGCTCTCTCCTCGCTAGCTGGCTCATCTCGCTAGCTGCTCAAGTCGTTCGCGGCTCTGTTCGGAGCTGCTTGATCTGTTTTTCGACGCCGGGTTTGACTATTGCGTTTTCGGTGGCGGGACCCCAAATTCTGCCGAAAGACGATGCAGGGTGCTCCAGGTTTCCTCGTCCAGGACAATGCCCTCCCTGAGACTCCTCTGGATCGAGCGCCAATCGGGCTCGCCGGGGACCAGGATCTCGTCCACACCGGAGATCAGGTCCGAGGACTTTAGCTGTTGGATGTACTCCTGGATTCGGGAGAGGAAGAGCTCCGGTTCCATGAAGTGCTCTACCGAGATCGCCAAGAAAAAGTGACCTGTGTTCTGAGATTCGGATGGATCTGGGACGGGACTGACATCCCTCCCGAAGAGGGCTCCGGTCAACACACCACTCAGAATGTCCATCATCACCGCCAGACCGTAGCCCTTGTGATCTCCCAGGGGAGCCGGCATGCCCATCAGCGCCTCCTCGGGATCGGTCGTGGGCTGCCCCTGTCGATCCAGGACCCAGTTCCCGGGAAGCGGATCCCCACACGACAATGTCAGGAGCACTTTGCCCCAGGCGGCACGGCTTAGAGCGATGTCCAGCATCAGTGGGAAATCGCCGCTGCTGGGCACTGCAATCGCTAGAGGATTGGTGCCATAGGTGGGTGTCGTGCCTCCCCAGGGGGCCATCGACGCTCCGGTATTGCTGACGGCGAGCCCGATCAGCCCCTCCTCCGCTGCCATCCGGGCATAGTAGCCGGCGGTCCCGAAATGGTTGGAGCGAAATACCCCCGCTACTCCGACACCCATCTCCTTGGCCCGGGCACAGGCTAGTGTCATGGCCTGATGACCGGCAATCTGCCCGGATCCCCGGTCCGCGTCCAGAAGGATCTTGGTTCCCCGATCGGAGATGACCTTCACCACCGCTCGGGGGTTGATTCCTCCCGCCTAGACCCGGCTTACGATGAAGTCGATCCGGACCAGTCCGTGGGAGTGGACGCCTCTCAGATCCGCATCCAGAAGATTGTCCACGACCAACCTGGAATCGGACTTTCGCAGACCAGCGCGTACCAGAACTGTTTCAGCGAACTCCTTAAGGTCTTCGGCCGTTGCCCGCCGCCCCTTCTTTTCTGAACTTCCCATCGATCTGTCTCTCCTCCACGCCCCATCATCCCACAGAACCCGCCTACCTCCTCAAGATCACGGAAGTCTCCGTATGCTCACTATTCAAGTTTGGCTTAGCGAGAGGACTGGGAAGGCAGCGGAGCGATCTCTACCTCCGCGAGCACGGGCCAAGCTCCGCCATCAGCCGACGTGAAGACGACGCGGTATTGGATCCATCGCTGCTCACCCGGCCCTTGCAGGGGGTGGGGACTATCGTAGAACGAATCTTCACCGCTGGGACCCTGCCACAGAGCCCCCTGGAGCCCATCACGAGTCTGGGCTGACCTGACCTGAAGCTTCAATTGCGTTCCCTGGGGCTCTTTGCCGCGCCAGGAGATTGTGTAGGACTCTTCTCCTTTTTCTCTTCGTCCACCTCCATGCCGAAGAAAAAAACCGGTGTGGGTGGGACGCTGGTGTCCGAGTACCGCTGCTGATGGGCGACGAACTGCTGATAGAGCTCCGGATAGAGCAGATAGGAAAGTACCTCGCGCCTTCCGGGCTCGCGGCGGAGAAAACGTCTGACGGTGGCAGCGGTCTGGTCGAAGTCGGCGGCCGGCAGCGACTTCCCCGGCCTTCACTTCTCCGTAAAGGGCTTCATTTCCCTGACAGGCTGGAGAGATGTCAGATGCTTTGAGCCACTCTCTCCTGAGCCAGGAAGCGGCAGTCGGATGCCTCCAGCTCAGGGAGATTCTTCGCTGGGCTCCGAACCCCGTCGAGACCGAACTGACCTCGTAGCTTTGGCCCCGCCAGCGTTTCCGGTAGTTGATGTCCCTCGGCAGCTACCGGCCCCGCCATCCTGAGAGCACCCCTTTTTCCAGTGTCTGCAGGACTATTGGGACGAGTTCAAGGAGAGTTACCCTTATTTCTATGAACCCGAGTATGGACCCTTGCGCTCGGTGGTGGAGAAGACCGTTCAGCGCTTCTTGGAGTGCGGCCTCTTGCGCCACGGTTTTGCCCGCCTCAAGTGTCCGCAGTGTCCGCACCAGGCGTTGTTAGCGTTTTCTTGCAAGACCAGATATTTTGTCCTTCATGCCAAAGCAAGCGGGTGGCCGCTTTTGTCGAGTGGGTGACCGAAGCAGTCCTGGAACCGGTCGATCATCGCCAGTACGTCTGGACGATTCCCCGGGTTTTGCGCCCGGCCTTTCGAAAAGATCGTAAGTTGTTGGGCCAACTCAGTCGCTGTGCCTGGATCAGCTTGCGCCAATACGCCGAGGCGGCGCTCGGCAAAGGCTCCGTTCCAGGGGCGGTGGTGGCGATCCAGACCTATGGCGACGAGCTCAATAGTCATCCTCATCTTCATCTGCTCGCCAGCGATTCTGCTGGGACACCCGAGGGCCGCTCGGAGTCGATGGGCGAAGTGGATTCTGAGGTCCTCACTCGTCTTTTTCAGCATCAGGTCTTGGAGATGATGGTCGAGCAGCGCCGTCTGAGTCGGGACTTTGCCCAGAAGCTGCGCGCCTGGCACCCCAGCGGCTTTGGCGTCTATCGCGGCCGGCCCATCGAGACCGACGAGCGTCCTGCCCTGGAGCGTCTGGCCGCCTATCTCCTCCGTCCCAGTTTCGCCACCAGCCGACTGCACTACGATCCCGAGCAGGGTCGGATCGAATACCGCACCGCCAAAGGCGTCCGCCGCTGCCTGGATGCCCTGGACTGGATCGCGCTGGTGACCTCGCATATTCCAGATCCGGGAGAACAGATCGCCCGTTATTATGGCCGTTATTCGAATGCCTCGCGGGGGAAACGGCGCCGAGCCGCCAGCCGGGCCCCTGTCAACACTGCCGCCCCGGCGTCGGACTCGGAGGAGCCCTCAGCCGCCGAGCACTTCTCCCAGCAGCGACGTCGCAGCTGGGCCAGGTTGCTCCGCAAAGTGTATGAAGTTGACCCCTTGGAATGTCCCAAATGCGGCTACGCCCTTGAAATCATCGCGGTGATCGAACAACCGAGCGTGATTCGACAAATCCTCCAACATCTCGAGCTCTGGCAGCAGCCCCAACGCGCTCCCCCACCCCGACTCTTCCCTCAAAAACTCGAGAGCTTCCTGGCTTCGCTTTCGCCCCAACAGGCTCAAGCCTTCCGAGCCTCCAGCGACGCGCTCTTCTGGGACGACGTCCCGATTTGGGAAGACTGACCCGCCCCGGCGCCCAGGCCGGATCCAATACCGGTGTATCCTTTCTACCCTGATTTTTCCCTTCCTCCAACCACAACTCGGTCTGGACGCCCCCATCACGCTATTTCAACCCACCTTCTCTTTCACCTCCGATCTGCGGCGCCCCCACGTCCCTCGTCGACCCTCTGTTTCATCCCCAGTCATGCAAAAAATGGCAACCCATACCCGACGCCAAAAAAAG
>JAKZYH010000448.1:0-6094 GCA_047514575.1 Acidobacteriota bacterium | reverse complement strand
CCAGACTATTGTCCAAAAACCGTGGCGGTGGCCTCCAGGCCGCCGTTTTTCGAGCCAAGGGCTCGACGGAAGGAATACGGCGGCTTGGAAGCCACCGCCACGCCGGCCGAAGTTTCTTTTTCGAATGATCCGGCGGTCTGCAGCCGGAGGCGGCGCTAAGGTGAAACTTCATTTTGAAATATGGAGGAAGAGGGGACGTAACTCATCGATGTTGCGATTGGGCTTGCTTGAGACACGTTCCTACGCCGAAGTAATTGCGCGTAGCCCAGAGTTGCAATGCGAAGCGAGCTACCCTGGGTTTTAAGTCGCGCTGACTTCTACGCTGAAAGCGTTGTCGCAATGGCTTTCGGTCGACAATAACCCCTACGGAAAATTGAAAAACCTGAGCGTTCCTCTCAGAGGGCAACCGGTGGAAACGCTGTGCGATTCAGATAGCTATCTATAAGCCCTGTACTCAGGCCCAATCTCATCGACCCGCACGGGCCGGCCTTCTCGAGCTGATCGGATCGCTGCCAGCGTGCATCGAACGCTCCGGATCCCATCTTCTGCGCTATAGCGTGGGTTCGTGCCGTTGAGTACAGAGTCTACGAAGTGCTGGACCTGGTTGATATGTCCCTGTCCGTAGTAGCTGATCTCCGAATCCCAGACCGCATCTTTCTCCTCGTCGAAGCGGAAAGAAAGCGACCGCTTTCCGGAGCGATGCAAAACCAGGTGAACCTGCTTTCCTTCCCAGAATAGGTTCTTTCCCCCCTCCCCCAGAACTTCAATCATTCCATTCTCACCGAAGATCGAAGTACTGAAGCCTCTCATGTGATCGTATTTCGCATTGAGTCGCTCAGCCCGCGCCCACAGGCCCTGTAGCTCTGGATCCTCATACTTCCAGGTCAGGATAGGCACATCGATGTCGGAGGTCGTGTAGGGATCGTGGGCCGCTCCTCAATCGCGAAATCCTCAACGTAGACCGGGCTACGCCTGCGGTTTCGCTCAATCGTTCGCGGCCAAATCTGGTGCAAATCTGAGGGCCAATTCTACCAAGTTATTCTTGCGCAGACCCTAGGAGGGTGGTTTTCGGTAGACTGGCCTCAGTTATTGGCCCAGGACTCTGTCCCCAGGAGGATCGAATGGAGATGTCATCAATCAAGCAGATCGGTGTGGTGGGCGCCGGAACGATGGGAACCGGGATTGCCCACCTCTTTGCTCATTCCGGCTATCAGGTTATCTGGTACAACCGCTCCCGATCTCGGATCCAGAGCGGTCTACAACAGATTCGAGCCAGTCAAACAACCCTGGTTCGAAATGGGACGCTGACCGAGGACGAGGCCGAGGTCGCTCTCGGTCGAATTCGTCCCGTCGGGGACCTGGGCGATCTGGCTTTGGTCGACCTGGTTTCCGAGTCGATCTCCGAGGATCTCGGAGCCAAGCAGGAGCTATTCGGTCGACTGGACCGAATCTGCAGCAAGAAAGCCCTGTTCACAACCAACACGACAGGTTTGAGTATCTCTGGAATTGCGGATCGGGTCTCGCATCGAGGGCGATTCGCCGGGGTACACTTTCTCAACCCACCTCATATCGTACCGGCGGTGGAGATCATCCGGGGGGAAGAAACCACAGATTCAACCTGTCGCGTGCTGATGGAACTGATGCGACACATCGGCAAGCATCCCGTGCTGGTGCAGAGGGAGATTCCCGGCTTTGTGGCCGCTCGGCTCCAGATGGCAATAATCCGCGAGGCTCTGTACCTGGTTGAAGAAGGGGTAGCCTCGGCTGCTGACGTCGATGCTGCGGTGAAACATGGACTGGGGCTGCGCTGGGCGTTGGTAGGGCCCCTCGAGACGGCCGACCTGGGGGGACTAGATATCTTCGACACGGTAGCCGGTTACCTCAATCGGGAGCTGTGTAATGCCAGGGAGTCCCAGAAGGTGATGAAGGATCTGGTCGACTCTGGAAATCTAGGGGCCAAGAGTGGATCGGGTTTCTACCATTACCCTGAAGGCACGGCTCAGCAGATCCTGGCGCAGCGAGACGAGATGCTGCTGAAGCTGCTTAGCCTCAAGAGGGAAGCCGAGTCGATGCCATGAGTGGTTCTCACAACCTTTTTCTCCAGCTGCTGACGGCACTGGTTTTTATCTCGGCTCCTCTGGCCGCAGGACAGAACGTCCGGAGTCAGGGGAACGAAGAAGTTGTGCTGGGTCTGGCGGGCGATACCATGCTGGGCCGTCTGGTCGACGAGGTCATCGGAGAGAATGGGTATCTCCATCCTTGGGGAGACATGCTGCCGATCCTCAGGAGCACCCACCTGAATCTGATCAACCTGGAAACCACGCTTACCCGCAGCACCAAGAAGACTCCCAAGATCTTCAACTTCAGAGCCTCTCCCGACCGGGCGAAATCATTACTAGAGGCGCGGATCAAGGTCTGCAATCTAGCGAACAATCACATCCTCGATTTTGGGGTCGAGGGGATGCAAGAAACGATCGGGGTATTGGACCAGGCCGGCATTGCCCATGTCGGCGCCGGGCTCTCGATTAAGAAGGCTCGAGAGCCCCTGATCCTGGAGTTGAGCGGGATCAGGATTGGAATCCTCGGGTGTACCGATAACGAGCGGCTCTGGGAGGCCGGGGCCACTCGCCCGGGGACCTACTTCGTATCGGTATCCGAGTCGGAGGATCTGGAATCTCGGGTGAAGGAGTTAGCTCGCAGGGTCGACCTCCTGATTCTGAGCATCCATTGGGGCCCCAATATGAGGAGGGAGCCGCCCCAAGCTTTCGTACGCTTTGCCCACCGGTTGGTTGACGCCGGGATCGATGTCTTTCATGGACACAGTGCGCATATACCACAAGGCATCGAAGTCTATCGGGGAGGTATCATTTTCTATGACAATGGGGACTTTGTTGACGACTATCGTGTGACTCCCGAGCTTCGCAACGACCAGTCTTTTTTCGCGCTGGTTCGGGCCGGTGTCACGGGCATCAGGAGCGTGCAGCTGATTCCGACGCTGATCTCGAACATGCAGGTCAACCGGGCGAGTGGAAGTGACTATACGGAGATTGTTGAGCGGATCAAACGATTATCCGAAGTCTTCGATACCCAGGTGATCGAGCAGAAATCGAAAGTTTGGGTCTCGCTGCCGGAGGGATTTTCAGAGCAGGGAAAAGAGCGTCGGCACGAGCCCCTAACGTTCTACCAGATCGAGAGGCTGCTCGGGGACCAGAATTCCGAAGGTTCATGAACGGGTCTCGGGGGGCGAAAAGGCAATGCTCCACTCTCGGCTCTAGGGCCGCGGGGTAGGTTGAGGGGTCGCCTTTAAAGAGGCCGCTGAAGCGGCCTCCTAGAAAGGGCCACACTGCCGCCGGCCGTTTCGCGTCCGATCGGTGGAAATCAAAACTTCAAATATTTTTGGCTAGTTATAGATAGGACAGTCAGGATTCAGGGCACGGGCAGAGGCAAGGGAACGAGCAAGGTGGGGGCGCTAAACACACTTAGAAACCGACGGGATACATGACGTAGTCGGCATAGCCGGTGGTTACTCTGATGTATCCGCTCAGCGCTTCATTGAGAGCTTCATCTCCCGTGTCCACTAACAGTGGCTTACCGGTCAGGGCGGTGAGCTTTTCCTTGGTGGCGATCACGACGATGTTCTCTCTCCCCACTTCGCGGATGATCCGCGGGCTGAGCTGCTGATTGCCGCGGCCGAACAGGTGTCCCTGTCCCCCGATGATGGTCAGAACGATCTTGGCTTTGTTCCCTTGGATCAGTTCCAGGAGCTGGCCCTCGGAGGCGTCGCTGGCCACGACCTCTCCATTGTGTACGACATCGACTCCCAGCAAGGTGTTCCTGAGTTCGAGGGCCTCCATGATGCTCCTGGTGGTGGTCCCGGGGCCGATGATGAAATAGCGATCCGAATCGGTCATCAGGCCAACGACGTCCGATGCGATTCCCTGCAGCGCTTCTTTCTCCGAGAGAACACCGCCAGCCTTGACGCTTTGAACGAATCTGTTTTCCTCGGGAACCCGGAGATAGCCGTATAGCTTTGCTCTGACGGCTCCTGCCCGAAACGCGTCCTCATCAATATCCATGACTTCGGCCTCGCGGATCGCCATCAGCCTGCCTTCGAGGAACATCAAGGCAACTTCGCCGGCACCTCGAGGCGTGACGGCGTAGACCGCCGAGTGGATTTTTACACCGGCCGGAATCCCGAGTGCAGGGACTGCCTCTCCGACTGCGCGATGGATATCCCGGGCAGTCCCGTCCCCTCCCGCGAAGAGCATGAGGTCCACCCCCTGAGCCTTCATATCTCGAGCTGCACGGACGGTGTCTTCGGGGGTGGTTTGGCCGCCCTCGATAGAACCGATCACGGTTGGCGAGAAGCCTGCCTGGCGGCAGGCGTCCTCCCCCATTTCTCCGGGATAGGTGAGGATCCTGATCTCATCTCTAATTCTGAGGAGCAGTTTGAGCGCCTGGACGGTTCGTTGTGGAGACTCGCTGCGGGCACCCAATTCCCGGGCACGACGCAAGATTTCAATGCCGTCGCTGCCCTTGAGTCCCACTCTTCCGCCCATTCCGGCCACTGGATTGACGATGACACCGAGCTTTTTCATCGGCATGGTGTTGGGATGCGGGTCAGTTGTGGCTGGATCATTCAGAGGGGAATTTCAGGGTCAGGGAGAGGAGAGATCTTGCGTCACTCCGTGGGGAAGGTCACTCCGTGGGGAAGAGTTGTCCAGCTCTCTCCTCGAAACTTGGGCTGATCATGCTAACCGCTCAAGTCGTTCGCGGCTCTGTTGGCTGCAGCTGTTTTCGGTACTGATCACTTGCGCTTTTTCTGGTACTGGCGCCAGGTGACGGCGATCCTCTCAGGTTCATCGATACTTGGTGCCGGAACCCTGTGAACGACCGAGTTGTGGGGAGCGTTCCTGACCAGATCGGGATTCTCGTAGGCCTCTTTCGAGATCTGACGAAGGGCCGCGACATATTCATCGATGTCGTCCTTGGAGTAGGATTCGCAGGGTTCGAGCGTGAAGGGCTCGGGCACGATCCAGGGATGGTGGCTGGTCCAGTAGTGCTGGATACCGTAGTCAATCAGCCTTCGGTTGACGTCGTCGGTGCCGACTCCGGTATCCTTATGCAGCCTATCCCAGCTGTATCGCACCTGCTCCATCCGTCGCTTGCCCTCGGCATACTGGACTACGACACCGGGGACTTCCCGGAGCTTCTTTTCCATGTAATTGTTGTTGAGGACGGCGCACTCCGCAGCTTCCTTCAAGCCAGCGGCGCCCAGCTGCATGATCCAGGCATACGCCTTCACAGCGATCGCAGCGTTGCCCCAGAAGGATCTCACCTTCCCGATGCTCTCGGGGTGGTCGTAGTTCAGGGAATACTTTTCGCCATCAAACTTGACCGTAGGGGTGGGAAGGAACTTTTTCAGCTCGGTCCGAACTCCCACTGCCCCCATGGCCGGCCCCATGCAGCAGTGCGGGGTGGAGAACGTCTTGTGAATGTTGAAATGGCAGAGATCAAAACCCGCTTCCTTGGCTCTGGCAATCCCCAACATGCCGTTGGCATTGGCCTGATCGTAGGCACAGAGGGCTCCTACACCGTGGGCAGATTTCACGTACTCCTCGATGTTGGGATTGTAGATCCCCGTATCTTCTGGGTTGGTGATAAAGATCCCCGCGGTGCGTTCCGAAATGGCCGCCTTCAGTGCCCCCAGGTCCGGATAGCCGCCGCTGTCGGGCATCAGTGTGATCACCTTGTATCCAGCCGTGGCGGGTGAAGCAGCATCACAGGGATGGGAAAACATGGTGGTAATGATTTCGTCGCGTTGATGATCTCCTCTGGAGGCGTGATACGCCCTGATAATGCTGGCATTGGTATAGACCGCCTGGGCTCCTCCGCCGGGCTGGAACGTAAAGTGATCCAGGCCCGAGATCTCCTGAAGGAACTTCTCCAGGTGGTGATAGATTTCGAGGATCCCCTGGAGGGTGTCCTCATCCTGCAGGGGATGGACTTCGGCGACACCGGGATCCCGGGTTGCAATGTGCTCTTGTACCTTGGGGCTGTACTTCATGGTACAGGTGCCCTGGCTGATGTCGAT
>JAKZYH010000447.1:0-5108 GCA_047514575.1 Acidobacteriota bacterium | reverse complement strand
CGTCCTAAGTCGTTTCAGTCTAATTGTTTACACCAGATAGTCTAGCAAACGACCCTGACAATTTCGGAGCTTGAAAAAGCCCTCTTTCCCCTTCCTTATCAATTACTTACGGATTTCCGGACGGGCACTAGCTAAGCTAGTGAGGGACTGCCGCTAAGAGCGCTGATCTCCTCAGATCGCCTCCTCAGATCCGTAAGGTCGGGCAACGTTGGCTCAACACGGCCTACCCATGAGACAGCCTTGGGTTAGGACGTGTGAAGCCGATCTGAGGATCCTCTAGCTCGACGTTGGGTCCTCACTCTGGTCGGGTCAAAGGAAGAAGGGCTCAAACTGCTCCTGGCAGAGCACCAAACAACCGGCCACAGCGTTAGCGATGTCGTCTCCCGCACCGGGAGGGTGGTCTACGGCGCTACGGCCGCTCCGTGTAGTGCGTCGTTCCAGGTTGCATAGTTGGGTGCTGAGCCGGGGATGGTCCAGCAGCTCCAGCCGGCCGCTGTTCAGTGCTGGTAGTAGCTCCCGGTACAAGTCGCTCTTGGACTGGGATACGGGCTCGTAGTCAATTCCGTATTGACGGAACTGGTCGGCCGGCCACTCGCCGCCGTACCGGTCACCAAAGACGGTGTGTACCTTGTACTGCTTAAGAAGTGTGGAGAACTCCTCCACCACGGCCTGAGGAGAGAACGGAGCAGACACTTCCCGTACGGCGTCCGGCACGGCTTTGTCCTCGTCCATATGGGCTAGGGCCAGGGTCATGCTGTCTTGGCTGCCTCCGCTGGGGTCTACAAAGGCGGTGTAGTAGGTGCCGGCCTGAGGTGGAAGCTCCCGTCTGTTTGACATGACGCCACCTTCTACTGCCTCGCGGCTGACGTAGCCCTCGATGTCACGGCGGAACTGCGCATCGTACTCAGCAGCAGCTACGCTGGGGTCTTGCTCGTAAGCTTGCTTAACTACCTGGTCAGGCAACGTGGGGTTCATCGCCTGGCTGCCCGCCTGCCACACCAGCACCGGGCCTGGCTGCCCATAGTAGCGGCGGTGTGTCTCCCACAATGCACCGCGGCGCGAGTAGGGAGTACTCAGGCACACCAGCAAGGGGTTGGGTACGGTGGCCATGGCGGGGCGCAGGGCATTAAGGATTTCCTTGTCCGGGTTGGCGCCTTCCTCACTCCGCCAGAAGGCGATTTCATCGCAGACGGGGAACAGGACAGTGTACCCCCGTATGGTGCGGAAGCTGGCGGTGTGGATCTCTATGATGACTCCGTTCTTCAGATAGATGGCCTCTTGGGTGCGGCGCTCTACCACGGAGTGGAGTAGGGGAATGTTGTCTATGAAACCGGCAATGTAACCCATGACCACTCGGCCCTGGCGGCGGTCCGGGCAGATAAGCATGCCCACGCCGCACTCGCCGGGAGCCAGTACCTTTTTCCAATCTAGGAAGGAGGCGAGGTAGACGGCTATGAGCGCGGCGATGATGGATTTGATGCGGCGAAAAGCACCGTGCTTCAAGTTGTTGGTGTTACCCCGTTGGCCGTTCCCGGCCCTGGGGGTGGGTTTGGTGCGGAGCTTGATGGGCATGCTTGGGGAACATGTTGCCGGTTGGCAGCTGGTTCGTGAGTGGTTTTTGGAAAGTCAAGGAGTGGTGATCGTGATCTCGAAGATTGAAGGAGTTTTAAGTACGGAATCGGGACCGCCGTGTGCCTGCAATGTCGAGTAGAGGTCGGCGTCCCTGATGGAGATCTTGAGGCGAACGGTGTGGCGGGCAAGCTTCTGGACGCTGGACCCGTTCCGCCACCTCACCTCCCGCTGGATCTCGTCCCCGTAGATCTCCGGGAAATCCTCGAGGGCGTAGCCCGGAATCGGATCACGAAGCAGATGCTTCTCAATCCAGAAACTGGAAGGCATACAGTTTCACATCCCGAAGCTTCCAGCGCAGGCGGACAGGTCTTCCCGCCAGCCGCGAGACATTCGATGCTCCCTTCCAGGTCACCACACGTCGCACCGAATTGCCTGTTAGGGTATCGGCTTCCTTGAGGGTATGACCTGGAAGAGGCTTCCCTTGAGCATCCAGAATCTCGACCTGGACGGAGCCCCCGGCCCCGGCATCCAGATTCAACTCGAGACGCTTACCTTGAAAGCGAATCGGACGGCTGGTGATGGATCCACCTCGGTAGTCTGCATCGGCGGAGACGAAGCCATCGAGTCTCGATACGAGGCGGCTGATCACGCCGTTTCCTCCACGGTACAAGGCCTCCGTGTCGCCGTGGGTGTAGTCGAAACCCACGTAGTACATCCACAACTCATCCCCTTTACGCAACACGCCCCGGCCCATGTACATGTGACCACCGTCGTAGGAACCCTCCATGCCTCTTCGCACAAATGGACTCCGGGAGGGACGAGAAAAGTGAATGCCATCGCGGCTGACAGCCAGCTGGATATCCATGGGCCCGTCGTTGCGCCTGGCCCCCTCACCCACGTAGTGATAATAGGCACTGGGGAAAAGGAAATAGGCACGATCGGCATAGGGATAGCGGATCGCGGCTGAGTTGTAGAAGTCGGCGTCCCGTCGATCCCCTGTGTCCATGGCCAGAACTAGACTGGGTTGGGGCCACTGATCCAACCTGTCTGTCGTCATGCGCCAGACCTTTCGACCTTCTCGCACCCCGGGCGGGAGCTCTACCCGAGCGCGGCCGCCGCCGGCGTCAAAGATGCCGACGTATTTGATGTAGGCCACATACTTGTCGATCACCGGGTCCCAGAAGGCGACGTCATGGGTGTCGCTCACGTACCGCATCGCCGGTCTCCCGTACAGAGGTTTGAAGCTCAACCCGTCGGGAGAAGCATAGACCCAGAGACCGGAACCGGCGACCTTATCTTCGAGCATCGCCACCCGGTTTCTTCCGAAGTACTTGTAACGCTGCGCAGCAGACGCGTTGGGGTCGATGAAGACGGTTCCCGGAGCAGTAGGAACAGAGATATTGTTCTCTCTGGAACCTCGGAATGCATGACTTCCGACGACCGGCTTTCGCCAGTGAATGCCATCCTCGGATTCGGCATAGCAGACGAGTCGGTGAGGAAGCTGGTCTTCGGGCTGCCGGTCGAACATGGCGTCATACCACATCCTGTACTTCCCCTGGTCTTCCATGACGGTGCAGGGATAAGCAACACGGACCGCTTCCCAGGGACGATCTGGATCCGGCACCAGGTTGCGCTCTTGGGTCTTGCGGGGAGGGTTGACAGTCAGCTCAACTCCGTGGCGGGAGGCGATGAACATCTCATCAATGAAGAGCTGTTTCTTCAATCCCACATCGATGACGGACTCGCCTTTGGAAAGGCTGTCACGTTCCTCGACGGCGCTCAGGACCAACAACGTGGCCAGGGTGAAAGTCGTTTTTCTCATGCCTGATTGCCTTGCGAAAACTGCTGATTTATGTTCATTCGGCCGTGTCTGGTCGAAACCAGAACGCATAGAGATCTCCCTGGCGCAGCTGAAAGCGCACTCTTACCGCCTTCCCGCGGAGCGACTCGAGCTGGTGGCCTTGCTTCCAGCTGATCCTCTGGCGAAGGCCGTCGGAGCGAATTGGCTTACAGTCGTCGAGAGAAAAACCAGGTAGCGTACGTCCTCCTGAGTCCAGGAGCTCGGCTCTCAACTCACCCGGTACGTCGGCGTTCACAAACAAAGATCCTCCCGGTAGGCGCAGAGGCTTGGTTGTCACCGTCCCCATCTTTCGACCTGCTGCCAGCGAGACAAAACCATCCAAGCGAAGAGTGGCCAAACCAATGGCACGTTGCATTCGCTGGCCCCTCTCGATCCATCCTTCCTGAACCCGCTTCATGGCTTCGAGGCTATAGGGATGATTCCAGCCTCCGTAGTACATCCAGATCTGATCGCCGCGGACGAAGGGGGCCATCACCGAGACCATTTCACCGTCCCAGGAACCTGGTTCGCCCAGAGGGAAGGCGATCCTGCCCGGGAAAATCCGCTCCCAGTGGATTCCATCTCGACTGAAAGCGAGTTCGAAAGATGATGTGCGACCCTCCCAGACCCAGAGCCACGCCAGATAGTAGTCTTCATAAACCGATACCGGGAAGCCCTTGAAGTCGACTTCCTCCCGAATTGGGGCTAGAACCAGCTTCGGCTCCGACCACCTGAAGAAATCCTCACTGGTGGAGCGGAAGATCGAAATCTGCGCGTCTGATGGGGAGGCTCCGGGTGGATACATCCGAATATAGACAACGTACTTTTTGATCAAGGGATCCCAACCCAGAACGTTCGTCCCATTGCCTCCCGGGCGCCAGGGGTCGCCGTCTGCATTGCGTTTCCAGTGTATGCCGTCAGACGAGACTGCCTTGGTGATGCCTGCTAGTCGCTGATACCTGATCCGTGGCCAGTCCCCAACAACATCCGTATAGAGCATCTTGTAGCGACGTTCCGGGTCCGAATCACCTGGGTCCTTGATGACGTTGGGACGGCGCATCCAGTGTTGGCCCCAAGGAAGGATGTTGTTCCGGCGGGAGCCCTCCCACTCCACCAGGCCCAGATCGGGTTTGGTCCACTGGGTTCCATCTCTGGAGAAGGCATAGCAGATCTTGTACCTGAGGCCGCTGGGAGCGGTGTCGTCGAAGGTTGGGGAGAGATACCACATTTTGAATTGCCCGGCCTCATCGTCATAGAGGACTCCTCTGCCATTCAAATAGGTGGTCCACTTTTCCCAGGGCTCCTCACCCACGATGATGGGATTTCCCGGCCAGCGCTTCGGGGCTTTCAGCACTCGCGAAAGGTTTTGGGTTGAGTCGATGATCCAGTCGTCCAGGAACAGCTGTCTTTGCCAGCCCACCTGCAGGAGCGGTTCACTTGAAGATGCTCCGATCTGACAGAACATGGAGACCACCCCGATAAGAAGGGCCTGAATTGCGGGGGTTGATGCCATGAACATCTCCGGGAAGATGAAGAATCCGTGGTGGGATCAAGATATCGTCAGACAATACCTTGTCAAGAACGGTCGTGTCCATGTCCCGACCGGGATGATGCTGAACATGGCTTTGACCTTCATGGTTTCTCCTCAGGCTGTGAGCGTTGACAGTCAGGGCCGCTATCCGGAGTAGCTGGGGTC
>JAKZYH010000446.1:0-2522 GCA_047514575.1 Acidobacteriota bacterium | reverse complement strand
CACAGACGCGCCCGAGGCTAGTCCATCGCAGAACCTGCAGCTGGAAGGTCTTCGACTCTCCGTATCTCGAGAGGGCAGGCTGCGGGTCGAGTCCGACGCGAGGAGTTCCCCAAGTTCGGCAGCGGGCTCCCTGCTTCGTCTGGAAATCTCCCTGTTTCGGGACAAGGCCCCTCTCCAGTCCCAGACCCTGACCCTGCAAGCGGCGGCTCCGCCCCGTCCGATCATGTACTACTCGGATCTGGCCGACGATCTGATCTGGATCTTCGGAACCGGCGTCCTGGGCGGATCCGGCCAGTCCAGCGAAGTAACGGTCTGGTCGGAACGGCGCCGGCAAGCGCCCTCCCGGGACGAAAGCCTGATACTCTCCCTGCCCAACCATCTCTACGGCCCGTACTTTCGGAGGCTTCAATGCCAGGGCATCAGGCGTCTGATCGTATGGCCCCTTCCCTTCTCTCTTCTGGCACCCGCTTCTGCCTTTCCGATGCAGGACTGGGGGAGGTTCAAGGCACAGGCAGAAGCGATTATGGAGAGTCCACGGCTAAGAAAAATCCTGGCCGGAAAATCGGGCTTCCACACCTGGGCCTGGCTGCGCGACCTCATCGCTTTTCACCTCCACCCGCAGGCCGCTCGAGGTTTCGCGGATTCGGCCCAGGCTCACGGTATCCGGCTCTCGCTGAGCTTCCGTCCTCTAGAACCTGCCATCAGCAAGTACTACGAGGTCCCAGTGTTCGACGTCGACGGAAGTTTCCTCTGGAACTTTCTCCCTCTGGCATCTCCGCAGGTCAACTACCATTCTGCCGAGCTGGGGTTTGCCAGCTGGCGTGAGCTCCTGGCTCGGATGGGACTGGGACGATTCTCCCAGGTGGAGACCCTGGAGATCCCCCAGGCGTCCGGGGTCGAGGCCTTCCTCTCGCGCTTCGAGGACCGCGGCGACAACCTCCGTATCCGTGCCTCCCACTTCCCTCCGCTGCAGCTGGACTCTCTGGTGCTTCAAGGCCGACCCGACGGCCCCTTCCAACTCGTGCCCTATTCTGAGCTGCAGGAGCTGGCAGGGCTCAAGCAGCAGACGCTGAGCGGTTTCAAGCTCTAGCGGCTGCCTGGAAAGGGCCTCAGGATAAGCGGGCTGAAGGTTCCCCACGAGCCTCGCTACCTCCTGCTGGACAACCCCAGCAGTGCGAATCCGTTGAAGCTACCAGCAGCAGGATCGGTGATCCTGCGCTCCAGTGTCGGCACCGCCATCGGCAGGACGCAGTCCTACTGGAGCTTCACCGGCTCGGGCTCCAGGGAACGGGCCCCACACAGGTTGCGGGTATCCCCACGGACGCCGGACACAATGCCGTGTTCTTCGCCTCGGAGGCAAGCGCCGAATACTTGAGTGGAGCGTCGGAAGCCGAGCTGAGGAAGGCGGTCCTGGTCATCGATCGGGGAGAGCTCTACACCCCGGAGATGCTGGACTTCAATCTGGCTGAGACGCGTGAGCTGGTGGTGAAGGAGCTGTCGGGCGTCCTGCGACACCCTGCCTATTCCGAGATCTACATCAACACCCGCTCTCACAGCCAACTGGCCGGATCTTTCACCGATGGCCCGGAGGGGATAGATCCCAAGACACAGCGTCGCTACAAGGGTCGTCACGGGGAATGGGTGCACGGATGGGAGGTTCGCCGACAGCACCTTGGCATCGACCTGGGGTACGCTCCGCGGGGCGCGGCTGAAGATGGCCCGCTTCTGTCCCTGGCGTCGAGCCCATCCACGGTGGAGAGAATCGCGACCTGGCAGAGCGGAGAGTTTCATCAGCACTGTCAATCCGATCACTGTGCTTCGCGCTGGCGTGAGCTCCGCAGCCGAGGAGTAGCGTTCGGAATCCGCCTCTTGCTGGAGGATCTGGCCGGCGCCTTTCCCGAGAAGAAGCTGCGAGTCGTCCTTCCAGAGAGCCAAAGGGTCCGAAGCAGTCTGGCTCAGAGCTTCCGGGCAGGACCGGTGGGCAGGATCCCCCACACGGCCGATCGCAACAACTGGCTTCCCCACATTGCCGAGGGAGTCGCCGATCTGGACCTCACAGGGTTGGCGATCGAACCGGTGCTGCTGGGGACGGGACCTTTCGTCGATGCGGAGGCCTTGGAGCGCTATTTGAATGAGGCCCTGGAGGAGAGGAAGCCGCTGCCCGGGAGGATCGGGATCATGTACGAAGGCCAGTGGACTCTCCGTCCCCACACCGAGCGCGCTCGCCGCTTCGCCGGACAGGATGCCTCCGCCGACCCGGCCAAAGTGCGCAGCGTGCTGCAGCGGGCAAGAGAGGAGCGCATCTGCCAAATGCTCGCCCGTCCCGAGCTGGATCATGTGATCCTCTACGAGGCCAGGGACTGGGTCTATTTCCTTCCCCCCCTCGATCCCTTCGCTTTCGTAGAAGGCTGCCACTAGCCTATAAAAGCGCGAGTTTTATGCCGAGCTGAAAGTCCGCTTCGACCATAAGCAGTCATTCCGCGCAGACCAAGCGGTCATGCGACCACGAAAAGCTTGTGGCT
>JAKZYH010000445.1:0-6826 GCA_047514575.1 Acidobacteriota bacterium | reverse complement strand
ACCCTCTACTCGAAGAATCCGGTTCCCGGAGCCAGGTGTTGCCTACAGACTTCCTCGTTTAACTCTACTCCCAGCCCGGGAGCGTCTGAGACCTCAAGATAACCGTCCCGATAGATGGGTCCATCTCGCTGGATGATGTCTTGCCAGTAGGGTAGGTCGACGCTGTCCGATTCCAGGGTCAGGAAAGAGCGAATTGCCATGCAGGCATGTCCTGATGCGATGGTGCCCAGCGGAGAACACATATTGTGGCACGCCATGGGAATATTGTAGATATCGGCCCAGTCGGCGATCTTCTTGGTTTCAAGTAGTCCGCCACTCTTCTGCAGGTCGGGTTGAATGATGTCGCAAGCCCGTTTCTCGATGAAGGGCCGGAAACTCTGTCGGGCATAGAGGTTCTCACCGGTGCAGATAGGGGTTTTGGAGGCCGCCGTGATCCGGGCGAAGGAATCGGCGTCATCGGGTGCGATGGGATCCTCGAAGAACCAGAGGTTCAGATCCTCGATCATCTGAAGGAAGCGCAGGACGTCGCCAGTGTTGTATCTCCAGTGGACGTCTACGGCGAAGGGGAAGTCTTCGCCCACTGTTGCGCGGATCTTCTCCAACACCCTGGCCCACTGCCTCAGATCAGCGGGCAACGGACTCTTGTTCCACTCCCTCTCCCGGAACTTCTTGGGGTCGAGCTTTCCGCCGACCGAGACCTTGATGGCCCGGAAGCCTGCCTCCAGCGAACGGTGAGCGGCTTCGGCCCAGGCAGAGGGTTCTGCAGTATCCGAGCCATCGGCGTCGTGGTAGATATGCAGCTTATCTCGGAACTTGCCCCCTAGCAGGACGTAGACGGGGACGTTTAGGATCTTGCCGGCAAGGTCCCAGAGGGCGGTTTCGATTCCTCCTATGGCTCCGCTCAGGTCACCGGAGCGGGACCCCTCGTAAAGCAGCGTCTCCGACATCTTCTGATAAAGGTAGTCGACTTGCAGAGGGTCCTCTCCTACCACGAGCTCACGCAGACGGTCGAGGTGGGCAGGGATGGCCGCACCGATATGGGCTTCTCCCAGACCGTAGAGCTCGGAGTCGGTGACGATCTTCACCAGGCGGGCCGGATAATAGCTGAGCTCGACCGCAGCCGTCTTCACGTCCACGATCTTGACTTTGCCTACTTCGCTGGCGGCAGTTGGCACCGCTCTCATCAGAGACGAGCGCTCCAGGGAAAGGGCCGCCGCCCCGGCTCCCGCTTTCAGCATTTGCCTTCGGGTCCACATCGTATCTTCTCCTTCTTAGGGCCTGCGCAATAATAACTTGGCATTTTGGCATCTCATCTTCACACCATCTTCGGCCGCTCCTCAATCGCGAAAGCCTCAACGTAGACCGGGCTACGCCTGCGGTTTCGCTCAATCGTTCGCGGCCAAAGCTGAGGCAAATCTGAGCGCCAATTCTACCAAGTTATTCTTGCACAGACCCTTACCCTTGAAAACGCAGTGAGTAGAGGTCCGCATCTCGTAGCTGGATCCTCAACTTTACGGGTCTGCCGCGGAGGGAACTGAGGTCCCCACCCTTTTTCCAGGACACCCCACGCTCGATCGTGTCTCCGAAGTGATCGGGACAGTCTGCCAATGAGAATCCGGCGATCGGATCACCCATGGGATTCTGCAACTCGACCCGGATGCTTCCGGCGGCTGAGGTGGAGAAGTTCAGACTGAGTTGGGAGCCGCTAAACTCGAGCGGCGGAGTGATCATCTCACCACCGCTCATGGGAGCATTCAGCGAGACGAAGCCGTCAAGTCGCAGCGTGTACCGTCGCAGTGCGCTACCCTTGCCTGTCCAGTAGCTCTCCACGGCGTAGAGCGACAACTCGTCGGGCGCGCCGGGAAGATCGGAGCTCGTCTCAACCAGATGCCAGGCGATGTACTGATGTCCGTAGTGCCAGGTATCGGGCCGCTGGGCTCCCGGCCGCAGGAAGGCTTCGTTCCAGCGCTTGAACTTGAGACCGTCGCGGCTGGCCATCAGCAGTGCTTCGGTGACCGCCGTACCGTAACGCTCCACCGACGAAGCCCGCAATTCCCTGTGGGCCAACTCGGGAAGGGCCCTCATTGAATCGGACCAACCACGGTCGATGTAGCGAGCGGGAAATCCGATCAGGAGATGCGGTGCTCGATGGTAGGGCTTCACTTGATTGGTGTACAGGTGCTCGGCGGGCGAGTCCTCGTAGAGGAGGTCGGCGGGAGTGCTCCAGTGCACGAGGTCGTCAGAGGTCGCCGTACGGATGTCTCGGATGCCCTCTTTGAAGATTCGCCAGTAGGCGCGGTACTTTCCGATCGTGGGGTCCCAGAAGGCGAGATTCTGGGAATCGAACGCACCCAGTTTGCCCAGCATCGGCCCGTCGCTCATGGGTGACCAGTGGATTCCGTCAGCAGACTTGAAGGGCAATAGCGCATTCGGGTCCGAGGACCGGAGGATTGCCTTGTAGCGGGCGTCAGGCGCCGCGTTGGGGTTTGTGTCCTTGAACTGCCGGGTGGCCGGCGTCGACGTTGAGCGGTCCCTGAGGACCGCTGGCGATGGCGATGTTGTTCTTCTTGGAACCCTGGAATTCGTGGAGGCCGAGTTCCGGTTTCCGCCAGCGAATGCCGTCATTGCTTTCGGCATAGCAGCAGTAGAGAGGGTGGCTTTTGTTATTGAGCTTTCCGGGGGAGGGCTCCAGGTGCCAGGCCTTATAGTACATACGGTAGAGATCGCCGTCCTGGAAGACGCTGTGATAGCCGCTGCCGCTACCTTCCCAGGGTTGATCGTGGACCAAAACGCGCTCTTGCGGCACCGGATGGTGCAGACGCAGAGATGCACCGCCTTCCATACGATCAATGAGATGACTGTCGATGAACAGCTCCCGCCGGGAGCCGATGTCAAGGGCTCCCGTTCCCCGTCTGGGCCTCGCTGGAAGCGGTGAGGCCGGAGGACCCCGACGCTGCCAGCCCCAGGGCAGTCACACCCTTGAGCCAATCACGTCGGGAAAGATCAGTCTGCTTCATGATGCTTCTCTCCTTTTCCAGAGATTCGATTAGGAGCGCTGATTGCAGCGCTCGGATGGGAATCGTCGTCTTTTCCGGTGACATGTCGAAAGTGGTGACCCAGACCCAGGAAATCGTGCTTTTCGATCCATCCTGGAAGCAAGAAGAAGAGGACGACCAGGGTCCCTCCCATCAGGACGGACGAAACGGGGCCGACACTGAGAAGGGAGCCAAAAAAGGTGTAGACAAAAGTCAGCGGGATCATTCCGAGAGCAGTGGCGAGGACGAAGCGACGCAGGGACATGCCGGTAAGGCCCGCACCATAGCTGACAATGTCGAATGAGACGAAGGGCAGGAGTCGGGATACCAGGACGACACGGGTCAAGAGCTTGTCGGAACAATCCACGCAGAAGTTGATGTGTCCAGTGAGGACCCGTTCCAGCAGCCGACGTCCGAGGAACCGGGCAAGCAGGAATGCCAAGCTGGCTCCCAGCACGCCTCCCAGAACTGAGTAGAGACCTCCCTGGAAGGGTCCGAAAAAGGCTCCGGCGGCCAGCGTCAAGGGAAGGCTGGGAATGGGGCTGAGGACGACGGCTGTGGTCATAAGGAGGACGAAGAACACGGGAGCCATGCCGCCGGCTTCCTGCAGCCATCTCTCGATGTTTTCTGGATCCAGAAGCCCAACCAGATCGCCCATAGGGATAACCAGGCTCAGTAGGATCAGAAGGGCGACCGCGGCTAGTCCCTTGATGAGCATTCAAATTCTCTCGAGAGACCATCCCGTAGTGTGCCTGTAAACTCTCTATTCGAACTGGAATGAGTAAAGCTTGGCATTGCGGATAAAGAAACGAAGCTGGAGCGGTCGTCCCGCCAGGGAGCTCAGGTCGCTCTGACCGTTCCAGCTTGCCTTGAATCGGCCCGACTTGGTAAACCGATCCGACTCATCCAGCGAGAAGCCGGCGATGGGTTGAGTCTGGTGATCCAGGATCTCCACCTTGATCTCGGCGACGCCTGCTCCGTCGTTGTGCCGGGCCGGCTCCAGGTTGATCCAAAGACTGGACCCTTCAAAGCTGAAGCTCTGCGTCAGCAGGATGCCAGGACGCAGCTTGCCCCCGTCGACGGAAACGAAGCCATCCTCCGGAAGGGTGGCCAGACCAGGTGCACGAAGCGCAGAGTCTCCTTTGAGAAAGAGCTGTTCCGGGCCTCGCCAGTTGGCTCCGGTGTAGTAGATCCAGACCTTACCAGCCTGCATCAGCGGCGGCTGGACGTAGAGACTCACGGTGTCGAAACTGCCTTCATCGCCCGGCCGGATCAGCGGTTCGCGGAATCTGCGATCGTAGTGCACCCCATCGCGACTGAAGGCAAGGGTGGGGTAGTGGAGCGTGTTGGTGGTCCGGAAGATCCAGGGCAGCGCGATGTAGGTCCCTTCGTACGTGACCGCAGGAAAGAGGTAGAACTCGCTGTCTATATGATCCCGTTCGTCCGGTACGATGATGTTCTGCGGAAGACTCCAGCTCTTCAAGTCGGGGCTCTCGGCTCTTCCCACCATTCTTACTCCCAGCGGACACTTTCGGTGCAGGCAGTTCTCGATGTGAGTCGCGTAGACCTCACGGATGGGATCCCAACCCATGTAGTGGGTCGGTCCCCAACGTCCCGGTTCAGGTGTGGTGTCCATGACCGGATTGTCAGGTTCGGCAGTCCACTCGAAACCGTCCGGGGAGTAGTAGAGGAGCAGGTGCATTCCCGGAGGATCCTGGGTACGTGTGTGCTCGATCGACTTGTAGCGCTTGGCTGGGTCCTTTTCGTTGGGATCCAAGAAGGTGGGAGCCCGACTGCCTTCGGGTAGGATGTTGTTGGATCTGGAACCGTTGAAGTCCACCTTGCCCAGATTGGGTTTCTCCCAGTTGAACCCGTCGCGGGAAGTAGCGAAGCAGAGTCTGTAGGTGTACTTGTTGTAGTTCCCGACGTATTGGTAGGCGGCGTCGACCCGTTCACGGACCGAGCCCTTGTCCGTCCAGTGGTAATTGGACAGCTGACCGCCGCGCTCGGCCTTCCATTGCGCCGTGGTCGAGTACCACATCTTGAAGATGCCTTTGTCGCCGTCGTACATCACCTTGGCAACGGGACTCAGGGTGCCCTCCCAGGGACGGTCCGGCTTGATCACGGGATTGTTGGGTGCCTTGGTTGCCCTGTTCAAAACCTGTCGGGCATCGCTGAGGCTTTGGATCATATAGTCGTCGATGAACAGCTGCTTGCTGTTTCCGATCTCCAAGACTGCGGTGGGCGCTTTCGCTGCATGGGTGTTGAAGATGGTTAGGGCCAGAAGGCAAAGGCCCGCCAGGGATACATGGCTTCTCATTTCGTCTCTCCCCCTCTTAGAAGTAAAGTGTTGCTTTTCCATTCTGCGGCTAGAAATTCCGTTTGCAAGTCCTGGAGGTGAAACTCTTGAGCGTCTCAGGCCCGACAACCCGGTCGATCTCCTCCCGACGCAGGATCTTCTGAACTTGGTGAGCCCTGCAGGACGTGGCTTTGGTCTCCAGGCCGAAGTCTTTCACTTCGAGTCTCTTGGCTCGAAGCACGGCAGCCTGGAGACCGCCGCCACGTACCCGGACCGAAGTTTCTTTCCGAATGATCCGGCTCGCAGCCAGGGGCAGGGCTAGTCCGCCTCCAGGAGCAGCATCTCGTGGATCTGTCTCCAGGTTGGGTATCGTGACGCCCAGAGACGCAGGCACTCAGGTAGACCAAGTCGACATCAAGATCAAGATTGGCAATTTCCCGGGCAGTGAGCCTCGCTTTCTCTGGGCTCCCTTTGCAGCCGCGGGTGCCTTTACAAAACCAGACAATCCCTTACGAAACACTCTGCGGTCGTATCCGTTCTATGACATGAAGCCAGAACCGCATTGATCGGGACGAAAGCAGGGTAAAGATATGATGAAGTTGGAAAAACCGAACGGATTGAATCGTGATGAATTGTTCTCCCAGATTACGGAGGCGCTGAGCGAGATAGCAGATCTACCTCGCCGAGTCTTTGTTCTAGCTCACTATCGGGGGCTTACCGATTCTCGGATCGCCGCCGACGTGGGTGTTGAAACCTGGGAGGTTCCACTGTTGCGGAAGGACGCCGAAGCGACGATCTGCCAAAGATTGTCCTCTTCGATTCAGTTCCGAACCAGGACCGAGCCCCGTCGGAATGGCAGAGCGCCGTCGCACCACTCTGTGGCCAGCCTGACGCCAAGTTGAAACGTCATTCAGCTTGCTCTGCAGAGTTCCAGCGCTTGCTTGATCTCAGCGTAATCGTCTCCGATAGACAGCAGAGATCAGCAAATCAATGGGTTACGTCCTTTTTCCATCCCAACTCACGAATGAAGTTTCAGGTCAGTCCCGCCACCGGCTGCGGACCGCCGGATCATTCAAGAAAGAAACTTCGGCCGGCGTGGCGGTGGCTTCCAAGCCGCCGTATTCTTTCCGTCGAGCCTTTGGCTCGAAACACGGCGGCACGGAGGCCACCGCCACGGTTTTGGACAATAGTCTGGAGAATTCCCTATCCAATTTCAGATCAATGGTTTACGTCCTTTCTCCCTCCGAATCACAAATCAAGTTTCAGCTTAGTGGCCCCCCAGCGGTGCTGCCCCATTCAAGAAAGAAACTTCTCGAGAGAAGCCTGAAGCGGTGGCCCGGGGTTGGCAGCAGTAGGATGGGCACTCTTGCCCGTCGAGAACACTGACGGGCAAGAGTGCCCATCCTAGTGCGCCTGTGAAGGCGTTTGATCAGAAGGGTGCAAGTCCCTTCCAGGCTAACGTTACCGGCCTGAAGTCGACAGTGGTAACTGC
>JAKZYH010000444.1:0-3455 GCA_047514575.1 Acidobacteriota bacterium | reverse complement strand
CGCCACGCCTACACCCACATCATAGCCCTTAAAACGCTCCCTCATGGCCTCAGATTACAGGAGGCACGGTTCGTCTTAGGCTACCGGACCTCTACTTGGAACGCGTAGAAGATGTCGCCTTCGTCCCATCCTCCGTTGATGGTCACGGTGTAGACGCCAGGATCGAAGTCCAGGTGCAGCTCGGTAGTCAGAGACGGTTCGAGCGTGATGTTGTCCACCAGACTCGTGGTGCCGACCTCGAACACGTTCGCGTTCAGCAATACAGGGGTGGTGTGAGCCTCGATCTCCACGGTAAGGCCCTCGCCCCTGGAAACGCCTATTGGCGGAGGAGGTCCCGCCAAGATAATCGAATCGGCGCATAGAGCGACTCCTCCCACCTGCGGCCAGCAAAAGCTGCCGCGGTCGCCGTCGCGGGAACCCCCGTCGCTTATGAGGCGGATGATGGGTAGCGGTGGCACGTCCGGATCCTCCGACCTCTGGACAGTGGCGATGGTCTGGAAGACGTTTGGAGTCGGGATGGCCCCATCGTCAGTGCTACAGGCTGCCGCAAAGACCGTCAACGCGATGAGCGTTGCCATCGACGTTAGGAGCCCTGGCTTTGACATCTACTCTCCTACAGAAGCGCGGGCGCCCAAAGTACTTCTATGTGTCGCAGGACACCTGTCCCGAGGCCGGCGATGGCTACAGCACCCACCATATGCCACAACGGTTTGAGGTTCTCAGTCTTGATCACGGGGGAGGACACACTCCTGGGGACTGAACGAAATCCGCTTGGTCCCCTTTGTTGGGGTTATCTTTAGAGGGCGTCTATTGACGGCGCCTGGGACTCTGAATTTCGTCACGTCGAGCCTTGGGATGGGCTTCTCTTCAGGTCGCTCCACCTGAGGAATCCATCGATACGGCACCCGATAAGAACGATAGACTAGATGCTCATTTCCATGCTTACCGTAGTAAGGGCTGACGTACTCCCAAACAGCTTCGTGTTCCGGAGTCACCTCGAATATGCGCCCACGGGTTCCTTCTGTGATTAACGTGTTGCCGTTGGGGAGCCTCTGTGCGGAACTGACTAAGCTACTGTAGAACTCACTGCCGTAGGCCGGCACCCTGAAACCAGCCTCTTGCGCCGAGTATTGCCAGACGATCTCAAGTGATATTGGATCGAATTCTAGGACTCGGGAGGAATCTCGCAGAGCGCTTCGATTACCTGTTGGCGAACCAGGATTTGGGGAGCCGTATCCAGACCACCCTCCGTTATCGAAGACCAGCATGTTCCCCTCGCCGGGGAGGCCCTGTGGGATCAGATGGGCGTGGTGCTGTCCAATGATCTGACCCAAGTCTCGGAGCGCGGGAGTCGCATTATAGCTGGGGCCCAGTTGCCAGACGATCTTCCCAACGGTCTTCGAGATGATCGCGATAATATTCGCCTCCCGACCGCTGAAGATGATGTTATCGGGGTGGAAGCGCTCGTCGCCCGCATCGAACCACTTGTTCGGTCCGAGGGTAGCCATGGAATTCATATGCATCCAATCGCCCATCCCCACGCCCACATTCAGAAAGTTAGGATTTCGGGCGATTGTGTTCTTCGCGTCCTCGCCAAAGTCCATCTCGTCGAAGTGCTCACTACAGATCCACTCCCACACGATCTTCCCATCCCAATCGACCTCGACGATTGTGTCATCTTGAAGTAGTTTGTCGCTGATCGAAGTGTTCGTCAGGTTCTTGTGGGCGACGATCAAGGTGTTTCCTTCAGCGACTAATGGATCCATGCCTGGGACGTAGTAGCCAACCGGGTTGCCCTCACGCTGGTAGTCATGATGTTGCCGCGCCATCCAGGTCGGCTTCTGTCTCGGATCCTTGACGCGCTCATACTTATCGAACTTCCAGACGATATTGCCGTCCCAGTCCACTTGGACAAGATCCAAACTGTCTTGGAACCCATATTTCGGATTGCGGATTCCCGTGCTGCCAAATACGTAGCCACCCGGAAGCACCCGATTCGGCATGCCCATGAGACCTCATATCGATGAGCGTGGCTCCGACGTCACTTGCCTGGAAGACCGTGTACCCATTCCAGCACCGGTCGGGGTCGAAGATCGTGGTTCCCGTCGGATAAATGCTGATTGGCATGCCAGCCCTCGCTTGTATGGAAGAGTGGGAAAAGCAAGCCTCACACCGGCTTAAGCGCAGGATGGCTTCTCCAGCCGCATCACGGGGCGGCATCAGCGGGGGACGATACAGGATTGTTTGAGGGGACGCAAGTCCCCGGCTCTTGTAGAAGTGATTGGGGAAGCGGATGCGAATGGCTCCGGAGGGCAGGCAGGGCCATCAACATCAGCCTCGAACTTGCAGACGGCTCAGACAGGTGAGGGTGTTCAGAAGGATTTCGATTCGGAGCGCCCAATTCCAGGCAGCTGTGTGGGTAGGAGGCAGGCCAGCCCTCAGGTCGGGCGGCACTGGTTTGACCGACCTTCAAGGAGTGTGTAATCTGAATCACCCTGAGCCCTCTTACTCTCTAGCGAGGGCTCTCTTGCGTCGTAGCCACGAATCGCCCCAGAATGACCCACCGCAGGAGTGCAGATGTCTGAACTGGTCACTACATACAGGTGTGCCGATGGGACCAACTTCCCGGTAACGTGGGAAGACGAAGCCGACGCCCAGCTGACCTGGCGCCTCAACGCCGACCACTTTCCCGCGCCGCTTAGACCCCTGGACGTCGCGACGTGGGAGCTTTCGCTGTCTGCGCGCGAACGCGCCTTTTCCGAGGCCGGACTTCAGCTCCGAGACCTCTTGCGGAGGATCTACTTTCCTCAAGGGTTTGTGTACCTCCGGACCCCGATTTTCGACGATGACGGCATAGATGACCTCGTCCGGCGGTACGGCGGGGTCGCTGCCGTCTGGGAAGAGCACTGCCGGCCTCGCGTGGAGGAGGCTTGCACAAAGTTGCAGGCGGCTGACAACGACACGCCCATTGTCGAGCTCATCGATACCTGTTTCTACGCCTTCTTCAAGACGATGGTCGCCGCGGACGTCATCTTCTCGGCGACCAGACGGCTGACCAACTTCCTGGTCGAGGCCTTCGGGCCCGAGGCTGAGGCGTTGATCGGCGAGCTGACCCAGGGCCACACCAATTCAAAAATGGACGCGAGTCAGGCCCTATGGGAAATCTCTCAAGCCGCTTCACGCTCCGCCCAGGTGCGAGAGCTGATACTCGAGTTGGACCTCTCGACAGCTCTGAGTGCAGTGGCGCACGTTGAAGGCGGTGCAAAATTCCGTTCGGCCTTCGATGACTTTCTGCAAAGCTTCGGCCGGCGCAGCGAAGGTTGGGAGGCGGGGTCACCAACTTGGAGGGAGCATCCAACACTTCCTCTCGGCATCATCCGGCGGATGATTATCGACGAGACGCCCTCGCCAGCCGGCGCGCTCGACGATGTCGCGCGCCGCAGACGGGAGCTGGC
>JAKZYH010000443.1:0-26483 GCA_047514575.1 Acidobacteriota bacterium | reverse complement strand
CTAACCAAGGCAGGTCCCCTTCCCAAATCAGGTCCAGCAGCTTCAGGGCCCAAAACAACCCCCTTCTTTCACCATCGCCCCAAAGCCCCGTTACATAAGGCTTTCAGCTATACCTCGAAAAATAGACCGGACAGCAGTGAGCAGCAATCCAACAGTTCCGCGAACGACTTGACTCGTCAGCAGGATGAGCCCGATTCCGAGGAGAGAGCCGGACAGCAGCGAGGTCACCGCTAACCTCACCCCAGGTTTCTTTCCCGAGTAGTGCCAGTACGACGGGGCCAGACTGATTTGATTAATTCGTCTCCAGACCGAGTTCCCGGGCAGCACTGCGGATTCGCTCGAGACGACGCTCCACCGGGACGAGCCGAGTTCCCTGCGGGTCGGGACGAGAGACGTTAGCCATCTCGTAGACATCGAATCCGGCAAATCGCGGATCCCCGGAGACGGCCGTCATGTCCGAGACGTACTCATCGATTCCGACGGTCCGACTCACATAGCGATTGAGGTAGACTGGAAGGTCCAGCTCCCCGGTCAACTCGAGCATCTCCTTGACCACCGGGTCATCGAGGGCATTCGACAGCCGGCTCCGGTGGGGTGACCCACCGGGAGGGTCCTCAATGGCTTCGAACCAGCTGGTTCGAAGCGTGGCGCCATCCAGCAGACCCGACTTCAGCCAATCCTGCCATTGGAATGAGAGGTTGGCCGGGAAACCCATCAGCTGTCCCTGGCAGGGATCCGGGCGAAAGGCCTCCGCGTGCAGGTGTACCTGCATCTTTCCACCAGCTCTGCGGACACGTCGACTGGCTTCGCCGACGAAGGCGCTATAGTGCTGTCCCCGGATCTGCGAAAGAAGCGTGAGGTCATAGGCGCCGCCTGCTGGTTCTCCATGGCGTTTGGCGTATTCCTGCAAAACCGGTTCATTGAAGCCGTATTCGAAGGGCTCGTCCGTGAGGGATCCGTGGTGGGAGAGTCTCAGGTCGATCCCGTCTACGCCCGCCTGGACGAGGCGATCGATCCATCCCAGCCACAGCTTCTGCACTTCCGGGTAGACCTCGCAAGGAGTACAGGGCAGGTGGGTATTCTTGCCGCGGGCAAACGCCACGCAACCGCCCCTTGCCCAGCCCTGACCTTCACTGGAGTGGTTGTCCTCGTCCAAGGTCATCTCGTAGGGCCCGAGGCCCAGGTCGAACTCCAATCCCCCGGTTCTGAAGCTCCTGGGTTGAGTCCATATGGCACTGTGTGAGCCCACCACAATGGGAAGGGGATCGGGTCCCGGTCCGTAGGCCTCGATCATGGCTATAGCCGAGTTACGGAAATCACCGCTTCGATCCTGGAAATCGGTTGTAACCAAGACATAGCGGTCATCCAGATCCAATCCCTCCAGCGTCAAGGCCCGGACCGGTGCACCCTTGGCGGTCAGAAGGTTCCCATAGTAGTCGCGAACTTCCCGGTCGGCGCTCGTCACTTCCTCCCGCATCTGGTCGGACTTGAACCTGGGTTGATAGCGATAGTTGTTGGGGCTGGTCCAGATTTGGAGATTCTCGGCTCGGATCCGAGTCGGTGAATCGTCCTTTTTCAGTAAGCGGATCTTTCTGATGGGAACTTTCTGGAGGTCATCCGGAGGGTTCCAGGGGCGTCTCAAGACCCGGGTCTCAGGGTAACGCTCGACAAAGGGGATTACCTGCTGAAGGGTGCCGCCGATCCGAGTGATCCCGGTTGCACCCGCCTTGGAAGAGCCTTCCGGATAGGTCCCGGAGATGCCGGTGTTATAGGGCTTGAGCACTCCGTAGAGCTCCAGGCCATGTCGGTGGGCCACGGGGACTGCAGCCCGAACAGGCTCCCCTAGGTTGGCCAGGGTCTCCTGACCATATTTCATGTAGTCGAAAAGATTTCCCGCCCAATAGGAGTCGGGTTCGATGTCCCCATAGTAGAGCCAGTAGACGCGACGGACGCCCATTTGGACAAGCTGGCCCATGAGTTGGTCAAGGAGTTCCAGGTTGTAGGGACCCTGGCCAACATCGTCGGGAAAGTCCACCGTGGCCGAGAGTAAGAAGGGTTGGCGCTTCGTCGAAATGACGCAGAACTCGGAAACGAAGGCTCCCAGAAGAGCAAACCTGGTCAGAAAGTCCCGACGGATAAGCATGACTGACAACCTCAGGCGAGAATTGTCCGAATGACGTTGCCGTAAACGTCGGTCAAGCGGTAGTCGCGACCATTGAAGCGATAGGTCAAGCGCTTGTGATCAATGCCCAGTAGATGCAAGATCGTCGCGTGTAGGTCGTGCACTCCGACGCGATTATGGACCGCTTTGTAACCGAACTCATCCGTCGTTCCGTAATGCACTCCGCCGCGGATACCTCCTCCGGCGAACCATGTCGTAAATGCGTTGGGATTATGGTCACGGCCGTCTGAGCCCTGTGAATCCGAGGTGCGCCCAAACTCGCCACCGCATACGATTAGCGTCGAATCGAGCAGACCCTGACTCTTGAGGTCGGTCAGGAGCCCGGCTATGGGCTGATCCACCTCGGCTGCGAAACCGGAGTGATTGCCCCGCAGATCAGCGTGGGCGTCCCAGCTCTTCGCATTGTCGTTGCCCCCACTGTAGATCTGTACAAACCTTACTCCTTGCTCGACCAGACGTCTGGCGATCAGGCATTGTCTTCCGAAGTCGGCACTTTGGTCGATGTCCAATCCGTAGAGCCGCTGCGTTTCCGGAGACTCCCGGCTAATGTCAAAGGTTTCCGGAGCCGAGGTTTGCATACGGAACGCGAGCTCGAACGATTCAATGCGGGCGGCTAGCTCCGTTTCGCCGGCATAGCGTTCCTGGTGTTCGTGGTTCAGCCGTTGTAGGACGTCGAGCATCCTTCGTTGCAACTTCGGGGTTTGATCACGAAATCGAAAGAGATTGTCGATCGGGGGGCCAGCATCGTTGATTCTCATGCCCTGAAAGACACTTGGCAGGAAGCCCGCGCCCCAAAGCAGCGCATGGCCCTTGGGAAGGCCCCGTCCCCGAGCATCGGTCATCACCACAAACCCTGGCAGGTTTTCGTTTTCGGTCCCTAGCCCGTAGGTGACCCACGAGCCGACGCCGGGAAAGCCGAGGCGATTCAGTCCGGTGTTAATCTGGAACAGTGCCGGTGTGTGGTTATTCGACTCGGTATAGCACGAGTGGACGAAGGCCATCTCGTCGACGTGCCCAGCCAATTCCGGAAAAATCTCGGAGACCCAGGTGCCGGACTCGCCATGCTGACTGAATTGAAATGGCGAAGCCATGAGTTTGCCGCTGGTCAGGAAAAAGCCCGTTTTCGTGTCGGCGCCCTCCAGCGGTTCGCCGTCGCGCTTTTGCAGCTCGGGCTTGTAATCCCAGGTATCCATCTGTCCGGGACCGCCGTTGAGCATGATCCAGATGACCGACTTCGCTTGGGGTTCGAAATGAGGCGGTCTGGGCGCCAGCGGTTTTGATTGGTCGATGTTTGTTGCCAGCAGGCCGGCCCGGTCGAGAAGAGCCCCCAAAGCAAGCGCGCCACAGCCCATACCTGTACGCCGAAGTAGCTCGCGACGGGAGAGACTCAATCGATACATGTCTTACCTCACTGCTCTAAAATCACTCGAGCCGGGTTTAGCCCTTTGCCCGAGCCCTGACTTCATCTCTTGCAGCTAGCACAGTCCCGAGTCACTCCACATAAACGAACTCATCAGAAGCAATCAGCAATTGGCAGAAGTCTTTGATTGCGTGCATTCGCGATCCACTGCCGTAGCCAGATTCCTCGTACGTCACAGTCTGCTGCGAGAGAAACTCACGGATTTGCTCGAGCTCCTGGGTGTCAGCTGGCCGCGCGAGCACGGTGACGAAGCCGCTCTGGATCAGGTCGTCCGGCTCCTGGTGGTCACGGTGAATGCGACGGGCGAGAGCCTGGGCGTAAGCGTGAACATGGGGATTGTTCATCATCAACAGTGCCTGCGGCGCGACCGTTGTCGTTGGCCGCTGCCCGATGCCTTGCAGGGCGTCCGGGGTGTCGAAGGATTGCAGCATCGGAATCTTCTGGTTGCGCTTGACGGTCAGGTAGATGCTCCGTCGCCGAATGCTTTCGTCGAGCGTTCCTGGACCCGACATTGTGCGGTCCAGTTGGCCACTGACCGTAAGCATTGCGTCTCGAATGGACTCGGCGTCGAGCCGTCTGAGCTCACGGCGCCAGAATAAACGATTCTGAGGATCGATGCGCTCATTCTTGGCATTGGACCGATGACTCTGCCGGTACACCGCGCTGCTCATGATCAACCGGTGAATCGGCTTGAGACGCCAGTCGGATTTGATCAATTCGTTGGCCAACCAATCCAGCAGTTTAGGGTGTGTGGGGCGCTCCCCCTGGGCGCCAAAATCGCTCGAGGTGGTGACCAGGCCCTTTCCCATATGGTGTTGCCAGAGACGATTTACGATGACGCGAGCCAATAGATGGCCGGCGCCCCGTTCGAGGTCGGTAATCCAATGGGCTAAAGCAGCACGGGGCGGCCGTTTCTCGGCGCCGGCCTCTTGCCAATGCGTCTCCTTCTGATCGGTTCGCATAAGCACTTGCGGAAAGCTCTGAGTGACGATGTCCTGCTTGCGTTTGACGTCCCCGCGAGACAAGAAATACACGTCGGATTTCATCACGAAGTTTTCTTTTTTCGTGCCGAATCGGAACTCCTCTCTGTCGCTGACCGTTATTTCCGATCCCACATCGACGGCAACATACGCGACCGGCGATTTGCCCTTCTTACCCAGCGGCAGCTCCGCGCTCATCGTTTTGCCAAACGTCGAGAGGAAACGGTAGTAGTCACGCTGCGATATGGGATCGAACTTGTGGTCATGACAGCGTGCACAGCCGATCGTCAGTCCCAGCATGGCTGTGCCAATGGTGGACGCTATGTCATCCAGTTTGTCATAGCGATCGCGTTCGAATTCCTTCTCTGTCTGAATCACGTTCTCGACCCCGGCTACCAGGAAGCCGGTGGCCGCCCGGGCTGACTGCGAATCCGGTGCAAGCAAGTCGCCCGCGATCTGCCAACGCACGAACTGATCGTAGGGCATGTCCTCGTTGAGAGCTCGAATCACGAAGTCACGGTAGTGATAAGCGCTGGGCCGGTCTTCGTCTTGCTCGAAACCGTTGCTCTCGGCAAATCTGACCACGTCGAGCCAGAAACGGGCCCAACGCTCGCCATAGTGTTGACTTCGCAGTAGTCCATCGACCAGTCGTTCGTACGCCTGTGGCGACACAGCGGACACGAAGGCGTCGGTTTCATCCGGTGACGGCGGAAGACCAGTCAGCCCAAAATGCGCGCGCCGCAAGAGACTACGACGGTCTGCGAGAGGACTCGGCTCCACCCCGCTGGCTTGCTGGCGCGCCAGAATGAAGCGATCGATAGGAGTCAGTGCCCACTCGGCCTCCGGAACTTTGGGAGGTCGGTAGTTGCCCAAAGGCAGAAATGACCAGAACTGCCGGCCGGCCTCGTAGTCCACGGCCCTCGGTGTCGCGACACCGTCACGAGGATCCGGCGCTCCGATTTCAACCCAGCGGATGAAATCAGCGATTACTGAATCCGGCAGCTTGCCATCGGGCGGCATTTCAAGGGCCTCATGCCGAATCGCCGCGATCAAAAGGCTATCTTCCACGTTGCCGGGGACGACTGCTGCTCCCCTCTTACCCCCGGCGTGTACCGCCTGGCGAGTATCCAGGAACAGACCGGCTTGGACCTTCTTCGCACCAGTCGAATGACACTTGTAGCAACGCTCGACCAAGACCGGGCGGATTCTCTGCTCGAAAAACTGTACTCCTTCCACCCCTGACTGACTGGTGGCAGTATTGCCACAGAGAAGGAAGATCGCGAGCCACAAAATTCGATCGAAACTCTGGAAACCCAGAGCGGTGCCAGGGAGCTGCAGGGACAATGACGGCATCTGTCTCATCATGGCGATCGCCTCGATAGAGTCTCTCAAATCATCACGGATCCGAGCTCCTCTGACCTCCCGTGACGAATGACTAGAATCTATCAGCTCCCCGACCTGGTGTCCACGATGCTCCCTTCCACTGGTTTCGTCTTCGCCAGCGAAGCCGTCTCGATCCTCCCCTGAGGGCCGCGGGGGGCGGCGATCCGATTGTGCGTGCTCCCGTTCGGGCGTACAATCGCGGTAGCAAGGATCGGGATCTGTAGCTTCCGGATCGCCGGGTCGAAAGGATGAAAGCCATGAGAAGAGTCGGAGGGGTGCTTGGTTTTTTCCTAGGCGTGGTGACGACGCTTTTCGGCGCTGAGCTGCCGCCGGCGGCGAAGATGCAGGTGGACTTCGATCAGCATGTGAAGCCCATCCTTGCCGCCAACTGTCACGCCTGCCACGGCATCAAACAGCAGCAGTCGGGTCTCCGTCTGGACAAGCGGCAGAACGCGCTGCGGGGTGGCGACTACGGTCCCGTCATCATCGCTGGCAGGAGCGCCGAGAGCAAACTAATCCTGCGGCTGGCGAGCGGAGATGGTGGTATGCAGATGCCTCCGACTGGTCCGTTGCCGGCAGAGGACATCGGAATCCTGCGGGCTTGGATCGACCAGGGCGCCGAGTGGGGTGAGATCGAGCTTAAGGCGCAGGAGCCTGGCAAACCGCTCGATCCAAAGCTCAAGGCACTGATAGTGGCCGTGCGGGGACAGGACACCGCAGCCGTGAAGAAGCTCCTGGATGAAGCCCCTGAACTCGTGAAAGGGAAGGACCACAGCGACTCGACACTACTGCATCATGCTGCCGGCTTCGGGAACACCGAGACGATCAAGTTCTTGCTCGACAATGGCGCAGATGTGAATGCCAAGAATCGTCTGGATGGGAGGCCCCTGCACTGGGCCGTCCGTAGCGATGAAAAAGCGAGGCTGCTGTTAGAACACGGTGCACACATCAACGGCAAGACGCAGGACGGAAGCACGCCGCTGTACCTCGCCTCCCGCCGTCGCGACAGCCACTCGGTCTTGCGGCTACTTCTCGACAAAGGAGCCGATCCGAACCTCGCCAGCCTCAATGGACGCACCCCGTTGATGGCAGCGTCAGGCGCCGGAGACGTGGTGGCCATGAAACTCCTACTCGCCAAGGGAGCCACCGCGACGGCCCTCAGCGGGAGTGGGGCCGGGACGCTGATGGACGCCGCGCGGAGTCGCAATCTGGAAGCCGTCCGCCTTTTGCTCGATCACGGAGCCGACGTCAAGCTGGAGACGAAGCGTAAGCAGACCGCGCTCGCCATTGCTGCCCAGCAGGGCGCGGAGGACATTGTAAAGATCCTGTTGGAGAAGGGTGCTCACGCGGATGGGCAGGAACTATCGTGGCTATTCGCCCTTGATGTGGGCCGCTTATTCGGAGGCCATGCCGGCCAGGATTGTGAAGACGCTGCTTGGCCAGGGCGTGGACACCGAGGTGAATGGAGAAGGCGAAACTCCACGGACTCTCGCCGGCAAGCGCGGTGACAACGAAGTCGCGCGCTTGCTGGGTGTCTCAGAGCAGCAGCGCAAAAGTGGAGGCGTTGCCTTCGCCGTGCCCCAGTCGTCCGGCGAGCAGTCCATACCTGGCGCAGTGACGAAAGCCATCGCCCTGCTCGAGCGACAGAGTCCGCAGTTTGTCAGGAAAGGGGGCTGCAACTCGTGTCACAACCAATACCTGCCCTCCGCGGCGATTGCCTTGGCTGGCGAGCGAGGCATTCCGGCTCCCCGGGAACTGACGCAGATTCCCTTGGAGCCGCTTGAGCGAAGCCCGGAACGCACCATGAACATGGTGGCCTTCAGTCCCAACAGTGTGGGTTATGAGATGTTCGGCTTCGCTGCCAACGGCAGACCGGCGGACGACTACACCGATTCGTTGGTCCACTACCTGAAGTTGCATCAGTCTCCCGACGGACACTGGGCGACGACTGGCAACCGTCCACCGCTGACCTACCACGCCTACATCACGACGGCGATGGTGATCAAAGCCCTGCGGCATTATTCGCCTCCGACAGAGAAGAGGGATACGGAAGAACGTCTGGTCCGCGCGGCTGAGTGGCTCGAGTCCGCGAAGCCGGTGACGACGCAGGGACGGGCGTTCCGACTGCTTGGGCTGAAGTGGGCGGGGGGTGAGCAGGCCGTTATCCGCGAGTCGGCTAGTAGTCTCCTGGCGACGCAGCGTGAAGATGGCGGATGGTCACAGCTCCCGACGATGGGTAGCGATGCCTATGCCACTGGCGAGGCCCTCTATGCACTTCACCTGGCCGGCAACATGAAGGTCGAGCACGAGGTCTACCAGAAGGGGATGCGATACCTTCTGCGGACGCAGGCGCCGGATGGGTCCTGGCACGTGAAGACGCGGTCGTTTCCACTCCAGCCGTATTTTGAAAGCGGATTCCCCTACGGGCCTGACCAGTGGATCTCGGCGTCTGGGACGAGCTGGGCCGCGATGGCGTTGTCGCTTGCTGTGGAGCCGGAAAGGCTGGTCCAGCGATAAAAAGGGTCCTGGAACAGTGAGCACTTTGTCAGGAAATTATGTCGTGGATCACTTTCCCGTGGACATCCGTCAGGCGGAAGTCTCTGCCCGAATACCTGTAGGTGAGCTTCTCGTGGTCGAGGCCCATCAGATGCAAGATGGTAGCGTGTAGGTCGTGGACATGAACGGGGTTCTCTTCCGCTGTCAAGCCGAACTGATCGGTGGCACCATAGCTGAAGCCAGGCTTCACGCCTCCACCCGCCATCCAGACGGTGAACCCATAATGGTCATGGTCACGGCCTTTCTTCCCCTCTGACGTAGGAGCCCTGCCAAACTCTCCCCCCCAGATCACGAGTGTTTCATCCAGAAGCCCTCTCTGTTTGAGGTCCTTGATAAGGGCGGCGATCCCCTGATCGCAGGCATCGGCCAGTGTCTTGTGACCACCGACGATGTCCTTGTGTCCGGTATCCCAGGCGATGTCGTATTCGTCGATAGAATGTGACACCTGGACCATCCGAACACCCCGCTCGACCAGACGGCGCGCCAGCAGACATCCCTTGGCGTACTCGCTATCCCCATAGAGTGCGAGGGTGGACTTGCTCTCCTGAGAGAGATCGAATACCTCCGGCGCCGCGAACTGCATGCGGAACGCCATTTCCATCGCCTGGATACTGCCTTCCAACAGCCGGTCTTGCTGCTGCCGTTGGAGATCGAGCTGGTTGAGCCGAGTCAGGAATTCAACCTGCCGCTGCTGCTCGTCCCTGGGCAGCCAACTGTTCTCGAGATTCTTCAGAATCTGCCCAGTCTCCATCTCGTGGAGGTTGACGTAGGTCCCGGTGTAGGCACTGGGAAGGAAAGAATTCCCCCAGTTTGCCAATTTGCCGCGAGGCTGAGCTCGCGGACTCATGGCCACGAATCCAGGTAGATTCTGGTTTTCAGAACCCAGTCCGTAGACCATCCAGGAGCCCATGCTGGGCCGGCTGGGTTGGAGGTGTCCCACATTCATCATCAGGATGGCACCAGCGTGCTCGGGGATGTCCGTGTGCATGGAATGGATAAAGCAGATGTCATCCACGCATTCGCCGACATGGGGGAAGATATCGCTGACCCATTTTCCGGATTCGCCGTATTGCTTGAACCCGAAGGGTGAAGGGAACAGCCCGTTCTTGGTGTCGCGAAGGGACTTCCGATCCACGATCGCAGGGCGCTGTCCTTCGTAGGTTCGAATGTCTGGCTTGAAGTCGAAGGTGTCGACCTGAGAAGGACCTCCCGGCATGAAGAGCTGAATCACTCGCTTTGCCCTGGGAGCGAAATGGGGAGCCTTGGGACCCAGGGACGAGACAGCCGGCAGCGGCGTCGCTGTCAGCGTCGAGTGGGGGCCTCCCAGCTCCAGGACACCCGCGAGTCCCAGGGTGCCGAACCCCGCACCGATACGGCGGAGCATCTCGCGTCGGGTCAAGGGCGGCAAGGGATTGTCATGGAACATGGTGTTAGCTCCTCATCCAGAAACAGGAGACCTAGGAGCCTGCGCGGCAGAAATTGATCTACTGCGAAAGCGGTAGAATCGGTCCATATTTCCCCGATTTTTCGGCGAATAGAACAACTATGCACCTCAAAATCGAGAAAATCTGGCCTCGATTCCCCGCTTTCTCGCTACCATCATTTCTACCGCGCAGGCTCCTAGCCCTTATCTTACATACATAAACTCGTTGGAGCACATGAGCACCTGGCCATACTGCTGCCAGGGTGACAATTCGGCAGTGGACGAGGATCCCGACAGAAACTGGATCCCCATCTGCAATTCTTCCTCGCTCGGAGAGCGGCTGAACAGGAGGCGGTAGGCTCGTGAGATCCGCTCCCGGTCATTTTCTGCCTCGCGATGCAGCCTCTCGGAGAACGCCTTCGCCCGCTCCACCATGAAGGGACTGTTCATCAAGAAGAGAAACTGCTGAGGAACGATGCTGCTGGGACGCTTGGAGACCGTTGCCCTCATCGAGGGGAAATCGAACAAGCGTAAGAATTCGTCGGACTCAAACTCGCTGCCGAGGCGGCTCACCTTGGCGTAGAGCGTGCGCCGCTTGCTCTTGGTGAGTTCCTCTACCGGCGGGCCACCCCTCTCTGAGTCCAGCTCCGCGGTCACCGTCAACAGCGAATCCCGCCACGATTCGACGTCCATTCGCCTCGGGTTCATTCGCCAGAGCAGCTCGTTGTCGCCATCGGCGCTAAAAGCACCACTCTGGAAGCGGGTACTCATCTGATAGGTGTCCGAGGTCATGATCAGGCGATGCAGAGACTTGATTGACCAGCCGGATTCGATGAACGTCACCGCCAGCCAGTCGAGCATTTCCGGATGAGTTGGTTTCATACCGAGCGTCCCGAAGTTGCTGGGCGAGCGGACCAAGGCTTTTCCAAAGTGGTGCATCCAGACCCGATTGACGATCACGCGTGCGGTCAGAGGATTCTCCGGGTTGGCGACGGCATCGGCCAACTCGAGTCGACCGCTTCCCTTGACGAACGGTGGGGGATCCGCTCCCGTCACTATCCTCAGGAAGCGACGAGGGGCCACCTCTCCTGGCTTTCTGAGGTCGCCGCGAATCGCAACCGGCATGTCTTCGCTACCGGCCTCAGCCAGGACGTGAGCGAAGTCGTACTTTGGCGGGGACGCTTTTTTCAGCTCCTCGACCTGCTCTTTCCACTGTTTCTGCTGCTGTTCCTCCTGGTCCGTCAGCTCGCGCCCTTCGTCCTTGGCTCCCTTTCTGAGGTCGCTTCCCTTCTTCTCGACATCCTTGATCTTCTGCTGGTGATCCTGGTAGACCTTGACCACATCGTCGGGGGCCAGCGGCAGCTCACCCACTTCCGTATTCTTGAAAACGCCGGCCAGCGAATAGTAGTCTCTCTGAGGAATCGGATCGAACTTATGATCGTGGCAGCGAGCGCAGGAAACCGTGATGGCCATCAACCCGCGAGTCAGAGTGTCTATCCGGTCGTCAAGAGTCTCTCCCTCTGCCTGGGCAACGCTATCCGCGTCACCGCCATCCGAGTGGTAGCTGGGCCCCAGGGCGAAGAAACCGGTTGCGAAGACATCTAGTCCCTCATCGATCAGGTCACCGCTGATCTGTAGCTTGATGAATCGGTCATAGGGCAAGTCACGATTCAAGGCTTCTACCACCCAATCCCGGTAGCGCCACGCCTGCGAAAGCTCCCCATTGCGATTGTCGAGGAAACCCCCGAATCCGTCACTGTAGCGAGCAACATCGAGCCAATATCTTCCCCAGCGCTCTCCATAGTGGGGTGAGTCCAGCAACTCCTCAACAACTCTCTCGATAGCGGCCTGCTTATTCCCCTGTGCTGCCTCGACCAACTCGTCAACCTGCTGCGGCGGCGGCGGAAAGCCAACAAGATCGAGGTAGACGCGGCGGACGAGAACGTGCAATTCAGCCGGAGGGGCAGGCTGTAGGCCCGCCGTAGCAAGCCTCGACTGGACGAACCGATCGATGGGATTGAGAATCCGGCTGGTGTCGGGCAGATCTGGCGGCACCGGCTTTTGGATCGGGCGCCAGGCCCAATGCCCCTTCCGGAGAGCTGGCCAATCGTAACCTTCTCCCCTAGCCTGCGAGTCCAAAGCCTGCCGTATTTCAGGCCAGGGAGCCCCCATTTCGACCCACTTCACCAGGTCCGCAATCTCGCGCTCCTCGAGCTTACCTCCTGGAGGCATCTGGAGTGACCGCCAGCGCACCGCCTCGACCAGCAGACTTTCTTCAGGCTTGCCTGGAACGATGGCTGGGCCCCGGGAGCCTCCCTGCACCAGCCCTGCCCGACTGTCGAGCCCCAGTTTACCCTGTGGAATCTCGGTTTCAGCGCTGTGGCACTTGAAGCAGCGCTCGGCGAGCAGCGGCCTCACTCGTCGCTCGAAAAACTCAATCTGGCTCTTCTGTTCGGATTCGGAGGCCAGAGCTAGTCCTCGGGGAACGAAGGCCATTCCCAGGACACACGAGGTGACAAGAGCCTGCCCCCAAGAACTCTTCCAACAACGCAAATACATTGTCCAGCCCGCCAACTAGCCGTCCGACCAACCGCAGGATCGACAGCAAAGGACCTCCGGAAATCGGGTTATCGAAAGGATACTCCTTCCGCTCCCCGAGAGGCCACCAATAATAATAGTGCCTGCCGAGATCGTGCGGTCCGGGTCTCGGGGGACTCCTTGACTCTCCATCCAGCGAGCTCTACCATTCGAGTCATCATGATAGCCAAGTCCCTGTGGCCCTTGTGGCTCCTGATTGTGTTGACGTTGGTCCCTCTCTCCGCGGCGGAGTCCTCTCGCCGTCCGGTGAACTGGAAGGTGCTGCCCAAGCCCTTCCACACACCGTCTTCGAGCAACCGGCCCAAGCTGGTTCCACGTCCACCAGGGGCCAGCCTGAACCTCCCCGAAGGGTTTCGAGTCAAGGAAGTCGCTTCCGGGTTCAAGCTGCCCCGCTTCATGTTTCTGGGACCGCAGGACGAGGTCCTTCTCTCTGATACTGGCGATCGGAGCTCCCCCACTGGATCCGTCTACGTGCTGAAGAAAGGAAGACAGACCCGGATACTGGAAGGACTAGACCGCCCCTACGGACTGGCCCTGTATCGGGAGTATCTCTACGTGGCAGAGCCTACATCTGTCAAGCGCTACCGATACCGGGATATGACCACGACAGGTTCCGGAGAAGAGGTCATTCTCTTGAAGGACTGTGGCAAGGGGCACTGGACCCGAACCCTGCTCTTCGACCCTCGGCAGGAACTGCTCTATGTCACTGTCGGTTCCGTCTCCAACATCGAGCCGGGTGGTCCTCCGATGAGGGCTGCCATCAATCGATTCAAGCCGGATGGAAGTTCTCACGAGATCTTTGCCAGCGGTCTCCGGAACACCGTGGGTCTTCGCTGGAGACCGGGCACGGACGAGCTCTGGGGCGCCGTTCAAGAGAGGGACGGCCTGGGCGATGATCTGGTGGACGACTATCTCATTCACGTCCAGGAGGGAGGCTTCTACGGCTGGCCCTACGCCTATATCGGACCGCATAAGGAGCCCAGGCACGAGGGGAGCAATCAGGAGTGGATCCAGAAGTCCCTCTACCCCGACGTTCTTCTGGGGGCGCATGTCGCTGTCATGGACATCCTCTTCTACACCGGCAACCAATTCCCTGAACGCTACCAGGGAGGCCTCTTTCTGGCCTTCCACGGCTCCTCGAACCGGGCTCGACGTGTGGGATATGAGGTGGCGTTCATCCCCTTCGAGTCGGGTCGGCCCAGCTCGGGCCCGCAGAACTTCCTGACCGGCTGGATGATGGGTCCGGAGAGCCCTGAAGTTTGGGGACGGCCCGTGGGACTGGTTCAGCTAGCCGACGGCTCCCTAATGGTTTCCGACGACGGGGCTGGAAAGGTCTGGCATATCTGGTACGGTGCCGCCGAGAGTCCGTGAAGCTGCTCTTCGGGCGGTAAACTGGTGCCGTTCGCCACGGGGACCTGCGACGTTCAGACGCTTCGATGTGCGACGAATTCTATGCCATGATTTCGTGGATCGGTTCGCCGTAGTCCATCTCCAGACGCTTTTGGCCGGGAACGTCCAGCTTGCGGGGATCGAGTCCCAGCTGGTGCAGGACGGTCGCATGGAGGTCTGTGACGTAATGGCGGTCTTCGATGGCGTGGTAGCCGAGCTCGTCGGTGGCCCCGTGGACGATACCGCCTTTGATACCGCCGCCTGCCATCCAGCAGGTGAAGGCAGCAGGATGGTGATCGCGGCCCTCCGTCTGACCCTGCATGCCGGGGGTGCGGCCGAACTCGGTGCCCCAGACCACCAGGGTCTCGTCTAATAGACCCCTTTGCTTCAGGTCCTTGAGCAGACCGCCGATGGGATGGTCCACTTCTCCGCAGGTGAGGCTATGGTAGTGCTTCAGGTGGAAATGGGCGTCCCAGGCGATGGTGTCGGTGGAGTAGCCGTGAATGATCTGGACGAATCGGACACCTCGCTCCACCAGACGGCGTGCCGTCAGGCAGATCTCTCCGAAGGGCTTGGTGACCTCGTTGTCGAGTCCGTAGAGCTGCTGGGTCCGGGAGCTCTCTTCTGAAAACCTGAAAAGATCGGGAATCGAGGTCTGCATCCGGAAGGCCAACTCGTAGGCCTTGATGCGAGCCCGCATCGCCGAATCGTCGGGGTACTGTACAGCCTCGAAGTGGTTGAAGCGGCGCAGCAGGGCAAACTTGGCCTCCTGTTCCTCCTGGTAGACACCCTTGATGGGTGTGGCGAAACGCAGCGGATTCTGGGGGTCTACGTCGAGGGTGATCCCGTTGTGCTGAGGTCCGAGGTAGTTGCCTGAAACGGCTGCGGGCCCCCCGGCGTTGGGCAGGATCCGTCCGCCCAGGACGACAAACTGAGGCAGGTTGTCGTTCAAGGAGCCGAGCCCATAGTGGACCCACGATCCAAGCGACGGTAAGAGGCCCTGGAAGATGTGCCGTCCGGTATGGAACTGGGTCTGGGCGACGTGACTGTTGTCGGTAGTCCACATCGAGCGGATGACGGCGATGTCGTCGATGCACTCACTCACGTGGGGCCACCAGTCTGTCACCTCGATGCCGCTCTGTCCCCGCTTTCCATAGCCCACCTGCATGGGGAAGAGCTTCTTATAGGAACCCCGTCCCCTGCCAAAGAAATCGACCGTGTTCTTGTTGTGCTTCGAATCCAGGATGTGCTTGTACGGAGTCTCGTCGATCGTCATGCCCCCATACTTGTTGAGCGCCGGCTTGGGATCGAAGGTCTCCATCTGGCTGGCACCACCCTGCATGAACAGCCAGATGACGCTCTTGGCCTTGGGGGCAAAGTGGGGTATTCCATCAGGAGGCGTCCATACCTTCTCACTGGCGCCGGCCCTGGCAAAGCCATCGCGATGGAGCATTGCACCCAGAGCCATGCCCGTGACCCCCATGCCCAGGTCCGAAAAGAAGGTTCTGCGATCTAGGTTCAGGCCGCCCGGATCCCAGGATCTCTGTTTTCCTCGCATCATCAGCTCCCTATTTTCTCTCCGAGTCTCGTGTCAGTCCCGCTCTCTTCTCGGAACTTGGCTTCAGATTGCAGACGATTCAAGTCGTGCGCGGCTTTGTTTTGCTCTTGTGTCAATGGATATCAGATGCCTTTCGCCGCGACCAGTAAACGGGAACATGCAACCCGCAACCTTGTAACCCGCAACCTGTATTCGATTGTCGTCGCCTCATTCACACGTCACCGAATCGTCACAAACTCATTTCGGTTGAACAGGACATGCACCAGGCCTTCGCGGGCTCTCAGGGAAGGGTCCGTCGAAGGAGGTAGTTCAGCTGACGGGCCCGATTCGAATCTGGTCAGCTGCCGGGAGTTTCCCAGAAGAGCCGTCTGGCGCTCCAGGAACTTCAGGCTTTCCTCCTTCTCTCCCTGGGAGGGCTCTCTCCCCAGGACACTTTCGAAGGCGCTCACCACAAAGCGCTTCGCATTCTTGCCCACCTTGTTGGAGATCTTGCGCGCCAACAGGTGGGAATGACTGAAGCTCATTTCGCTGTTGGACAGGGCCAGGGCCTGTTGGGGCACGATGCTTTCATAGCGCCGGTAACAGCCCTCTGCATCGGCCAGGTCGAAGAGTTTCAGAAAAGGCATGTTCTCGTTCGGAGTGTGAGTAAAGTACAGGCTTCGCCGACGGGATCTCTGTCCCTGGTGATGATCCAGTTCGGGGCCGCCAACGGTTGGGTCCAACTCACCCGCCGCCGCCAGGATGCTATCGCGCACCACCTCGGCTTCCATGCGCCGCTGATTCATGCGCCACAGGTATCGATTTTCCGGGTCTTCTTTCAGGTTGGGATGGTCCTTCCGGCTGGGCCATGACTGCATCCGGTAGGCGCTGCTGGTGACCATCAGACGATGGATGTGTTTCATGCTCCAGTTGTTTTCCATGAACTCGACGGCGAGCCAGTCCAGGAGGTGAGGATGGGACGGAGGATCCGATTTGACTCCAAAGTCCTCGATGGATGTCACCAACGGTTCCCCGAAATGGCGCATCCAGATATGGTTGATGGCAACCCGGGCCGTGAGCGGGTTTTCCTCGCGCGTGATCCAGCGTCCCAGTGCGGTTCGCCGGCCCGTGCTGGTCCTGGGGTACAGTATTCCGATGGGCGAGTACTCGTTTTTCGCCTGGCCCAGTGCCGTCTGGGCAGCCCTGAGCTGGGAGTTGGCGACTGAGACCCGCTTCTCTCGGGTCTTCACCAGCGTCCCCGCGGCGGCAGGAGGCTCCTGTAGGGCATAGGCCAGCTTCTGCTGCGCCTCTAGCAGACTCATCTCGGCCTTGAGCAGGCCAGCGGAGCGCTCAGCCTTCCTTGCGGCTTCGGCTAGCTCCTTTGACCTTGGGTCAGGGGGGGCGGCCCAGTGAGCACGGTCTGCCGCTAGTCGGGCCTGCTGCGCCTTCAGGTCCTCGCGCCTCCAGGTCAGCTTCTTTTCGGCCAGCGCCACTGCTTCCCGCGCCTTGCGCAACGTGAGCTGGGGGTCCTCGGGCACGAGACTGTCGATCCAGTCGGCGATCTGCTCGATCATGTCCTCTGGCAGTGGTGACGCTTCGGCGGGCATCCGGGGCTGTTTGTCCCCGCGAAGTCTTCGGATGACAGAACTACTGGCACTCTTTCCAGGGACAATTCCAGGTCCATCCCTGGTACCCCCTTCCAGGAGCAGGTCGAAGGTGATTGTCCGAAAGTGGTTACGCGCCACGTTGGGGCCGTGGCAGACGATGCAGTTCCTGTCGAAGATAGGCTTGATCTCTCTGTCAAAGCGCTCGCGTCCCAACTTCAGGACGCGCTCGTCTGGATCCATCTCGGCAAGCTTCTGAGCACGGGACGCTTCCTGCCTGGTCTCGACAAGCTCGGCTTCTGCTCGAGTGATGGCCCGCCTCGCCTGCCTCAGCAGGTCGTCGTGGACGAACGGCCGGATCGAAGGGTAGTAGCTCTCCAGAGGCAGCTCGATGGGTTGGATCGGCTCACCCAGGTTACCCAGGATCTCTGGCACTGCCGGAGAGAGGGGGTTGCTCTTATCCGGGTTCTTCTCGTCCCCCCGGATGTAGCGATAGGTTGCGGCATAGATAGGCGGGCCCTGACGGCCGGCGGCACGGGGCTCTGAGTCGAACACGCGTGCCAGGCCCGCCTCAACCAGATCCGCTTCTCCTGGCAGGGGATCGATGCGAACGTCGTAGGGCTCGAAGAAAGCCCGGAACCGATAGTACTCATCCTGTGCAATTGGATCGGTCTTGTGATCGTGGCAGCGAGCACATTTCAGGGTTGTGGCCAGGAACGCGGATGCCGTGTGCTCTACAGTTTCTCGAAGCCAGGAATCGCGATTGATGCTGAACCGGCTGCGGACCAGATAGCCGGTGGCGCGCAGGGTCTCGAGATCGGTCGGTGCCAACTCGTCAGCGGCGAGCATTTCCAGGACCATGCGGTCGTAGCCCTTGTCTTCATTGAGGGACTCGATGATCCAATCGCGCCAATGCCAGAGGTGCCGCTGCCCGTTGGTCAGAATACCGAAGCCTCGCATGCCGTACCAATCGCTGTAGCGCCACACGTCCATCCAGTGGCGTCCCCAGCGCTCGCCGTAGTGGGGACTCTCGAGCAGTCGATCGACTGTCTTCTCGTAGGCCTCCTGGGAACGGTCATCCAGGAAGGATTGCAGCTCGGCGGGTGTGGGGGGAAGGCCCGTCAGATCCAGGTAGAGACGTCGCAGCAGCAGGCGCTTTTCGACCTCGGGCATGGGTACGAGACCGTGGCTCTCGTACTGGGCCGCCAGAAAGCCATCTATGGGATTTCTGACCCAGGCCGGGTTTCTGACCGTGGGAAGGGGCGGTCTCCGGGGGGCTTGATAGGCCCAGTGATCACCGCCCTGAACGAACCCTTCCGCCTGGACTGTGACGTCGGTACTGAGCGGGCCCGAATAGGGCGCTCCGGCCTCCACCCAGGCGACGATATCGGCGATCTCTTCCTCCGAAAGCCGATCTTCCTGGTAGGGCATGCCCGGCTCATGCTGGTGGCGGACTTTCTTGACCAACAGGCTGGCTGGAGCGTCTCCCGGAACCAGTACATCACGGTGTTCGTCGCTGCCCGTTAGCAATTTCTCTCGGGTCGACAGATCCAACCCGGCCTGTCTGAACTTGCCGCCGTGGCAACTCAGGCATTTAGCTTCGAGGGTAGGTTTGACCCTGCTAAAGACCCCAACGGAAGAAGAATGGCTGCCGGCAAGCATGTCGATGATAGTGCTGGTGTGCTCCGCGTGGGACTCGGCGAAAGGCGCCCCGAGATCGATCCACAGGGCGATCAGAGCGGCTCCCTCAGCAGGGAGAGGTTCCGCCTCCGGCGGCATCGCTGGTTCTTGCGAACGGGTAACGAGTTGGTAGAGGAGACTGGCACGACTGTCGCCAGGAACCACTGCCGGCCCTCGACTACCGCCAGCAAGCATGCTTCCACGAGTCGAGAGATCGAGCCCTCCCTGCTTGCTGGAATTCGAGTGACAGGCCAGGCAGTGTCGATCCAGTATCGGCCGAATCTGCTCGGCAAAGAGTCTGAGTCCAACCCTGTTTGTGAGGGAGGTTGGGTCATCCACAGGCTGTTGAGGTAGAACCAGCTCACTCAGCAGCAAAGCCGGTAGCAGACGACTCAGAAACCGAAGGATCACAATTTCTATTTACCCCTTGAGATAAGTGTCCCCAGCAGAGTATCTCCAGCGATCGTTCCTGACAAGGTTGGAAACCAGTTGAAGTCGTCCGATGAGACGGTAGCCGAACTTCAGTAATGCGGGCTAAGTGTCCGGCGTGCTTTTCGGAAGCGGCAGCTCGATCACGTAGAGTCCCCTCTCTCGGTAGACGACGTTAGCCGAGGAAGGCGGTTTCTTTAGGAGGAAATGTCGGCGGTCGCTGACGAGCATCTGGACCCAGCGATTGTAGGGCCGTCTGTACACGCCGCTAGCTATTCGGCTTCTGTTGAAATGACGAGTGACAACCACCAGGTGCGTGACTCCGTATCGATCGTGTAGAGCGTTCACGTCTGTAGCGTCGGTGGCGTAGAGCGCCTTGAAGGTTGCGTGTTTGCGGCGGCGTACCTCCTCATAGTACTCCTCATACCAGGGATGGGCCATCTTGTAGTTAGCCAGCACGCTGCGCTTGGCGAGGACGGGTATATCGTCCATGTAGCGAGGATGGCCGGCGATGAGGATCTTCTTGGGCAGCGTGCGGAGGAAGTCGTAGAGCCCCACACGCGAGGTCCGGTTCAGCGTCCACTTATCCCTGTCCAGGGTGTCCTGGAACGCGAAACCGGCAACCGTGAACAGCGCGAGCAACGCCGCGTAGCGAATCGGCCGCCAGGGGATCCGCGCGGCGAGAGCGTCGGTATTGCCACCGTTCCAAAGTGCCAGCAGCACCAGCGCCGTGTTGCGTGTATAGCGGTTCGGCACATAAAGCTGCATGAAAAACAGGTCGGCGAGTAGGTAGCCAATGATCGACGCCACCATGAGAGATGTCCAGCTAGGCCGCCAGACGATGTGCTGGCGGCCCAGCAAGACCAGGTAGGCGATCGAAGCAATGATTGTGAAGGGATGGCTCAGGTAGCTCAAAATATCCTCGTGGATCGGAGGAACGGGAAGGTACTCGTTGAGCCCTCCCTTGTACATCTCCGGCATCTTCTCGAGGACACTGCCCGGCGTGAGGCCCCCGATGAAATCCGGCGGCGACAGATACTTGGTCAGCAGCAGCAGGATCGCGGCGGCGCTTCCGAATGCTAAATTGAAGAGAATTGGGCGGACTTCTGGACCGCGCCGGACCAGGACAAAGAGTGCGTGAACCGCGAGAGTGAGCCCCATTTGGACCGGGATGACCGGATAGAGGATTGCGGATACGGCCATCGCCACGGCATAAGCGCTCCACTTCTTCCGGTCGATGAGGTGGACCGCCAGCCCCAACATCGGGATCGCCCACATCTTCGAGAAGCCCCCGATGAAATAACCCCAACTATCCGGGAAGAAGGTCCAGAAAACGGCGGTCAAGAATCCGCCTCGGAGTCCGAAGGCCGCCTTTCCGATGTAAAAGAAAAGCAGCGCACCCAAAGCATAGCCGATCACCGACACCAACTTGCTCAGGAACACCGGATCTACGAACCAGGTCCCCAACCAATAGATGGCGTTCTGGAACAGGGCCTCGTTATGCTCCGCGAAGCGGACGAGGAGGTCGTCGTCGCGAAAGGAGTCGGTGTGATACGCAATCCAGTTGAGGCACTGCCGGATGTCGGAGAGAAAGTGAACCGGGCTCAGGAGGGCCGACCAGTGGAGATAGATCGCAGCGGCCAGACCCATCAGCAGCGCGCTGATGGGCGCCAGATGCTGGATCGCTCGGCCAGATCCCGGGGGCTCGGTCGTTACTGGTGGTTTTACCGATGCCATTCAGAATCTCACCGAAGTTGCCTTATTCGCCGGCGTGGACTCCGTTCATCACCCCGGAGCGACCAAGGCCTTACCTCTGCCCAACCGATCCGGAAGTAGTCCAGGCTTCGAACCTGCTGTCTCAGTGGAAGGAGATGTTCGGTAGTGGCTGCGGTCGCCGCCAAACTGATGGTGACGCATGCGATGGCGGCGACAGCAAGAGCGCGTCTCGGGAGCGGCTCATCTTCCCCCCGTCGGTGGAGCCAGTACGCCACCCCGAAGAAAAAGCACAAGGGCAGCGCCAGCGGTAGGGTTGCGGGGAAGCCAGCCAGCCAGAGACAGAGTAACAGCAGAGCCATGGCAACCGCCGCCGCCGCCGCCGTGATCCCCGGACGGGCTCGGCGCCAGACCAGTCCGGCAAGGACACCCGCAGTCGCCCCAGGCAGGACATAGGTCAAGACCAGGACTAGCCAGCGGGAGATGGCGGCATTGAAATACTCTGCCGGAATGAAGGCGTGAGTCAGGCCGTAAACAGCCGCTCCGAAGCTGTCTGCCTCCACCGGTCCCAGGACGGCCAGGCCGAGCGGCATCAGCCAGCCGAGACCGAGCATGTAGCAAACACGGGGTTGAGTAGGGAACTTCATCCAGACGGCGGCGCTCCAGGCGATGACGAGCGCCGCATACAAGAACAGCCCGTGGGGGTTGCGGAGAACGACGAAAGGCTCGCCGATCGGCATGTACGGAGTCTTCTCTCCGGTTGCCCATAATCCTACCAGTGCAGCCATGTTCCCTGTCATAACCATGACGGCCCAACCGAGCCGTCCATCACGGCGCTGCAAGAGGCGCAGCAGAAAGAGGAGAACGAACCACTCCGCCCAAAGCTTGAAGGCTTCCTCGTACACCCCCATCCAATCGGTAAGCGTGCGTGCATCGAACCGGGTCATTTCAGGAACCAGCTGCCGAGGGACCCTGTTTCCATGGCTCAGGTAGTCGACCACACCGTGGGCGATGGCGCTAAAAACGGCTGCAACGAAGTACGGTCTGAGCGCGGCGTCGGGCGGGAAGCGGCGACGCAGCCAGATCAGGAGAAGGGCACCGGCAATCGCACCAGCGAGGATGATCAGGTCGTCGGCATGATATCCAAGGTTCTTCGGAATGGTTTCACTGCCAGAATTTTGTACCCATTTGCCGATTTGCTCGTGGTACTTTCCCAACTCGTCCGCAACGGCGACGCCGATGAGTAGAGCCATCACCATCGCCCCTCGGCGCTGCTTTTGCGGATAGGTTGGGTTCAGGGCCGCAGCCAGAGCGATCAAAGCGCAACTGACCATCAACAGGACGCTCAGGTGGGTCCCGGTTTCGCCCTCGTCGAACCCATCGAAGACCGACCGTCCAGCCATTGATAGAAAGGCGATAGTAAGCGCGATCAGGACGGGGCCGAAGTGCAGGATTGCGTCCGGTACGCGAATGTCCCAGTCGTTGTTGGCCTGTTGGCTCATGGCCGAGAGTGGCGCCGTAGGTTCGGTCATCGCATTCATTTCAATCGGTTGGTGAGCCTGCCTGGGCTACCCAACCATCCCGGGCACCGGAATTCCCAGGACTGCGCCAGGCTTCGGAGAGAGGAAGGAACATGCGTAGGATTCTACCGACGGTAGCATCCAGCTGCAAACGACGTCCAGGCAACAGATAGTGCAGGGCACCGTACCCCTTTGAATCGGTCATCAGTCCTCGAACCGCAACTACAACACTCGCTCCAGCACACTCGAGTAGGTACTCCCGACGGGCGGAGCAGACCGGCGGGATCACAGTGCCGCACGGGGCAGCGTGCTATGCTTATCGGCAATTGGGACCATGGAAAAGATCGTTGCGTTGGACCACCGCGAGGCCTGTGACATCTGGGCCAAGCGCTTTGCCGATCCGGCATTGATGGCGAACCGGGATGCCGCGATCACACGGTGGAAAATGGCCAACGTGGCGGCCCAGCTCCCACTCGATCCCAAGACACGGTTCCTGGACGTCGGACCCGGGGATGGTGCCCTCTTCCGAGAAATCGACGGAAAGGTCGCACAGCGGGTAGGCGTCGACCCAAGCAAGAGCGCCTCAGAGAAGCTTGGGGCCTTGTTCAATGGGGTTCCTGACGTGGAGTTCGTGGTAGGGTCGGCCGAGGAGATTCCGTATCCGGACGGCTCCTTCGACATCGCTGTCATGAACGGTGTTCTCCTGATCCTGCCAGATGAGAAGGCGGCCCGCCGCTCCCTCGCCGAGTTGGTTCGGGTGTGTGCTCCGGGAGGCACTATCTTTCTCGGAGAGGTGCCGTTCCGGGACGAGCTCAGACGGGGGATGGCAGCGCATTTGGTGCGAAAGTTCTGGGAGGTCGGGTTCCGTGCGTTTCTCCGCAGCCTGTATAACACCTACCTGCGGCCGGTTTTCAGAGGCGAGCCGATCGTCGTCTTTCCTCCGAAAACACTCCACTTCTCAGCAGAACAGATCGAATCTTTCTGTCAGCCTCTCGGCTGTGCGGTTGAGTGTCGCCGTCACCAGGAGCCAAGGCGCCCATCCGGGACGCGCAATGACTACATCCTCACGCTCAAGCGATGACAGACCCTCAGTACAAACTCAGTTGGACCCTTGACTCCGTCGGCCCGAGCGGGGTTTCGGTATCGGTTCTTGCAACCTTTGCGGGACTCTAGATCTGGGCGCGAGGTTGACAGGATTACCCTCGGCCTCCTGGTCCAACCAGGCTAGGAGGTCCTTGGAAGCGATCAGGTAGAACCTTCTGCGGTCATCCCAAAGGCGCAGCTCCGAAGGGACCCGTCTCAGGAGCGTCTGCCTGTTGAGCCTGAAGGTTCTCCGAATCCAGGAGCGAAAGGGCTCGAAGTGGCGTCCCGGCCTGCGAAAATCCCTCCGATCCACGACCCAATAGTCGACCCCGTATTTCTGGATGAAGCTCCTGAGACGGTCGGGCTCGGTGGCGAAGTAGGCCCTGTAGTAGTCGAAGGTGCGTCGCTTGACCTCCATCCACAGCTTGGTCCAGAACGGGTGGGAGAGCTCCCGCATCAGCAGCACCGACTTGCCCGTCATGAGTGGAACCTCGCTCAGATTCGGATTGGTGGCGATCATTGGCCGTCCCGGTAGCTCCCTGATCGCCTGGTACAAACGGTGGTGCCGGTACCTTCGTGCTCGCAAGTCGTCGGGATCGAGTCGATGCTTGAACTCAGGGATGCCGAGGGCGACCAGGAGAATGATCCAGGGCACGACTGGAGACAACCTGGCAGTCAGGAGCCGGCCTTTCAGGCGCCAGGGAGAGGCACGGCGATAGCTCTGGTCGAGCCAGAATCCTGCTGCCAGACATGCGACGAGGGGCAGCGCGCGCCGCAAGTAACGGTTCGGGAAATAGAATCTCAGCATGAAGATGTCGGCCAAGGGGTACAAGAGTATCGCCGACAAGAACAGGGCCGCCACGCCTGGAGGCAACCACAGCATCCGCCGTCCCAGGAAGATGAAAGCGCCGATCACAAGTGCATAGTGGAAGGGGTCTCCGAAATAGTCGTCGATTTCCTCGAGCAGCGGATCAGTCGGGATCAGGTAGCCGCGTCCTTTACTGGTGAATTCGACTCTCTCGCCGATATCGACCCGAGTGACGAGATCGCCAAACTCGTTCGGGGTCAGGTACGTGACGGCCACGACCAGGACGACAGCCAGCGCCGCTGCAGCAAGCGGGGCAAAACGCCGGCGCCAGAAGATCGGATCGCGTAAGCGCTCCAAGCCACCGTTCTGGCGGAGGTCAAAGAGAAACACCTGAATGGCCATCATCACCCATATCTGGATGGCGCCGCTCGGATAGGCCAGTACGGCAACGAAACAGAGCGGGACCATCATCCACCAACGGCCTCGACTCAAGAAGAGCACGGCCGCGACGATGAAGATGGCTGACCAACCACCCTCGTAACCGCCGTGGAACATCTTGTTGAACCAATTCGGGAAGCATTGGAAAACGATTGCCGCGGTCCAACCGCCGAGACGTCCTCCGAAGGAGCGGCCGGTCGCGTAGAGCAAGGCGGTTGTCAGCACGGAGGCCAGGAGGGCGATGATCTTCCCCCATAGGACGATATCGCCGCCTAGTCGGGAGAGCGGATAGTAGATGGCTTTGGCCAGGGGAGCGCTGTTGAAACGTGCGTAGCGGAGGAACAGGTCGTCGGGGTGAAACGACTGCTGATCGGGAGGAATGAAGTGCGGCATCTGCCGCCAGTTATCGTGGAAAAGGTCCGGGTACTGGAACAGCTCCCACTGAAGAAAGGTGCTGACCGCCGCCGCCATGAGAACAACCAGCGAAAGGTCCCGCCAGAACCAGTCTCGCTGAGTGCCCTCGAGGCTTTCGTTTTCGCTCGCCCAGGCGCTCTGCAACCACTTTCCAAGCACCCCGCCAAGGCTGCCGGCTCTGTCCGTCGCGTTTTGCTGGTGAGTCACGTCCTCTCCGCGGCGACGCATTGTCGGCGGCTTCGGAAACGATTGTGCTGCCCTTTGGCCGACGTCGTCATCTTCGTGCAAGATCGACCGATCAACCAGGGACGAGCCTTGGAAGCGTCGGCCAGATTGTACACGCGTGTTCAGGCACCTTCCACAATATGTTTGTCGACCTGGTCCCCCGGCCAAGCTGGCCTTGCCGGGCAGGGCGCCGATTGACCCCTTTTAGGAGCTGCCAATAGGATACTTGCCGGTGTAGAGTAGCGGACGATCGCTGGTAGCAGGGGGATCTTTTCAGGAGACTCCCCCCTCAAGCCGCCGGCAGATCAAGCTCTTCCGGGGTAGACTCGCTTGAGTTTTGCCCTGCCTTTCGGATGATGATGCTTTCGCCTTTTGTGCAGTTCGACCTGGCGTGGGAAGAGATCTTCTCGCGATTGGGTCCAGCGTCGAGCTCGGACTTCTCGTGGAGGGGCTGGACCCTTTGTGAAAACGGGACCTCAGCCTTGTACCGTGTCTTCAAGCACATCAAGTCGGTTCAGAACGAAAAGAAAGCCGTTGTCTTGCCCGCCTACACCTGTCCGACGGTGGCTGTAGCGGCCAACCGGGCGGGGTTCTCTATCCACCTTGTCGATCACGATTATCCTCGATTCGATTTCTCGGACGGCCTGGCTGAAGCTCTCCAAGATCCTAGAACCTCAGCCGTTGTCGTCACCCACCTATTCGGAACCGTCTCCGACCTGAATCGGGTCAAGAGAATGACGGAGGGCAAGGGCATCTTTGTGATTGAAGACGCGGCACAGGTGTTCAGGGAGGAGACGGAGGGCGGTGTTACGGGAGAGCAGGGAGATTTTGGCATCTACTCCTTGAGCCCCAGCAAGCCGCTCTCGTTGGTTTCGGGAGGAATCCTCTGGACTCGCGATGAGATCCAGGGAGAGTTCGAGCTTGTTCCTCCGACGCCGGCTAGCGGAGTCCGCGATTTAGTTGAGCTACCATCAAAAGGTGTGTAAATAGCAGAGGCGGTGAGTATCCTTCCGGGTTGACCTAAACCCAGGGCCGGAAGGCCCATAAAGGAAGGAGTACACACCGCATGAAAGAGAAGAACATTGAGGGGACTGTGGAGTC
>JAKZYH010000442.1:0-2854 GCA_047514575.1 Acidobacteriota bacterium | reverse complement strand
TACGTCGTTCCCCGTCTTGGGGCAACGTCTTTGGGGTCGCCCGGTGAGAGACCCTCACGCCGGTAAATATGAGGAATAGACCTCATCGCGACAACGGGGAGGGGCAGGCGGGAACCCCGCCTGTCTCTTACCCGCGTGCGTAGCCAGGAGTCATGTCACTTCCAGAACTCCACGAGAAGGCCTGGATGAAGCTGTCCGCAACCCATTCAGGGTTGAAATCCAAGGGGTGGCGACGTTGACCCAGGGTTCGGAAACCCTGGGCTAGCATACGCAATCCCGTTGGGATTGACCTCGACTTTAGGACCTTGGAAACAGACGACTAGGTCTCACGGATTCAACACCGCTTATCTACAGGCGTGGTGCCGTCCGGACCCTAGCGTTGACCTTTTACGACACCCTCGTGAGGGAGCGGGATTCGGGCAGCTACACCCTAGTCCTCTAACTTCTTCATCCTCTTGACCCTTTTCCTCGTACCGGCTGGACCCGAGTAGAACTCGGCTCCAGCAGGTGTCCAGGAATCTATGCTGTAGTCTTCAGGCACTTCAAAGAGACCAGGATCCGGCTCGATCTGAGAGAGGTTCCTCAACTCATAGACCGTCTCTCCGAAGCGGGGGTCATATCTTCTGCTCATCACGACGATCTGGAGATCCGGTGAGTACCACCGTTCCGAAACGACCTCGATTGGCAGCTCATTCCCGATCGCTCCTGCGGGAATGGTAGATATGGTGCGCGTGCCTTCAGCCAGCACGTCTCCGAAATTCCTGGAACCCAATTCTTCCATCCTGACATTTTCGTCCACCTCATCGGGGGCCGACTTCCTGATCTTTCGAATCGAGACGGCGGCTGTCCGGTCCCCTTGGCCGAGGTGGATTTCTTCGTGTGACTCCACTCCATGGACCTCCTTCGTCTTGACGATAATTTCTCTGCCACCCTCGCCCAGACGATGGACGTCGAAGCTGCGTCGGGGCATCTTCCTGGCAGTAAGAGCCTCCGCATCCAACATGAGCGTCTCTCCAGCCACCGGATCATGAATGGTGACGATTCGGCGCGCAGTCCCATCCGCGGCCCAAGGCCCCACAGCACCCAGACTCTGCTCCTGGCGAGTCCGACCCTGACTGTCACGATAGACCTGACTGCTAGCGGTCCGGCGAATCCGATTCCCGTCGCTGAGAGTCTGCGAAGTTTCGGTAACCGCCTCGGCGGAATATGGGGCTCCGGTTACGGCTTTGCCGTTGAAACTGAACTCCGACGAAATGAAAGCGTAGGTGCCCTCACCTGCCCCTTCAAAATGCTCATACCCGAGGCGCTCGGCCTGACCCCACAATGGGGTACTCGAAGACACTGCTCCGGTAGCAGCGAAGGCCACAAGAACCCTGAGTGAACGTCCTAAGCTATAGATTGAAACAATCATTCTCTCTCCTTTCAAACTCACAGTCTTCGTACCTGACCCTACCGAACAAAGCGAACGGCGCGGGCCAGGCCATCATCTCCGATCAACACATCTGCCAAGATGGAGCTCTCGGCTAGATCTTCGTTCATGGGAAGTCCGATCCAGAGCAGCGCAGTCCGATCAAGCCGCACCCGCAATAGGTGGCCACGCTCGGAGGCCCCCATGCTTGAGGCATCCACCAGCGGAATAAAGTCGGTGACGACTAGCCGCCGAAGAGTGCTACTCCCTCGGCCAGGTGGAGCTGATCCTTGGTTCTCGATGGCCCTCGTGCGAGTGTGTATTTGCTCGGGCTGAGGTGAGTTGAGCATGACGAAGTAGGCCGAAAGAATCAGGAGAGCCAGCCCAGCCGCGATCGCTCCGGAGGCAGTGAGCCAGGACCTTCTTGGCGGCCGGTCTGCTGAGGGTGTCCGCTTACGGAACTGAGACAGCACACGTTCTTCAATCCAGACCGGAGCTTCCTCCGGGGCCATGGCTCGAGCCAGGGCCCGGAGCTGGACCGTAAGAGCCTGCTCCTGCTCCATGCGAAGCGAGCAGGTCGAACAGACCCGAGCATGGGTCAAGGCCCTCATCCTCTTTTCCTCATCGACCGGTTGTCTCTGCAGAAGGTCCGTCACCATCTCTGCGAACTCTTCACAGTTCATTTCGAGCTCCTAGTCTGAAGGGACGACCACACCGATGTCTTCCCTTCTCTGGTCCCCGGTGCCGATTGCTGGCAGCAGATTCTCCCCCGCCACAGCACCCGCACTCGCACTCGCATCTGCGATTTTCTCAACCAATAGCGCCCGACCCCGATGCAATCTCGAGCGAATCGTACCCACCCTGCAGTCTAGGACAGAGGCAGCTTCGGCATACGTCAGCTCCTGAAGGTCACACAGGACGACTGCCTCGCGGTAAGCCTGGGGCAGGGCCAGAATCGCATGGCGTACACTCAGGACGATTTCGTTGCGCTCCAGCACAGCCAGAGGATCCTGCCGCACCGAAAGTGCGTTCGAGGAAGTTTCCTCCTGCCAATCGAGATCATTCCACTGCCGTTCCTCTCGCCTGTTTCTCAATACCAGGTTTCGGGCAACTCCGTAGAGGTAGGATTTCAACGCTCCCCTGGATGCATCGAAATCAGAAACCTTCTGGATCAGGATCAGGAACACCTCTTGGGTCACCTCTTCCGCCAGCACTCGAGAACCGGTGAGCTGAAGCACGAACCGATAAACGGCACCCTGTCTCCTGCGGTAGAGCCTGGTAAATGAAGCCTCATCTCCCCGGGCTGCCCTACCGAGAAGCTCCTCGTCCGTCAATGCCGTCTCCATCATCTCCGCGGGAGCGCTTCGTCCCTCCCGATGTGTGTCGTTCACTCTAGTAATTCGCCGAGAACCCCAAAAGGTTCCAGAAAATCCACTCTCCCCAATC
>JAKZYH010000441.1:0-3429 GCA_047514575.1 Acidobacteriota bacterium | reverse complement strand
GGAGTGGTCTGTCAGAGGAGCCAACGCCATCAGTGCTCTACGCTGTGTTTTCCACTCCGGGCGCCTCGAGGACTACTGGGAAGACCGAGCGGCCTGACTTACCCCACTTCTGTGACGCAGGCCCGCTCCTGCGTTCACCAGGAGCCAGCACCGCCGGGGGAAGACACAAAGCTCCAACTTGCAAATGGGCACCCCATCAATGGACAGCCTACGAACCGCTTTCTTCGACCGGACGGTCCAGTCCCGCCGCATCTTTGAGGGTGCCAGGCGGGTGCTGCCTGGCGGAGCAGCTCGCGGAGCCACCGCCACGCCGGCCGAAGTTTCTTTTTCAAGTGATCCGGCGCAGCCGGTGGCGGCGCTAGACTGAAACTTCAGGGACAATCCAGCGTGGTAGACTTGGCCGTCGCATTTTGACGAAAGTGTTCGAATGTTATTCAAGCGCTGTAGGCGGACCGGAAAAGTCTGCTTTAGGATGTGGCCTACGAAGGCGTTTTCCCTTTTTGCAATCTTGACTTGGTGTCCCCTTTGGCTATCTGCCCAGATGGGCACCGGAACCCTCCTCGGGACCGTCCGGCAAGAGAATGGCAATCCCGTCTCCAATGTCGAGGTGGCCATCCACCGTATCGAGACCAACGAGATCTTCCGGCTGCTGACCAACGTCAAAGGCGACTACCGGAGGGGCGGACTTAGCCCCGGAAGCTATGTGATCACGGCAATCCTACCCGGCTATGGGACCCAGGTCCGCACCCACATCCAACTATTGGTTGGGCAGGTCCAACAGGAAGATTTCCGTCTCCTTCGTGGAGATTTTGCGACCACCCGCGAAACCCGAAGCCAGTCCGTTTTCTCGGGGTCCAGCCGCGAAGACCGGGGGCAGGTGATCGATCAGGAAAAGCTGGAGAGCTTGCCGGTCAACACTCGGGACATCGGACAGCTGGCCGGTCTCGCTGCAGGAGCTGCTCCCAGCAACGAGGGCCGGGGTCGGAGCGTCAAGGTGTTGGGTATGAGGCGGAGGGACAACCTTACCTACATCGACGGTACTCTATTCACCCACGGTGATGGAACAGCCTCCTTCCAGGCCAGCCCGGACGCACTAAAGGAGTTCGACGTTAAGACCGGACTCTACTCCTCCGAATACGGTATCCGGCCAGGAGGGCAGATCGTGGCGGTGACCAAGAGTGGCGCCAACGATCTCCACGGCAGCCTCTTCTGGTTCCACCGGAACGACAACCTCGACGCCCGCAATTTCTTTGAGCAAGACAAAGCCGAATTCAAACGCAATCAACTGGGGGCGACACTGGGAGGTCCCGTCTTCCTCCCAGGGCTTCTGGATGGCCGAGACCAGGCTTGGTTCTTCTTCTCCTATCAGTTGCGCTCGGTTCGGGAAACCAAACCTTTGACTGGAGTGGTCCCCACGCGGGACGAAAAGGAGGGACAGTTCGCTTCTTCTATCAGGGATCCTCTGACCGCAGAGCTCTTTCCCGGAAACAAGATCCCCCCGGCCCGCTTGGATCCGGTGGCCCTGAAGCTTCTCCATTTCTGGCCCGAGCCCAATACTGCCGGCGCCCTGAACTTTACCAGTCCCGACTCCACAAACTCGGTGGATAACCCCCAGGTCATCGCCCGCATCGATTTGAAGACCTCCGATGTCAGCCGCTGGTCGGGCCGTTTCGTTTGGGACGGCAACCACTGGACCTCGATCCAGCCCATCAGCACCTTTTCTGCCAGACAGCCCTTGAGCACCTGGGGCCAGGCGCTCTCCTACAGCCGAAGCCTGAGTCCGGGGGTTCAGAACGTGGCCAGTCTCCACTGGTTTCGCCGGCCCTACGAGGCCAGACCGTCCCAGCGGGAGGTGGCTCGGGAACTTGGAATCCCCCAACTCTTGCTCAGCGAGGTAGACCGCACCGGTGTTCCTACAATCCAGATTCAAGGCTACACGGGGATCGGGGACCTTACCTTCCTGGGCCCCTCTAGTCTAGGCAACTGGGAGGCCAAGAATGCCCTTTCTCTGGTGAAGGGAGACCATGCCTTGAAAACGGGTCTTCACTACCGCAGGCACTACAATCTGTACGTGAGCCAGCGGCGAAGCCGTTTCACTTTCTTTGATCGCTACACCGGCAACGGGTTTGGCGACTTCCTTCTGGGATACCTGGCGAAGAGCCAACTGGGAGGCGAGTCCTCACGCGGGAGATTCCACCAGGATAGCTACTATCTGTACGTCCAAGACAGCTGGAAGGCGAGGCCCAGCCTGACCCTGAACCTGGGTCTGCGTTACGAGTTAAGGCTACCTTGGCAGGACAAGAGAGGATTCATGTCGAATCTGGATCCGGTAACGGGCCAGTTGGTTCCAGCGTTGCTGGATCTAGAGTTGGGTCCGGGGGAAACCGGCCGCTTTCAACCCAATCATCCGCTGGTCCGCTGGGACAAGATGGCGGGATTTATGCCTCGTCTAGGTCTTTCCCTCCGGCTGGGGGGAAAAACGGTCCTACGCACCGGATACGGCATCTACTCCAACGAACCCGACCTGAACAACGTGCTGCGGCTAAGTCGCAATCCCCGCCCCGGCGTCCAGCGGCTCATCTTCAACAGTGCTTTGGAGACACCGTCCTTGAGTCTCTCTGATCCCTTTCCCCAGGAGAGCACGGATGAGGCCATCCCCGATCACTTCGGAATGGAGACTCCTCTGCCCCTTTCCAGAACCCAGTCCTGGGGCCTGAGCCTTCAACACCAGATTTTCTCTCGCTGGTTTGTCGATAGTGGCTACCACGGCTCCCGCTCGACTCATCGAATAGAGACGGTTTCCTTCAACGATGCGATCCCGGGTACGGGGGACCGGCAGCTCCGACGACCCTGGTCTCATCTCCAGGCGGTTGACTTTCCTGTGGCTGACGCCGACTCCTGGTACCACGGCATGCACTTTCAGATGGAGAGGGCGACAGGTCCAGACGGTTTCTACCTGCTGGCTTCATTCAGCTGGTCCCGGCTTATCCAAACCGGAGGAGGCACGACCGGGTTTCGCTCTCGCCGCGGCTTTCGGTCCAGCAACCTGCCTCTGGCTGCGACGCGAGGAGTTGCAGACTTCCACATCCCGCGGCGCTTGATGCTCTCCGGTGGCTTCGATCTGCCCTTTGGCCCCAACAAGGTCCTGCTTCGCAAGGGTCTGGCTTCGCGGGTCCTACGAGGGTGGTCCATCCGGGCTATCTCCAATTTCCAGGATGGCGGGGCGCGCACTGTAACTCTACCCGGTGATCCCCTGGATGCAGGATCGGAGGCCTCCCAGTGGCCAGATCGAATCCACGACGCTAATCTCCCTTCTTCCCAGAGGACTCCCGACCGCTGGTTTGACCCTGCCGCCTTCGTGCTTCCTCCGGCTTTTCAGTACGGCAATGCAGGGAGGGGCGTCATAGAAGCTCCGGGTCTGTCCAATCT
>JAKZYH010000440.1:0-6768 GCA_047514575.1 Acidobacteriota bacterium | reverse complement strand
ACAGCCATCCCTTTTGATCCCAACCCTGTAGGGGTTGTGGCCTCCTACTTCAACCAGTGGGCGATTGCGGTGTGGTCAACTTCCTTCCATAACCCCTACAGGGTTGATCTTGTTCAATTATCCCGCACACCCCAGGGTTCGGAAACCCTGGGCTATCAGACGCAACCCCCTTGGGGTTGACCTCTCTTGATATCCGAAGCGCCCTCCATTGTCTATTTTGCAACCTTGATCAGTTTGTTAACTTTTCGCCTACCAAGAAGCACTAGTAGCTCTCCAGTAGCGTGGTCACGACGCTGGAGGCGAAATCACCTGCGACTCGCCCCAGAGCAGGGTTCAACTCGGAAAAGAAGTTTTCGACATCAACATTGATCTGGTACTGCTCGCGAAAGATGTATCCGTTGTTCTTGTAGAGTATCTTGCCGCTCTGCTGATCCTTCAGTTCCACCTGAGCCTGGAGCGTCACCAGAAAGGTGGACCCAAAGGTTCCGCGACGAAAGATAACGGGACTGGCGGTCAGCCTCGAAACCACACCTCGAAGCACTGCGTCGGCTTTGTCAGGATCGTTGATCAGCTGGTAGGAAGACTTCTCCACGAAGGCTCGTACCAGGGATCGGGTGAGGATCTGCTCGACCCCAGCGGTGGTCGTCTTGTTCTCCAGGGGAAGAATAGCCAGGGTGCGAAACTGTGGACTCAGACGGTTCTTGGACGCCACCCGATAGCCACAGCCTGGAAGCACTCCGAGAAACACCGCCACAGCGAGAATCAGACCGGATCTCTTCATCGGTAGAAGCCTAGAAAGTTTCAAGAGAGGCTCACGCCACTACTATGTTGACCAGTTTCTCTGGAACCACAACCAGTTTGATCATCTTCCTGCCGGCAATGAGGCTTTCGATCCGCTCGTCTCCGAGAGCGAGTCTCTCCATTTCATCCGAGGAAACCCCTGGAGCCGTAACGATTTTCGCTCGCACCTTGCCGTTGACCTGTACCACGACCTCGATTTCCTCCTCTCGAGCTAGTTCAGAGTCAAATCCAGGCCAGGAGGCAAACTTCAGGCGAGTCTGGTGGCCCAGAACCGAGCGCATTTCCTCTGCAAAGTGGGGCGCAAAGGGAGCCACCAAAAGCGCCATCGTTTCCAAGACCTCACGAAGCAGTGCCAGATCTGGCTCTGGCTCAGTCGCGTCCACGTACTCGTAGACGGAATTCAGCAGCTCCATGATTGCCGCGATCGCCGTATTCTGGTGAAGTCTCTCCAAGTCCCGGGTCACCTTGCGCGTGGTCTGATGGAGCTTGCGCCGAAGCTTCCGATCCTCCGACTGGTGTTCCTGTCCCCGGGATCCGACCGCTTCCGAAGCATCGGCAGCCTCCCGCGTCAGGGAAGGCAGCTGTCGGTGAAAACGAAAGAGCATCCTCCACAAACGATTGAGAAAACGGAAGCTGCCTTCCAGACCCCTGTGGCTCCACTCCAGGTCACCTTCCGGAGGCGCGCAGAATTGAATGAACAAACGGAGAGTATCCGCGCCGTACTCGCTGACAATCTCGTCCGGCGCGACCACATTCCCCCGGCTCTTACTCATCTTGGCTCCGTCCTTCAGAACCATGCCCTGGGTAAAGAGGGTACTGACCGGCTCGTCCAAAGCCACCAAGCCAAGATCTCTCATGACCTTGGTGAAGAATCGCATGTAGATGAGATGGAGGATCGCGTGCTCCACGCCTCCGATGTAGATGTCCACCGGAAACCAATACTGAACCGCGGTCTGCCGGATAGCGTGGCTTTCGATCTGGGCATCGGTATACCGATAGAAGTACCAGGAGCTATCCATAAAGGTGTCCATGGTGTCGGTCTCACGACGGGCCTTGCCTCCGCAGCTGGGACAATCTACTTGGACAAACTCAGGCACCTTTGCAAGCGGAGAGCCCCCCAGGTTGAGAACTTCCATTTCGGGCAGCAGTACCGGTAATTGATCCTCGGGAACTGGCTGGGTCCCGCAGCTGTCGCAGTAGATGATCGGGATGGGCGTTCCCCAATAGCGCTGGCGACTGAATCCCCAATCCCGAAGTCGATAGGAAATTGATTTCTCCCCGATCCCCTCGGCCTGGGCAAAGTCCGCCATCTTCTCCTGCGCCTCCCTGGATGTAAGACCCGAGAAGGAACCGCTGTTGACGAGCTGACCGTAGTCAGAGAATACCCGTCCCGACTCGATTTCGGCTCGATCGCCTGCGGGCTCGATCACAGTTGGAATAGGGAGCTGGTACTTTTGGGCGAACTCATGGTCTCTCTGGTCGTGTGCGGGCACTGCCATGATGGCGCCAGTTCCATATTCCATGAGGACAAAATTGGCGACCCAGATCGGGATCCGTTCCTGGCTGAAGGGGTTCACGGCGTAGTGTCCGGTAAAGACGCCTTGCTTCTCCGTGTCCTCCGCACTACGGACCGTCCGGTCCTGCTGCCGCATCTCCTCCAAGAAAGCCGTCAGCTCCTTGCCATGGGTAGGATCGTCCAGCCAAGTGCGGACCAGAGGATGCTCAGGAGCTAATACCATAAAGGTCGCTCCATAGATGGTGTCCAGCCGAGTCGTAAAAACCTCGATTTCGAGATCGTCGGCATCGACGACGGCAAAGCGGACTCGGGCACCCACCGACTTCCCGATCCAGTTCCGCTGCATCGTAAGGACCTTGTCTGGCCATTCGCTCAGTTTGTCCAGATCCTGCAATAACTCCTCTGCGTATTCCGTGGTGCGCAGATTCCACTGCTCCAGATCCTTCTGAACGACGACGCTATCGTCCCGCCAGCAGCGCCCGTTGACCACCTGCTCGTTGGCCAAGACCGTCTGGCATTCCTCACACCAGTTGACGGATCCACTACTCTTGAAGGCTAGGCCCTTGCCATACATCTGCAGAAAGAACCACTGGTTCCAGCGGTAATATTCGGGGGCACAGGTCGAAATCTCACGGCTCCAGTCGTAGGACCAGCCCATTCTCAAACACTGTTTGGTCATCTGCGCAATGTTGTCCCGGGTCCAAGGCCCAGGGGGAACCTTGTTGCGAATGGCGGCGTTCTCAGCGGGCAGCCCGAACGCATCCCAGCCTATGGGGTGAAGGACGTTGTACCCCCGCAGAGTCTTAAACCGGGCAATCGAGTCACCCAGCGAGTAGTTGCGGACATGACCCAGGTGAAGGGCACCGGACGGATAGGGGAGCATCTCGAGCACGTAGTATTTTTCCCTGCTATCGCCTTCGTGTACTGCGAAGTCTCCTTCCTCCGCCCAGATCCGCTGCCATTTCAACTCGATGGCTTCGAAATCGTAGCGCTCCTTCATCGTTTCTCACCGCCGTGAACTTGGGCGTGGACAATCCCCTGTTGGGCCTGATACTTGCCCTTTCGATCTCCATAAGAGATCTGACAGATCTGGTCCGCCTCAAAAAATATCAGCTGAGCAATGCCCTCCCCCGAATAGACCCTTACCGGAGCAGTTCCGGTGTTGGAAATACTCAAGGTTGCATGTCCTTCCCACTCCGGCTCAAAGGGAGTGACGTTGACCAGAACCCCGCAACGAGCATAGGTCGACTTCCCGACGCAGAGGGTCAGGATATTCCTGGGGATCCTGAAGTATTCTAACGATTGGGCCAGCAGAAAGGATCCCGGGGCAATGTCACAGGCGTCGGCTTCCAACTCCTCGAAGAGATCTTCGTGTGCGCTCTTGGGGTCCAGTACCTGGGAGGCCGCTCCACGATAGACACGGTAGTGGCGATCGACCCTGAAGTCGTAGCCGTAGGAGGACACGCCATAGGAGATCGCGCCGTCCTTGACCTGGGACTCGACGAAGGGCTCGATCATCCCGTGTTCTTGGGCCATGCGTACGATCCAGTGATCTGGAACTATTGCCATCGGTCAAAGCTTCCTTTCCCAGGAACTGCAGTGTATCTCACCGAGGAACGACTCAGCAATTCTCCGCCCTCCAGGGGGTGCACGACAGAAAGTTGCACTTTAGATTAAGGGCGGGCCGTATGGTCGGTCCTCCATTCCGAGAAAGCCTAGAAATCACTTTCTTGTCATGCACGCTCCTCTAGGTGTTCGGGAGAAGCGCTCATAGTGGGACCAGATTTCGGCTCCGGCAACCGACCTGAAACTTTGTTTGGGAAGGTCCGGATTAGTCCGGACGCGGGCTCGACATGAGACCGGACATTCGGAGAGAATGACCCATCCAAGCTCGTTTTTCGGCCTTACAGCAGCCAAAATGGGCATCTCGGGTTGATTTCATATCGAATCGCGGGAAACAGTCGTGGGGAAGACCATAGTCGACCTAGGAAGGGGAGAGTAATGAACAACCCTCTTGACCAGAATGGGCAACACCCTCGCTGGACAAGATCGATTCTACTGCTGGGCACTCTGTTGGTGGGGGGCCAGTTGGGAGCCCAAGTCAGCCTGGTAGCCGGGGAGAAACAGCAAAAGTCGGCGGGGAGTGCGGCTCTGAGCGACACAGCTGATGAGGCGGCTAGCATTTTCTACTTTCCTCAGATTGCCAACGGCACGGCAGGGAACATCCGCCTTCAAACCACCTTGATCTTTGTCAACACCGGGCCGGACACCCCAGTCCAACTCGAGTTCCGCAACTCCCGAGGGCCACTCGAGATGGAACTCACGACGGGCACCAATAGTCCGACCCTGAACGGGTCGAGCTCCGTATTCAACTTTCAGCTGAACAAAGGCGAGTCGCTGGCGGCCAAGACGCCGGGGACAGGAGACCTCGTGGTGGGCTACGCCAAGGTCACAGCCGCGCCTGGTGTCGGAGGCACGGTAGTCTTCAGGCGATCGGACCACCCATCGGGCATCGCTCTCTATGAAGTAGGCGTTCCGGCGACGACGCCCTTGAAGTCCTTCAGTGTCTTTCTCGACTCACTGGGCAACAGGGATACGGGACTCGCGCTGGTGAATCCTCTTCAGCAGCTCACGGCAAATGATCCGGCACAGATAGAGGCGGCCGAAGTGACGCTGAGGGTATTTACCAAGGACTCTGAGTTGGTAGCCACGACTTCACAAGAACTTGAAATCGGAGCTCACTCGTCTCGATTCATCTGGGAATTCTTCCAATCAGACGCTGATCTCGAGGCGCGCCTTCAGGAAATGGAAGGGTTGGTAACGGTGGAAAGCAATCAGCCGGTTGCCGCCGTGACTCTGCGACAAAACGATGATCCGGAACTTGACTTCCCTGAGGACATTCCTACGCTGGCGGCCTTCCCGGTAAACGCTCAGGCGCCGCCACCCAGCTTCATTCTGGTGCTCACCGACGACCAGGCGTGGGACGCCCATAGCCTCCTCGAGCCACTCGTGCAAACGCCTCATCTCGAGTCACTAGCGAAGTCCGGCACCTACTTTACCAACGGGTTCGTCTCGACCTCCATCTGTCCAGCCAGCCGGGCCTCCATCTTGACCGGTCTCTACTTCCCTGGCCACCGCCTCACCTTTCTCCGACTACTTGATCCATCGGTGGTCAGGACCAGTTGGCCGGTTAGCTTACGTCAGGAGGGTTACCGGGTCGCTTTTCTGGGAAAGAATGGCGCAATTCTAAATGGGGATCAGTTGGACCTACTCTTCGACGAGTGGGAGGTCTACCCTCGGAATTATTTCGTGGAGGGGGAGGATCCATCAGGCCGGAGAATCCACCTGACGGATCACCTGGCTTCCCGCGCCGTCGAGTTCCTCGAGAGGCAGACTCCAGAAACTCCGTTTGCCCTTGTGCTCTGGCTTCACGCCCCCCACGCGACCAACGGCGCTGCTGACGGCTTTCCGCCGCCGCGGCGATACGAGAGGCTGTACGACAACGTGCTGTTTCCTCCTCGACCCGGATCCGATCGCGCGCTGTGGGCGGATCGCCCTGAGTTTCTGGAAGAAAGTCTGAACCGTGAGTATGGTGACTTGTGGTGGACTGAACCGTACCAGCAGAACTCCCGCAATTACCACGCGATGATTCGAGGGATCGACGATGCTCTAGAGGGGCAATCAGGTTAGCTCTGACCAGCAGGAATCTCGATAAGCAGACCGTAATCTTCTTCCTTTCGGACAACGGATACTACCGGGGAGAGCGCAGGTTCGGAGGGAAATGGCTGGGTCACGATGTATCCATTCGCGTCCCGTTCATCGTCTACGACCCCCGACGGAGTCCTCGCACCGTAGACGAGCTGGTCCTCAATGTGGACATTGCAGCGACCGTGTTCGAGCTCGCCGAATTACCGGTTCCCGATTCCATCCAGGGCAGGAGTCTTGTGCCACTGCTGGAAAACAAGCCCACCGCCTGGAGGAACGACTTCTTTGTGGAGCACACCTACAATCCAGACGTCCTATCCTTTGAAATTCCGCGGTATCGAGGCGTCCGCACAACACGGTGGAAGTACCTGGGCTATCTGGATCACGATTACGAGGAGCTTTACGACCTTGACGCGGATCCACACGAACTGACAAACCTGGCTCAGGATCCCTCGAGTGCTGCAACGAAAGAGGCCTTGCGGACTCGAACGGAAGAACTCTATCTCCTTTATGCAGGGGAGACTTCCGTCGAAGGGACAGAGTTGCTCCAAACAAAGGAGGAATCTGGACAAAGAGAGGACCTGGACCATGTCAGATAGGCGCAACTTCCTCAAGAACCTCACTGCAGCAACTGCGGCTTCCTCCCTACTCACGCAGCGAGCCCAGGGACGGAGCGCGCCTGAGTCTCCTCGTCACCGTCGTCGACGGATCATCTACAACAACGATGGAGGGGATCTGTCCAAGGT
>JAKZYH010000439.1:0-2959 GCA_047514575.1 Acidobacteriota bacterium | reverse complement strand
GTCCAATGGCCCCGCTCTAGGGGATTATCGGCTAGATCGGGATTGCTGAAGCCGGTGGGGAACGTTTTGGTCCCAGTTTACGTATTATCTAATGAACCTGTCTCTAGAGGGACAGTGATTGGGAGCTCCTAATGAACGATGAGGAAGCTGTCCGGCGCTGCCAGGACGGCGACCGGGAAGCCTTCCGCCATCTGGTGGAACGGTATAAGGATGTTCTCTATGGCACGGCCTGTCTCATGACCGGGAATGCATCCGTCGCCGAAGAGCATGTACAAGAGTCGTTCCTTTTGGCATGGAGGGGGATTGGCGGCTTTCGGGTTGGGCTACCCGTAAAGCCCTGGCTGATGCGAATCCTGGTGAACACTATCACGAGCCAGCGGAGGCGCGGATCAGTACCTACGACTGCTCTTGAGGAGGACACCCACTCGGAGGTTGCCGGCAATCCTGCTGATTTGGCGGAGAGAGTGGCGAACCAGCTAGAAGTACGACAGGCCATTGCGTCCCTGTCTGAAGAGCACAAGCAGGTAGTCATGCTCAGGTACTTTACAGACCTGTCAGTGCCCCAGGTTGCGCAGGTCCTGGGATGCCGTGAGGGCACTGTCAAATCCAGGCTTCACCGTGCGCTACGGCACCTGCGAGACGAGATAGGGGAATAACCCTGAAGGTGGGGGCAAGCCGATGGTTAGCAACGACATACCAGACCGGGAAATGGAACGAAAGCTAGAGGTCTATTTCGAGGCCGAATCAGCGAGACTTCGTGCACCCGCCGGCCTGTGGGAAAGGATTGAGGGCATGCTGAAAGAACATTCAGACCTAGAAGGGAAGACGACGGCTTGGCGGAGGGTCTTCTCGCCGAGGCGATGGGGGTTGGTTCCTGCCTTCGTCACCACGATAGTGCTGCTCCTCGCCGTATCGGGGACGTGGCTTTCCACGGCCGCGCCCTGGCAGGATGGGGTGGATGCGGAACCACTGACGACTGAGTTGGATGGGCGGTTCAACCCTGCAGTACCCGTACCCCCAACCACACCCACAGCGTCATCCCTCACAAGTGCGGTCGCTTCCGATCCCGACGACCTTTTCTGGATTACAATAGCTGGACCGAAGGGCGCATCTGGACCGAAGGGCGCACCTGGCGCAGGAGGATATGCTCCAGGAGCCCTGGATACGGCCCAGAGACAGGTCATCTCCCAGGCCTCGGTATCCATGGAAGTAGACGAGGTTCCGGTGGCCGTGGCTCAGGTGCGGACAACCGCTGAAAGTCTTGGCGGCTTCGTGGGGCAGCTGTCCAGTTCTGGGGGCCCGGAGCGGCAGCAGTCTACCATGACCATACGGGTTCCCCAGGCGGAGTTTTTCACCGCCCTGGAGCATATCAAGTCCCTGGGCAAGGTTCGCAGCGAGAACGTTGGTTCCGAGGACGTGACGGAGCGATTCATCGATCTGGAAGCGCGCTTGCGGAGCGCCCTGCGCGAGGAGGAGAGTCTCCTCTCCCTGCTTGACAAGGCCAATCAGGTGAGCGAGATCCTGACCATCGAGCGTGAGCTCTCCCGCATCCGGTCGGATATCGAGCGAGCTCAGGGCCAGTTGAACTTTCTGGAGCGGAGGGTAGACCTGTCCACTATCACCGTGTCCCTGTTTCCGCCGGATGCGGAGGTCGCCGAGCCGCCCTCGGGTTCTCTGACCATCGAAGTGTCCGACGTCTCCAGGAGCGTTGAAGGGATCAAGGCCCTGGTATCTGGAGTAGGCGGCGAGCTGGACCGGGTATTCGTCGCGGTGCGGGACGGGAAAGAAAGCTCTGACGTGACCCTCCGGGTGTTCTCGAAGGACTTCAAGCAGGTGCTGTCCTCTGTCGAGGCACATGGCAAAGTCAGGGATAAAGAGATTCGAGAAACGACTGTTCCCGTGGAGGCAGAGGCAACGCCCCCTGCGAAACCAGACGCACGTATTGACATCTCTTTCGTAGAGAAGGAGTCCTCGGTCGTGTGGCGGATCATAGCCATCGCGGCACCCGTCGGCGGAGTAGCCCTGGTAGCTCTGTTGGGGCTCCTTTTCTACGCTGCCTACCGCGCTGGGCGCCACCGTGGTAGCCTGACATGATGCGCTTAGCAGGGATTTGCGGAAAAGAAGACGCAATACCAACGGAACTTTTCCGAGGGTGGAAGAACGTCCTACTACATGAGACCGATGAGGACTCGACTTCGTGGAGGTAGGGCTAAGTCACTTCTGGTGGCCAGCGCCCTTGGATTATGAATCCTCGTACTAGGGCACTGCAATGGGTCTGCGCAAACTCCACCGACTCCGACACCGCTGTCCTTGGTCGATCCGAGAGTGGTCGAGTTTAGCACGGCGGCTGCCATGGCCATGCCCGGTGAGGCCCCGCCAGAAGGCCTTGCCAAAGTGAAGCGTGTACGCCAGTTCTTCCCCGAGACCTGGATGTGGCGGGACATCACCACGGACGAGAGCGGAAGGGCCGTCGTCCCCGTCGAGGCGCCCGACAGCATAACCACGGTGGATCGTCCTGTCGACCGATGTCAGGGTGTCGCGGTGCTCCTCGGGAAGGGACGCTAGATAGGCGTCCGGGCCGGTGTCGACGACTCGCATCGACTCGCTCATGACCTTTCCTCAGCATTGGCCAGATCTGAGAGATCGTTCTGCAAGGTTTCGCGGGTTGAGCCCAGAAGCATCTTGCCCATAAGCTTGACGAATACCTTACTGAACAGGTTGTTGGGCTGGACCTCGAAAGACATCGAGACCACGGAGGCTGTAGCGGGTTAGATAGGTTGCTCCGGCCTCGGTCGCAGTCATTGCAAACGAATTTGGCTCCCTCCACTCAACAATTTCGATAGTTTGCGTGTGACTCTTTCCATAGACCCACCGGGTCTGCTTCCACTTCGCGCCGACTCCGGACCTCTCCGAGGTCAGCCACTCGATCGCTTCATATGACTTTACTCGACTGGGGTAC
>JAKZYH010000438.1:0-4356 GCA_047514575.1 Acidobacteriota bacterium | reverse complement strand
CTCCCAGGTCTGGGCGTCTCGGGACCTCAGTATCCGGATCTGACCGGTATCACCATGACCGTGCTGCTTCCCCTCCCGAAAGACGCAGAACCACTCCTCCCGGTACCGGATGAGGTCTGTGAAGGCGCTATGATCTGCTCGATCCCATATCCTCTCCACGGAGAGGAGGCGCGGGTTACCGCCGTCCAATGGGGAGACGACGAAGAAGGCCACAAGGAGCGCTGAAACGATCTGGATGACAGGTAGCATCCGACCATTATAGCTCGCTGATTAGGTGGGCATATTCCGTTGTCGCTCCCACGAGGGACATCCCCACCCAGGACCCGAGCATCGGGCTACTGAGGCCGACCCTTGGCCTCCAAGCCGAGGGGTTCGGAGGATGTCGAATCGAATTCGACCTTTCCTGCTAACGTCGTGGCGGTGGTCTCCAGGCCGCCGTTGGTCGAGCCAGGCTCGACCAATATACTTCGGCCTGGAGACCGAAGCCACGTCAAAGACCGGCTCTACCACCCTTTAACTGCACTCGGAGATGACCCTACCGTCCCTCCGGGACTTCGGGAACCTTCTCTTCGCCTGAAGGCGAGCGGTTTCCACCATCCCCGCTAACCTCCGTTCTGCTCGATAGTTGAACTAGTTCCCTACGACGGTGGCTTCGAGTCGCGTTGGCCCGGCCCATTCCGGGCTGAACTGTCAGCCGGCGATTTGGTATACCCTCATGGCCGTTCCGCCCCGAATCTGGTCGATGTCGGCGGCGCTCATATAGGGGCACCGGTTTTTGATGTAGTCGAACTGGTACCGATACTGCTCCACGGTGGGGAGCTCGATGTAGGTGAACTCGGTCCCCCACATCAGCTTCTCGGGACCGAAGGTGTCGTAGAAGGCCCGGATGACCTGGTCGTCTGGACCGTAGCGGTTGGGCTTGTTCCGGAGTCCGTCGAGACCGGTGAGGAGTTCCATGACGACGTCGTGGTTTTTGACCAGTTCCACCACCGCCTCCGGAATGCGGACGCTGCCATCGTCCAGCAGACAGCTGGGAGGGTCGATTCCGTGGATGATGACCACCTTCAGGTCGGGAAAGCGCTTCATCACGTTGAGGAAGCCGGGACCCAGGACCTTGAAGTTCTCGGGGTAGCAGGTGATGCAGACGGGCACTCCCAGCGATTGGAGCAGCTCCCACTGGGGATCGTAGCGGGGATGGTCGAAGTGGTAGAAGGGGTCGGGCGTGCCCCAGTCCTTGGGATCAAACCCCATCTTGACACGCTCCTCCGGGCGCCATGTATCGTAGAACAAACCCCTGAATCCCCAGTCCTCGATGTGGGTCTGGATAAGCTTGAGCCCCTCCTCGCCCGGCAACAGTCTCTCGTCGATCTTGGTGATGGCGACGAACCGGTCGGGGTGCTCCTTCATCACCCGGCGGTGGTAGCCATGCAGGTGGAAGGCGCACTGGAGGACCTGCATGTCGACTCCCACCGCGTCCATCAGGTAGAGGTTGTCTCGATGGGACATCCCGTACTTGTAGCCCTTCTTGTAGGTCTCCGGTCCCTGAATGTCCTGGATCTCCACCTGGCTGATGTGGCCGTGTGCGTCGATGTTCATGGTCTTCCCGGCGCTCCTTTCGTGTCCGGCACTGGGCCCAGCCTGGGTTTCGGCGCCGGCCAGGTGGGCGGCAGCCACGGTCCCCAGACCACGCAGGGAGCGCCCGAGGAAGTGACGGCGGTTGTGGGAGCTGTCCTCCTGGAAATCACTCATTGCTCTACTCCTCGACGCAGAAGAATCACGTCCCATTGCTCGGCAAAGCCGCAGGATCGAATGATCACACCTTGCCCCAGGAGCCGTGTTCAGTCAAGCTCTAGGAGCCTGAGATCAGCGATCTCAGGGAGTACACAAGGCCCCTGCGCGGAAACGCTTGGAACCCGGCTACAAGTGTCAGGTCATTTGTCTTCTGGCTATCCGGTCGCGGAAAGCGGGCCTGTTTTTCGTCGACAGTGGTGGCGAGGGTAAGGCAAAGGCAAGTTGAAAGACCAGGGCCAGGGAAAGGACAGATCCGTGGCCAGCGAGAACCCGGGGTCAGGTGAGAACGGTCAGACCCAATCTCTTGAAGTCGCGATCGAACGCCAGGCAGGGCAGATTGTCGAGTAGCGTGGTTACGACGACGAAGGAGACCACATCGCAGTAGGAAAGTCGGTGATCCTTCGCGTAGATTCGAAAGACCTCTTCGGCTTCGGCTCTAGTCCCTTCTCCGTACGAGACCAGTCGTAGCCTGGGCTTGATCTCGCTCATTAAGGTCCAGGCGGCCGCGAAAGAGTGGCGGTAGCGTAGAAGTGTCACGGTCTCGCTAACGACATCCCAGGTCGTCATGAAGTCGCTGCGGGTCTGAGCAGCCTCGTCGACAAACCGAGCGGCGACAGAGTGATTCACATCGGATGGATCCAGGCAGGCATAAAAAAAGGAAGTATCGCAGAAGAGTCGGGGCGGCAACGTCATTCTTGACGCTTGCCGTAAAGATGCTGGCCGACCTGCCCCGAGATGTTTCGTTTACGCCCACGGTGTGCCGGAAGTTTCCCAATGAGCTCCTGAATCCGTATGGCTGCAGCTCCGGGAGACGGTTCCGGAGCGCAGCCCCTTAACTCGGCCGCCACATCTCCGTGCACGGTGATCTGTATACGCAGTTCGTCGTCGTCTTTGACCTGCCGCACCAGTTCAGGCAGCCTCTGCCGCACCTCGCTGATCGAGATTTTCATGACACGATTGTACAACATTGTACAGTTCTGACTCCACTGTTGAATGGTATGGTAGGTAGAAGAGCCCCGTCTATCCTTCGGACTAATATATAAACCACCCGCCCCTAGCGTCCTGTCCTCGAAATTCGGCACATAATTCTGCGGGCCTGACCGCCGTCTGCTGTGTTGTGCTTCCTCAAAAGACCCCTGGTATTCCTGCGTCAGCGCGCCTTGCATACGACGCCCATGGCTCACAGACTTATGCACCGAACTTCGAGGATAGAACACTAGGATTGCCCTTCCAGACCCAAGGCTCTAGTATTCGATGGATGGGTTCCCTATAGTCTGGAGATCCACATTGCTAGGCCAAAGCATTAATCATTACAAGATCACGGCGAAGCTGGGCGAAGGTGGTATGGGTGCCGTGTACCGTGCCACGGACACCCGTCTCGGCCGGCACGTAGCGCTGAAGATCGTACCCGAGAAGTTCGCTCGTGATCGTCAGAGAATGGGTCGTTTCCAGAGAGAAGCGGAAGTCCTGGCGTCTCTCGACCATCCCAACATCAGCACTATCCACGGGCTGGAAGTGGACGGAGATGTGCAGGCGCTGGTACTCGAATTGGTGGAGGGCCCGACACTGGCCGAGAGGATTACCGAGGGTCCGATCCCGACGGAAGAGGCCCTGGGGATGGCCCTGGAGATCGCCCAGGCTCTAGAGGCGGCTCATGAGAAGGGGATCATTCATCGGGATCTGAAGCCCGCCAACGTGAAGATCACACCCGAGGGCAAGGTCAAGGTCCTGGACTTTGGGCTGGCCAAGGCACTGGACCCAGAGCTGACGCAGCACGAGCTGGTCAACTCCCCCACGCTGACGATGGAGGCGACACAGGAGGGGGTCATCCTGGGCACGGCGGCCTACATGAGTCCGGAACAGGCTCGCGGCAAGCCGGTAGACACGAGGACCGATATCTGGGCCTTTGGGTCTGTTCTGCTCGAGTGTCTTACGGGAGTCCAGGAATTTGGGGGAGAGACGATCTCCGACTCCATCGCCAAGATCCTCCAGAAGGAACCCGACTGGGAGGGATTGCCTAAGGAAACCCCTCCAGCGATCCGGAGGCTCCTGCGCCGCTGTCTCGAGAAGGACCCCTATGACCGCGTCCAGCACATTGGGGATGCCAGAATCGAGATCAGGCACGCTCTCGAGCATCCTTCGGATGATCTTTACGGGGAGGTGGCGACTGCGAGCCCAGCCAGATGGCAGCGGGCCCTTCCACTCCTCGCAGCCGCTCTTATCGCTGTGCTGGCCACGGTCCTGCTGTTTTGGTTTGCCGGTCCAGGGTGGTCGTCAACACCTGCTTCCGCGCCCGTGAGCCGGACGACCATAACTCTTCCGGATGGGCAGCGCCAGCCAAGGGTGATGGGGGCTCCTCTTGCCATCTCGCCAGACGGCACGCTCCTGGCCTACGTCGCTCGAGATCGTACCGGATCCCATCTTTTTCTGGTTCATCCGGTAAATGGGGAGGTGCCGCCAGTCAAAGGCAGGCCATGGAAACTGCCGCACTATGCAAACCGTGGAAAAACAAGTAGTTCTGGAGGAGAACTGGCAAGTGCTCGCAGTTGTTTTTCCACCGTTCGC